>NZ_MKJY01000573.1 GCF_001942465.1 Actinomadura sp. CNU-125
AAGATGGTGCGCACCAGCGTCGCCACCCACGGCTGCGCCGACCGGGGCACCTTCGTCAGAAGATTCCGCAGGTAGTGGGTCCGGCACCGCTGCCAGGACGCGCCCGGCAGCGTCGCCCCGATCGCCTCGACCAGGCCGCGGTGGGCGTCGGAGATCACCAGTTGGACGCCCGACAGGCCCCGGGCGACGAGTCCGCGCAGGAACGCCAGCCATCCGGCGCCGTCTTCGGCCGAGGTCACCTCGATCCCGAGGATCTCGCGGTGCCCGTCGGCGTTGACGCCGGTGGCCACCAGCACATGCACGTTGACGATCCGGCCGCCCTCGCGGACCTTCTGCGTCAGGGCGTCCACCCACACGAACGCATAGGGCCCGGCCTCCAGAGGCCGGTTGCGGAACGCGGCGACCTGGGCGTCCAGCACCTTCGACATCTCCGACACCTGGCTCTTGGAGATGCCCTTGATACCCATCTGCTCGACCAGCTTGTCCACCCGCCGGGTGCTGACGCCCAGGAGATAGGAGGTGGCCACCACGCTCACCAGGGCCTGCTCGGCCCGGCGGCGGCGCTCCAGCAGCCACTCGGGAAAGTAGGACCCCGAGCGCAGCTTGGGGATGGCCAGCTCGACGGTGCCGGCGCGGGTGTCCCACTCCCGGGGCCGGTAGCCGTTGCGGCGGTTGACCCGCTCGTCGGATCGCTGTCCGTAGCCGGCCCCGCAAACGGCGTCGCCTCCGCACTCATGAGCGCTTCGGCCATCGTCTTGACCAGCGACCGCAACACATCGGGCTCACACGCCCCGATCTGCTCGGCAATCCACTCGGCGGGGTCCACACTGTTGTCCACGGCCATCGCGTTGTCTCCTTCTTCTTGATCATCCATCTCGAAGGATCACGCGGTGGCCGTCTCACGTCACGGCGCCACGCTCTTCACCTGCGGAAACTCGTACACCACCCCCGTGGACGCAACCCCCCACAACACCGGCCATGGACCCGGTGGAGCCCACAGATTTGCTCGAGTGAAACATCACTTGCCTACAGGCTTGTGTCTCCTGGGTTCGGCGGTCGTCTTCGTTCGTTGACTGTGTAGATGGGGCGGCATGGTGTTCACCAAGGGTTCTGGTCGGGTGTACCGACGATGTGGATGCGTGGATCCGGAGTCGAGGAAGGCGCTGGGCGCGCGGTGTCCGAAGCTGCAGGCCGGTCGCCGGCATGGGAGTTGGTATGTCCGGCTGGAGTTGCCGGTCGGTGCGGATGGGCGGCGGCGCCGGATCCGCCGCGGTGGCTTCGCCACGCGGAAGGCCGCTGAGGAGGCGCTGGAACAGTTCGGCAGCCCGCGCGGAGCAGGTGATGCTTCGCTCACGGTGGGCGACTGGCTGACCCGCTGGCTGGCCACCCGCACAGGGGCGGCGTCCACGATCAAAAACTACGCCTGCCATGTCCGCCGCTACCTGGCCCCGTACCTGGGGCAGATCGTGCTGGCCGAGCTGTCGGTCTCCCACCTGCAGGCGATGTTCGCCGGCATCGTCCGCCGGCACGAGGCGCAGGGCGCGCCGTTGACGGCGGCGACACTCAACCGGATCCGGGCGACGCTGCGCACTGCGTTGAACGCCGCGATCCGGCAGGGGCTCATCAGCGACAATCCCGCGTCTCGGGTGGAGTTGCCGGTGGCGCGGCGTCCACGGGCGGTGGTGTGGACCGCGGCACGGGTGGAGCACTGGCAGCGGACGGGGGAGCGGCCGCCGGTCGCGGTGTGGACCGCGGCGCAGACCGCCGAGTTCCTGCACGCGATCCGGGAGCACCGGTTGTACGCGGCGTTCCACCTGATCGCATTACGGGGTCTACGGCGCGGAGAGGCCGCCGGGCTGCGGTGGTGCGATGTGGACCTGGACCAGAGGGTCGCGGTGATCTCCCAGCAGATCCAGCAACACCAGGGCTATCTGACCGCGTGCCCGCCCAAGACCGCCACCAGCGCCCGCGTCATCGCGCTGGACCGCACCACCGTCGCGGCTCTACGCGCTCACCGTGAACAACAACAAGACGAGCAGCGGCAGGCCGGAGTGGACCATCGTGACAGCGGCTACGTGTTCACCGCCCCCGACGGTGACCCGCTGGCCCCGGTGCGGCTGACCCGGCTGTTCCAGGGCCTGGTGGCCGAGTGCGGGCTGCCGCCGATCCGGTTGCACGACCTGCGGCATGGCGCGGCGACGCTGGCGCTGGCGGCCGGGGTGGAGTTGAAGGTGGTTCAGGACATGCTGGGGCACTCCAGCATCGTGCTGACCGCCGACACCTACACCTCGGTGCTGCCCGAGGTTGCTCACCGCGCGGCGGAGAAGACCGCCAAGCACGTGATGAAGGCGAGCCGGCTGATACCCGGCACCAACCGGGTGCGTCGGCGAGACACGGGCCGCAGGAAACGCAGCAAGATCGACACGGCCCCGACTCGGGCGTCGACGACGCACCCCGCACGTCAACTCGGCCGGCCGCAACGCTGCTGAGTGGAAGCGAGTAGGCGGATCCGCTGCCGTTCAGTGTTCGTGAGCCTCGGGCTCCCCGTCCTTGTCTTCGAGTAAGGGCTAACTGGATAACCGCACGCATCGGCCCCGGTAACAGGTCGACGCGCGGTGAGTGCTGCCCGGTCGTACCCCAATCCCCCTTGTCGGCGTCGAAACCCGTGAACCGGCCGGTGTGGGCGGAAATGTCTTGGACACAGGCCGGCCTCAGTCCGGCCCCACATGCTCTCGACCCACTCGGCCTGGGGATGGCGTTCGTGCAGGTCAGGGGGTTGCGCGCCCGGCAGGATTCGAACCCGCGACCGTCGGATTAGAAGTCCGAGATAAGTGCTGTCGGCCCGTTATTCAAAGTGTCGAAGCATGCCGCTCCCTCCCATTATGCACAGGTGTCGACGGCCTGCAATGCCGTTTGGTGTTGCCTACCGCCAACACGTTCCGCGACATACGAGCAAACAACGAGCGAACATGAACGGGTGTCGCGCAGTTCCCGAGCCCTTGGAACCCAGCCACAGAGGGAACGCCCCACACTCCTCTAACGGCGCCTTGACCATCACCGGCTCGTTCGCAGTCGGGGCGCTGCAGTTTGGATGACATGCGAACAGCACCCGTCTGTAGGCTCCATGGGAGTTTATGTCGGTGGGGCGACACGCACCGACCGTACATGGCCTATCGGTACCCCAATCGGCGACGTCTACCGCGTCACCGTGGGTACCTAGCTAACCGCCTGCATGCTGTAGCGTCGGCCCGCGCGCAGAGTGATCACGTTAGGGCCCAACGCTATCGCGAGCTGACCGGACCGAATACCTAACGATGCCAAAGATGCGGCATAGATCTCCCTGCGCCAGTTCGAACCAGCTACGGGGAACCGCGCACATGGCTGCACCGACAACCCCACCACCCACCGCTGCCAGTTGACGATCCCGTCCCACTTCCCGACCGGATGATGGCGGGCGGGCGGGGGCGTGTCGACGACGACAGCCCCCGCCCCCGATGGCTAGCCTGCCTGCCGCATCTCGAGTAGACCGGCGACCGCATGTAGTCGTCCATGGGAGTTCAAGTCGGCATTCCTTTCCTTCGATGGCCGGATTCTCGAGCCCGATGTGCCACCGGAAGGTGTTGTTGAGGCGACGGGCTCTGGCCCAGAGATACGGGCCAGAGCCCGTCGCGAACGTTTTTGGACGCGACCAATAGCGATCCAGCTTCGAGCTCGACCTATTCGTCAGTGAACTCCTCTTCTTCGTCGGAGTTGGGGCGGTCTTCGGGCGGGGCGGAGCGGCGGTATTCGGGGTGGTCGAGGTCGATCTGCTTGGCGGCGTGCAGGGGGCCGGGGTAGCGGGCGCGGTCGGTCCAGGCGATGGTCTGGTGGCACAGCCGGGCGGTGGCGTGGGCGAGGGCGCGGCGTCGATGCCGGGGTGGAACACCAGCGGGTGGATCTCGGTGGCGGTCATGGCGTACCAGGGGGCTTTGAGCTCGTTCTTGCGGCGTTCGGCCGCGTCTTCGCCGCCCTTGCCGGTGGGGGCGTCCCAGCGGGTGAGGGTGGACCCGAGGCGGCCGCCGCCGCTGCCGTCGTAGTTGCGAGGGACGTTGAAGAGCATCCAGGAGGAGTCGCCGAAGTCCGGCGTCAACTTGTAAAGCTGCGGTGAGGTGCGGCGGTCTTTGGCCGTGCCGTCTTTGTTGATCTGGGTGATCGAGTAGGGCTGGGGCACTTCGTCGCTGCGGATGTTGATCCGGATGACCGCGGCGGGCCGGTGGTGGGGTTGGATGCCCGCGCCGGGCAGCCAGGTGCGCCGTTCGTCGGGGTCGGGTGCCTGGTCAAGATTCTGGTTCTGCAGGCCGGGCCAGATCCGGCGGCAGGCGTGACCGTCGACGATGACTGCGTACGGTTCGCCATCGAGCTCCTCGGACAGGTCGGCGAGTGCTTGGTCGATGTCCCGGCCGGCCTCGGCCCACCTCTGGTTCTCGCTGGAGTCGTTGCCGTTGCGGTGCTCTGGATAGCTGTTGGTCTGGAAGATGTTGGACGCTTCGCGGTAGGGCCGCCACTCTCGGTCGAGCGAGGTCCAGCCGAGCATCGTCCAGACACCGCCGGGTTCGGGGGAGGGGACGAGTGCGCAGGCGAGGATGATCCGGCGCGGCTCGCCGAAGGATCCGGTGGGACTGGCCTGCTTGCGGACGTGGATGCCGCAGAAGGTGATGCGGGGCAGGAGCGGCTCGTTGTCGTCGGTGGCGAGGGCACGTTCGATCCTCTGGTCGATGATGCCGAGGCCCCGGTAGAGGTCGCAGAAGGCCATATAGGCGGGATGGTCGGTGCTGGAGGGCTGGACGATCTCGTCGGCCTTGCCGAACGCGCCACGTTTCTTACCCAGCAGGTACTGGGGGGTGATGTCACGGCTGGTGAAAAACCGTTTCGTCTGGAACTTCGCGTCGATCTGCTCGATCCGTAGGGCCAGCGCATCGGACGTCTCGCCCTCCAGCCGGGCTGGCTTGTTGGGGTGCTCGGTTTCGCAGAACGCGCCGATCATCACCGCTCCACCACTGCTGTCCAGGTAGGGGGCGAATGCCTCGGCGGCGATCGTTCGCCCGTTGGCGGGACCGTGGGCGAGGAAGGCGGGTGCGGCCCGGAAAACAACGCTGACGCGGTCGGTGAGGAAGTATTCGCTGCCTTCGGGTGGATCGAGCCGGGCGGGGTCGATTTCATAGGCTTTGGCCAGGCAGTTGATCATGCGGAGACGAGTCTCGTCCCGGTAGTACAGGCACAGGATCCGCAGCTGGGCGAAGCCCGCTTCGGCGAGGGCCCGGTGCACGTCCTGGACGGGCGGGAAGCCGAACGTGTCGGTGGACAGGCCGGCCTCCTGACGGGTGGCTTTGTCTTTGGCGGTGCGCGGCTTGTCGGTCGGACGGTGTGCGAAGCTCATGTCGGCCTGCACGATGTCCAGGTGGTCGGCCCGGTCGGCGAAGACAGCGTCGACGTGGTCGGCGAGCAGCCGTAGGTGGTGGATGCCTGCGCCGGTGCCGACGGAGAAGCTGTAGTTCTTGGGCATGATCGGCCGCACCTGGCTGGGCGGCGGTGTGATGAAGCTCGGCTTCTCACCCGCCTGCTTGGCCTTGCGGACGATCTTCCGTTCGATGGCCGCGCGGTTCTCGATCTCGCAGAGCGGGGAGCTGTCCATCTTGAGGGAGGCGAGGACCTGGAGGGCGAGTCGGTTGACCGTGCGCATGCCTCCTTTGCCGGTGAGCGCGATGTTCAGCATTGGTAGCCCCGGTTTGGGTTGGGCGACCAGGGCGGTCTTGGCGTAGACGAAGTTGCTGTAAATCCGCCGGACGTGGGAGTCGAGCAAGAGCACGGGGCTTGCGATGTTCGGGAGGGTCTTCATCGTCAGTGAGATCCGCGACAGTGCGTATTCGGCGTCGCGTTTGGTGAGGTGATCGCGATCGTCGATCTCCTCAACGCCGTTATAGAGCCGGCCGAAGGGGGCGTCCCAGGCGATGAGGTCGCCTTGGCTGTCGGGCAAGTAGCCGATCTTGCGGGCCTCGCCGGGCTCCCAGCCATAGGTGAGCGGCTTCCCGTTCTTGTCCGGTTTGCGGAGCGGGTGGAGCTTGGTGATGGTGAAGGTCTGGGCCGCTAGCTGGCTGGCGAGGTCCCAGGTCACCGTGTCGTACACCCAGTTGGGGACGATCGGCTGTTGGCCGGGCCGCGGCTTGAGGAAGTCGGCGAGGTGATGCTGCTGCTCGCGGGTGGCGGCGACGAGGCGGGCCAGGTGGGTCGGCTCGTTGATGGCGATGGCGTCAATGGCCTTGCCGGCCGCGAACCCTTCCAAGTAGGTGAACATCCGCAGGAGCAGGCTGTCGGGGATGGATTCCTTGGAGGCCAGGAAGGAGAAGTACTTGTCGAGGTGGACGTAGCCGCCGGTGAGGGCGCGCAGGACGGTCGTTGCGATGCTGTAAGGGACCTGCTCGGGGCCGCCTCGGCTGGTGCGTTTCTGCAGATTGCGCCACGCGCCGCGGGTCTCGTCGCTGAAGACGCAGGTGGACGGCGGAGTCACCGACGAGTTGCGGGGTGCAACGCACAGCGAGGGTGTTGGCGTGGGGAGCGTGCTCGCGGGTCACGGGTTCGGATCTCCTTGAATTCCGGGGAAGCGTTGTTGCCCAGGCACGTACGGTGTCGGTGATGGGCTGCCCGGGGTCGTGGTGCGGCACGGGGAAGCGGTGTCACACCAGGTCGGGGTCGATGCCCGCGTAGGACAGGAACGCGCCGAGGGCCTCGCCGTACAGGTCGTTCATGCGGCGCTGGGTGTCGGGCGGCCAGCGCGAGTAGATGCGTTGGATGATCGTGGTCAGGTCCGAGCTCCAAGTCTCGTCCTGGAAGGAGTAGTCGACGAGGTGCAGGTCCATGTCCGTGCCGCCGCGGCGGGCGCGGCCGGCGAGTTGGATGAGGTTGACGAGCATCCCGGCGATGACCTGTTCCTGGAGAGTGTGGGTCATCGCGGAGAACTGCGTGGGGGAACGCAGAATCAGGCCTAGCTGCTCCCAGGCCTGCTCTGCGGCGTCCTGGAGGGCTTGGACCGGTTCTGCGGCGCCCCCGATGGGGAGGGCGTTGATACCGGCGGCGTTGACGCTGCCGTACATCCAGGCGGGGTCGTCGATGGTGAGCGGCGGCCGGGTGCACAGGTAGATGGACTGGACGGCCGAGCGGGTGGCAACCACGATGTTCAATCCGCGGGCGATGACGGCGAACGGGGCGATGAGGATGTCGCCGTAGGCGGGGAAGTCCTCGAACTCCTCGGGCGTGATGGGCCGCGCCAGGTTCGCCGCCGGGAGATGTCGGGCATGGCGGTTCGGTTCGCTGGAGGGGACGGCGACGCACACGCGGTGGTTGAAGCCTTCGCTGCGGGACAGACCGACTGCCAGGTGGGCGCACTGTTCGTAGCTGTTGGCGGCAAGGATGACGCGGGCTCGGGCCTTGGTGGTGTCGGAGCTTCGTAGTTTCTCGATCTTTTTGGAGATTTGCTTGTAGAGGCGGGCGCGAGTTCGATCAGCGCTTCGGGTTTGCCTTTGGGGTGGGTTCCGGCGATTCGGATGGGCTCGCCCATCAGGGCGTGGCCCGGCCCGTAGGTGAGGGTGTGGGATTGGGTGACGATGGAGCGGGCCTGGGCGTCGGTCATCCACCAGGTGACGGGTGCGTGCACGTGCTCGCGGATGGCTTGGGGGAAGTAGGCGGTGGCAGACAGGCCTATGACGGGCCTTTCTACTCGAGCGGTGAGGAGCGCGACCAGGCCGCCGAGTTCGCTGACGTAGGTGTGCGGATCGCCGGAGATGTTTTGCGCGGACAGCTCGGCGGCCTTCTCCTTGTCGTCCATGCCTGTGACGCGGTAGCCGGTGATGGCGCGACCGAGCATGCCGAGGGGAAGGATGGAGTTGATGGCCCGGGGATGGACGGCTTCTAGGATCCGGTGGGCCGAGGACAGTCCGGAGTGTCGGAGCTGCTGTACGTGGTCGCGGAGGGTGCCCAGACAGGCGTCGAGTTCCTTCAGGTAGCCGCGGACGACGAGCAGGTTGATTGCGCGGCTGCGCCGACGTGGGTCGGGAATGCTCGGGGTGAGCAAGCCGTGCAACTCCAGCTTGACCAGGTCGAGGAAGTCCTGGCCGCGCGGTGCCGTCAGCGCCTCCAGCGCCCGCCGCACGTCGTCCCATTCCGGATCCTCGCCGACCGGTGCCTTGCCGCCTGCGGCGCCGAGGCTAGGGGCGGTGTAGCGGCCGGGCAGGAGGGAATCGAGCCTGCCGTACAGGTCTTCTGGAATGGGCTGGCCTTCGATGGCCTGGCCGGGGAACAGCAGGTCGATCAGTTCACGGTCGCGACCGTGGGCCAGCCGCCACCCGGCGTTCTGGCTGCCGCCGCTGCGCCGCCTCGTTGCGTCGTCGTCGCCGATGGTCAGGTGGAGGGCGCCGTGGCAGATGCTCAGCAGCAGGAACTCGGCCATCAGCCGGACGTGGCTGACGGAATTGAGAAGGCTGGACTCAACCCGGATCGGTAGTTGCTTGGAGTCGGTGTCGAACTTCTGGGGTGCGGAGGTCCAGGGCCGACGGGAGTGCAGGACGATGGTGGTGGCGCATTTGTTGACCACGTTGGACTGGAACTGGTCGATTTCGTCGATGATGACCGCGTGGCTGGTCCGCAGCGCGAACTCGCGGACGGTGAGGCCGCGGGTCGGCCTGCCGTCGAGGTTAACGCCGATCTTGAGCGTGCCGTCGATGAAGTGGTGGTGGTTGGTCACTACCACGGCCGCGTCGCAGGCGTCGTAGACGGGCGCGAACTTGTCGCACCGGGGGATCCAGGGACAGGCGGCGAAAGTGTCGCCACGCTGCAGGGTGAGGCAGTTCTCCTGGCCTGGCGGGTAGGTTCCGGCGCCGTCCAGGAGCTTGTTCTGGGCGCAGCCGTAGGCGAGGTTGTCGATGTCACGCGCCCCGCGTTTGCCCCATTCTCCGGGAAGTGTGGATTCCTCGCGGTATGAGTGCGGCGTGCTTGAGGGCGCGTTCCTGCCTGCGTCGCGCGACATCAGCGGCACGCAGCTTGCCGGTCGGTCGAGGTGCTCGTCCTCGTGGAGGAAGGCCAGGTCGGCGGAGATGTCCCACGCGGTGGCGAGGGTGGCTTTCACGTCGGGGACGACCAGCGTGATCCGCAGGCCTCGGAGGGCGAACCAGGACGCAAGGACTCGGACCAGGACGGTTTTGCCGGTACCGGTCGGGGCGTTGAGGACCTGGGTCCTCCCCGCGATCAACTGCAGCACCTCCACGGTGTCGGAGGCATCACATCGGAGTTCGTCGAACAGCCGGGCGAGCGTGGAGTGCAGGTATCGGTCCTCGTCATCGTCGTAGCGGCGTTCGATCAGGGCCGCGATGTCCAGGAGTTCCTTGACAGTCGGCGCGATGTCTGGCCTGTACGGCACGGTGATGGCGTCCGGCAGGGCGGAGTGGTCGGGGGCTTCGGTGAAATCGGGTAGGCGGGGATGGCGAGTTTTCCGTGGACCCATCCCTCGCCGGTCACGTATGTCTTCCGGGTCCGCCACACGCCTGGCCCGGCGAACTCTGGCGGCTGCGGGCGTGCGCTCGGGCGGCGGAACCGCGCGGTGATCCGGTCGATGTAGCCAAGGAGATCATCCCCCACATGTGGGTGGGCGGCCTCGGCCCGGGATGGGACGTCCCCGACTAGGAGAAACGGATGCATCACCGCTTCGCCGTCGTTGTCGGCGTCGTGGAGGGCGCCCAGCAGGGACCGGGCGGCAGCGGCGAAGCGCCGTTCGTCGGCGAGTTCGGTGGGCGCCAGCGACATCACGTCGGCGATGCGGCGCCGCTCCTCGTGGTCCAGGTGAGGCCACCGGTCCCACGCCTGCGGTTTGCGGGCGGCGAAGAACGCGGCCTCCCGGAACGGGGCGAGCAGCCGCCCGTCGGCATCGTGGCGCGGAAAGTAATGGCCGGCCAACGCCAGGGCCGCGTAGATGTAGACGTGCCGGACAGGAAGCTCACTCATACCCACTGCACCCCCGCTTCGCAACACACCATCTCCGCGAAATCGGTCGCGGAGATGGCCCTCATCCGATACTTGCCGCACACACCGTCCAGCAGCGGCACCTGGCCGGCGCGGTGGTCGGGAACGACCAGCCAGTCCGCACCACCGCGATCACCCTTGGCGCGGTGGATCGACTTCCCCAGCGTGTGGGCGTGGGTGTAGTCCTTCAGGTCGGCTTTGAACTCCGCCGCCGTGCCGTCGGGGCGGGTGACCTCCACGCGGTGGTCGTAGGCGTCGCCGAGCGGCCACAGCTGAACTGTCGCTTTCCCGGCGAGCCGCCGCTCCAACTCCTGGTGCAGGCGCAGTTCCGGCAGGCCAGGGACGGTCGTGTACCGCCACACCCCGCGGGTCAGCGCCTTGCAGCCTGCGGCCGGCCGAGCTTCGGGCGGTTGGTCAGGGACGGTGAGATGCAGAGGAGCTTCCCGGGCGGTGGGCCGGAACGCCTCGGCGTACGGCTGCAGAAGGGGAGGACCGTTGGTCGGCTGGAAGGAGTAGCGAGCGCCGGTGTCGGCGTGCTGGGGATAGAAGCACTCGGCTTTTCCGTACTCGCTGCCGCCCGCCTGGTGCTGCGTCACTTTCATCGGCCACCGGCACACCGGGCAGGGAAACCACCAGTCGTGGTATAGCGCCTGGTAGGAGATGTCGGTGTAGAAACCGACGGCCTTGAGCGGCAACCCCAGCCCGGACAGTTCCCCGGTGTCGCCGGCGGGGTAGGTGATGAGGTTGCTCCGGTCGAGGATGTACTGCTCGGGACCGCGGCCGGCGATCGCCTCGAACACCTCGGTTTGAGCGATGTGGTGGCGTACGCGGTCAGGGCTGACCCTGCCACCGCCGAAGTCCCGAAGCTTTTTGATCAGATTCAGGAGTTCGGTGCTCTCCCAACGCAGGTCGAACGCGTCCTCGGTGACGTACCCGTCGCCGTCCAGGACGGTGAGGTCTTCCAGTCCGTCGCTGGAGATCCAGTCCGGAAGCAGATCGCGGACCGGCCCGCGCAGCTTGGCCCGGAACTGACCGAACGACAGCGAGGCGTGGGGGCCGAGCGCCGCGAGTGCTTCGCCATGGCATTCCATGAGCGTGGCCAGACGCTCCTCGGGCCGCAGACCGGGTGCGGTCAGCGCCTCGCCGGCCACCAGGAACGCGGTGTTGAGCAGGAAGAAGGCTTCGGTCTCGCCGAAGACGTCATTGTCCGCGGACTGTACGGGTGCCATGCCGAAGCACGATAGAGGCGACCACCGACAATTCCACGAGGTCCGTCAGAAGGGTTGGCCATCAGTGAGAATCGGACGCGCCACGAGCCCGTGTTGATCTAGCCGTATTTTGGTAAAAAGTCCGATATTGGTGGCTATATTCCAGAACGTGGCGCTTTCCGAGCTCTGTCAGGTACCAGCGGTACTCCCGCACGTGGGTACCATCGTCGGCCATGACCGGCCGTGACTCGATGAACCCGCGGCTGGCGTGCGCGCGCGGCGCGGGCTTGTAGCCGACCGCAAGAAAGAACGGAGCCTTGCCGGCCAGCGAATTCTCCGCAAGCCCGTTGGGGCCTGCTTCGATGATCCGGACGACAGTCCGCCACAACCATTCCGACAACAGATGTTCCGGCGTGCCGGGATCGCGTGGTTCTTCCAACCCTGCGCGGGCGGCTGCCCGCCCTGCCCTGGTGAGCACCACGAGTACCCGGCTGACCGCACCCGCGCCAGGTATGTCGACCTGGTCCTCGCTGACCGTTAGCAGCGCATGACGTGCCAGTGAGTGCAGGGTCGATCCTGCCCCGGGGTCATGCAACCCGCGGGCCCGCAGCCGTTCCTGAAGGCGGGTGTAGCCGACGAGATCGGCCGGGGCGCGGAGAGCGAACGGCAGTTTCCGCCACTGGGCCGCAGGCGGAACGGGCAGGTGGCGAGCCCGCCGCATCCACATCTCGACCTCGGTCATCCGGTCGTCCCGCATGATCTCGCCGAGATAGACGCGCTGTCGGCTGTTGAGAGACTCCCACCGCTCCACCGCAGCGGCGCTGGGCGGCTTTCCGCCCGGCTTGGGCATCGCAGGAATTTGATCGCGGGGCCGTGAGCGGACCCAGGCGTCCAAGACCATGCGGACCGGGACGTCGTAGAGCGTGGCGAGGCGCCGCACCAGAGCGCCGGTGTATTGGGGATCACGCCACTTCCACCCCCGGACCATCCGGCCGCGCTCGAGATCGCGCAGCTTGGTCGCGCTGACGAACAGTTCCCGGCCCAGTGCTTCCCCACGCAGCTCTGCGGCGGCCTTCTCCGTGGACAAACCCGCAGCAAAACGCAGGTCGGCCAACGACTCAGTGCCAGGCTGACGGCCTGTCAACGCCGCTACCGAGCATCCGAGAGCCCGCGCGAGCCCTTCCACGTTCTTTGCCTCCGGGACGTGTCGGCCTTCCTCCCAGTAGCCGACCATACGAGTGGTGGTGCCCACCATCTCGGCGAGCTGGCAGGCATTCAAGCCCGCCTGTACCCGCAGCGCTCGGAGGCGACGCGGGTCGATCGTCAGGAGCCGCTGCACCATGACTCCAGATAAACGCAACGAAGTCTTCGTAACAACCTTCCTTCTCGCGAAATCTGAAGCGGGCGCCTGCGTGTGTCGTCTGCGGAGACGTACACGGTTGTGCGCCAAGAACGACGCTGCCCTGCTGGAACGTTGCCGCCGGGCCTAGCCGGTCCTGGTCAGCGTGGTGGCCACCTCCTATCTCCTTGGTGTGTCGACGCGGCGGGTGGAAAACTGGTGGAGCAGATGGGCACCAAGGGCATCTCCAAAGCCATGTCTCGGAGATGTCGAAGGTGCTGGACGCCCAGGTCCAGGCTTTCCGCAACCGGCCTTTGGAGGCCGGGCCGTATGCGTTCGTGTGGGCGGACGCCCTGATCCAGAAGGTCCGCGAGGGCGGCCGGAGCGCGGGCATCCACGTCATGGTGGCCACCGGCACGAGACACCGACGGGCACCGCGAGTTCCTCGGCGTCGAGGTGACCTCGGCCGAAGACGGAGCCGGGTGGCCGGCGTTCCTGCGAGGCCCGGCCGCTCGCGGCCTGTCGGGCGTCCAGCTGGTCATCTCCGACGCCCACCCCGGCCTGGTCGAGCGATCGGAGGTGACGCTGCCTGGCGCGTCCTGGCAGCGGTGCCGGACCCACTGGAGTCGGCAACAATCAACACGGCGAGACCGAGTCGAGGAGTGCTGCTGCGGTTCGATGGCGGGTTGCGGCGGAACCGGGGTTGTAGCCGTCGTGTTCCAGGAGCGGACGGGTTCGGTGAGGCCGTTGCCGATGGTGCGGGGGCTGACTTCGAACAGTTCGCTGAGGGCCTGCCGAGTGCAATCTTCTCGCTGGTAGAGGACGGCGGCGAGGCCCCGTCCCGGCGTCGGTGATCTTGAGTGGGCCTGCCCGAGCCTCCTGTCCAGGGGTGCAAGCTGGAACGAGGCCTCCAACGTTCCCGGACGAATAACCGGTACGACGCTGCGGTCCACGTACGGTGGGCCAGGCGACCGAACCAGGAAGGAGGAGCCGTGACTACGCTCGAAACAGCTGAATTGCAGCGTCAGCGGCTCTTCCTCGACACGCTCGAGAGCAACAAGACCGAACGGTACTATACCCCCAGGGAGATCGTCCGCATCCTTCCTGATCGCAGCGCCCGTGAGTGCTCCGGGCAAGAGCCGATCTCTGAACTACGACAGCGGATCGGGCGACTCAATCGGCTGCGTCATGACTTCGTCCGTGAAGGCCCTAACGACGCTATCGAAATCTTCCGGATCAACTTCTTTTCGGAATCTCAGGCGTTGCGCCTTACTGGCGGAAAGTCCCCTAGTGCACTGAGCTTTCTTGGTGAAAGGGATTGCGTTGTAGAGGGCGACGCCGTCCCCGGGCTCCATGGCGATATCAGGGAGACGCCTCGGTCGGCATCGTGGTTGGTGGCTACGGGAGCGGTCCGTGCACTTTATGATCTCTCGAGAGTTGCTCGCCTGAGCATCTCGCCTAACAGCATGCCACGGTGCCAGTTCATTCTCCCCGGACAGTCGCGGCACGACGCATTCACGGACTTGTTGCGACTGCTGGATGCCGAGCTATCTCGTCTGTGCCACCTTTTGATGGTCGCCCTAGCCGCGTCGTCATCGACGTGTGTGATCCTGTTCATCCTACTGCTCGTCGCTGTATACCTGCGGTATGGGTTCCGTCACGAGCCCTCTGATGACGACGAAAAGCTCTTCGTTTGCGTGCCGGAACCAACCCGGCGGAGAGCGTGACCACCTGCTAGCTAGGGCCCCGCTCCCGCCATAATACGGGGAGCTGTCCACGTTGGAATCGCTGTTTCGCCTCTTGGCAGAGGCCGGGCCGACCGCCTGGATCGCCGTGTTCATCGCTGCGATGATCACCGTGCTCATTTTCTATCTTGGCGTGGCGATGGTTGCCACCCTCACGTCTCGTGATCAACAGCGCGGCAAAATGCGTTACCGCGTCTTCACTGATCTGCTGAGACTGTTCCGCCACTGGGGTGCGCGATGAGTTCCCCGACTCCGATCGTGACCGCGCCACGTCGGCGGGGGCGCCCACCTTGCTGCTCTCGTGAGGTTACAGCCCTCGTGATCCATCTGCGTCGCCAAGGCTTGAGCCTGTCGCGCATCGCGGTGGTTCTGAATGCCGACGGTGTACCCACGCCGACTGGTAGGGCGCGGTGGACCAAATCGCACGTGGACCGGTTGCTGCACACGCAGCACGCTAAGGACCTTATCGCTGAGCGATCGACGCTGACCGCAAGGTCGAGTGCGACCGCCCTGTCGTGATCGCCGAGGGTAAGGGCCAGATCGCGTTCGCGCTGGCCTTACGGACCGCCAACATCGTGGCAAGCCTGCTCGCGACCCGTGGGAGAAGCTCTCGAAGGGGCAGCAGGCCGTCAAACCGGTCTCATACGCGGTGCTGGGTGAGCAGGTCGTCGTCACAATTGTCAATGTGTGGTCTCAGGACATGCTTGACGGTTCGTCATCAGGAGATTGTTGACGTCAGCCGGGCTGGGTTCCTTTGCCGCGGACGTAGAGGCGGGTGACGGGTGTGGTGTCGCGGCGGGGGCTGATCGCGAGTTCTTCCTCGCCGTGCAGGACCCGGTAGTGGGTGTCCTCGATGACGACGGTGACGAGCTTGCTGGCGTGCCGGATCCCGATCTTGATGAACTGCTTGTTCACCATGAACCGGCCGCTGGCGTGGACTCGTCGCTGGACTCGGACGGACCCGGCGGGCAGCGGGAGCGGTGGCAACGGAGTCGACGTGGTGCGGGCGCCCGGCAGCCGCGCCGCCCGCTCGGCGGTGATGGGGCCGGGCCAGGTGCCGACCAGGGCGTTGTCGGCGATGGCGTGGATGAGGTCGCCGTCGAGCCGGATGGTGACGGTTCGCCGTGCCAGCGCGAACGCGACCTGGCACTTGACTCCGGCGATCACGACGTGCCGTCGCGCTGGACCTTGCGTTCGACCTCGACCGCCTCGCCCGCGGCCAGTTCGGTGTTGCCGTTGATGCGGCGCAGCGCGGTCGCGGCGGGCGCCAGCCCGGCGGGGCGGGCTCCGTGGCGCATCATCAGGTAGGCCAGGTCCTAAAACGGTGTGGAGGCTGGTCAGCTCTTGAACTGGGCCGCGAAAAAGCGCCAGGCGGCGGCGTCGAGCAGGAGCTTGGGCCCGTCGGGGTCTTTGGAATCTCGGATGGCTACGGCGCACACGGGCTCGGCGGGCGCGACCTCGACGCACTGTCCTCCTTGGCCTCCGCTGTGGCTGCTCTTACGCCATGCGAGGGCGGACAGGTCGGGGTGAGTCACGTGTACTCCTTCAGCGCTTTTGTGATCATCGCGAGGGATGCGCTGACCGGCAGCGCTTCGCCCATCACCAGTCCGAAGCGTACAGCCGTGCTCGAGACTCTGTCCGGGGAGTCGATCACCTGTCCCGCGCCGGGGGACTCGTGGTAGGCGACTTCGGAGCCGGCCGCGAAACCCAGCACGGTGAACGAGCCGTCCAGCCCGGCCCAGGTCACCGACTCATACGGCAGGACGCGGACCTGGATGTTGGGGAATCGGGCGACCATGTCCAGCACGTGCTGGAGTTGCTCGCGCATCACCTGCGGCCCGCCGACGGGCCGGTGCAACGCCGACTCGTCGATCACGAACCACATCCGCGGGGGCTTGTCGCGTTCGTGGATGCTCTGCCGTTCGGTGCGCTTGGCGACAAGCGCGTCGAGCTCGTCCGCCGGTTGGCCAGCGTTCATCAGCGCGCGTGCGTAACCCGCCGTCTGGAGCAGGCCGGGGAGGACCTGCGCCTCGAAGCAGTCCATCGACACCGCGTCGGCCTCACGTTGCACGAACCCGTCGAAGCCGGGCGGCAGCGCCAGATGCTTCCCGGCCTGCTTGATCTCCTTCCACAGCGTCCAGAACGTGCGTGCCGGAGTCTGAAAGTAGGTGTCGCAGTCGATCGCCGTGGCCTCACTTGGCGGCTTCTTGCCGCTCTCGATGGCTTCGATCCACTGCGGCGTGCAGCCGAGCGCTTCGGCGAACTGGGGACGGCTGAGGCTGGCGTTCTCGCGGTAGGAGCGCAGCAGGGTGCCGAACGCGCGAAGCAGAGGGTCTCGGGTGAAGTCGCCGGTCGGCATGGGCCACCTCGTGGTTGTCCGCGCGGAGAGTCTGGTTGCTGCGTGATTGATTCCGGTTCGTAGCTGAGCGTATCCAGCAGGGACAGTCTGGGCAGTACGTTTCGGCGAGCACAGACCAGGCGAGGTCACCATGCCCCACGACACCAAACCCCACCTTTCTCTCAACGAGACGCCCATCAAAACGGACGAGGCCGAGTTCTTGGAACAGCTTCGTGCCGATTTCCCCGGGCACCGGATCTGGCGCGGCCGCGACGGCGGCGGACGACTGTGGTGCTGGGTCGCTACGCTCCACGACCCGGCCGCAGGCGTTGAGCCCACGGTCATTCGCTCCGACGCCGCCGCGCTGCGCCAAGCTCTGACCGAGGAGGCGCAGAGGGCGCAGCAGGCGACGCGCACCAGCGGGGGCTGGTCGTGATCCCCCGGTACAGCAGCGCTGCGCTCGCCGAGACGGCCTCTCCCCTCATGGCCGCGTCGCTCTTGGTCGGCGCGGCGGTAAGGGCAGAGGAGCCCGTTCGGCGAGTATCGCTCGCAGCGCCACCGGCTGCTTCGGCGTCTCTGGCCGCCAAGCGGGACGCAAAGCCGGAGGCGGAACTGACCGCGATCGATGAGATCGCGCCGACGCTCCGCAAGGCGACAGTGGAGGATTTGTGCCGTAGGCACCCTCAAGCGCTGTGCTGGTGGGGCGAGAAGACGCGGCAGTGGTGGGCGTACCTGGTGCTGGGCGCCGACCGCATGCTGATCAGCGCGGACTCGCCGTACCGGCTGTCGGACCGAATCACTGAGATGACGATGACGACGCGGAGGGCAGCGTGACACCGAGGAACACCACGTGGGTCCCGCTGGACGTCGCTGAAGGCATCGTCGAGCAGGCGATCCGCGAGGTCCTTGAGCCGCGGTTCTTCACCGGCACGGTCGCGGAGGTGACGGCCGAGGCCGGGCGCCGGATGCAGGAGCTCCGCGCGGAACTGGGGCGGCTGGACAGCTCACACTGTGTCGACGGCCCGATCACCGAGGACTGCCCGCTGGAGTGCCTGCGACTGCGGCCCGGCAGCACAACCCCATCAGCCGCATGTGGCCCGACCCGCCCAGCACAGTGGGAGAACTCTTGAAGGCGGTCCGCTCGGGGCGCCTCGACGAACTCCGCAACTTCGGCGCCGCCTCCCAGCAGGCGGTCCGCGAGGTGCTCGAAGCTGCCGGGTTCGGTGTTGGTCACCGCCACCCGCTCCCGGCCGGGACGAGCCGTTGAGCCTGACGGCGGTGTGGCCGACCGTTTCCCCCGGCTACGCCGCCGCCCCCATGGCCCGCCGCCGTGAGTGCGGGCCGCGGAGGCGGCGCGGTGCGGACGACGTCCTCCCCGTGGTCGTCGCACCGCGCCGCCGCCCGTTCCCACGCCCGCGGTCAACATCGGGGCCCGATGAACCCCAGTCCAGTAGGTTGCGGCTGTGAGGGAACGATTCTCCTGGCACCAGGCCCAAGACCTGATCGAGAAACACACCGGGCCTGCACTCTCCGCCCGCCCGGTCCAGGAGGGCTACAACTCCCAGATCGCCGTCGTCATCAACGACACGACCTTCGTCAAGGGACTGCGCACCGAGCACCCGCGCGCCTGGACCCAGGACCGCGAACGACAGATCAACCCGCACGTTCACCACGTCTCGGCACGGCTGCTGTGGTCGGACACGACCAGTGACTGGGACCTCAACGGGTTCGAGTACCTGCACGGCCGCCAACCGGACTACGCGCCCACAGGCCGCGACGCCGACCCGATCATTGCCATGATGACGAAGTTCCCACCGGCCCCGGCCGACGTCGCCCTGAAGCAGGCGCCCGACCGGTGGGCCTCTTACAGCGACAGGGCCGAACTGTTCACGGGCGACTGGCTCTGCCACACCGACTGGTCACCCGGCAACATCCTGCTCAGCGGCGACCGGGCGCGGATGCTGGACTGGGCCTGGCCCACCCAGGGTGCCCGCTGGATCGACCCGGCCTGCTGGATCATCTGGCTGATCGCCAGCGGCCACCACCCCGCCCTGGCACAAACTCGGGCCTCTGCCCTGTCCGCGTTCGCTACCGCGCCCCCGGCCGCAGTGACCGCGTTCGCCTCGGCGCAGGCCGCGATGTGGGAAGACATCGGCGAAAGCGCCCCGCACCCCGGCCTCGCCGCCGCGGCGGCACGCTGGGTCCGGCACCGAACCAGCTGAACTCCCACCGGCACGCATCACAGCACACGAAAGAGACGTCGATGACGACGCAGATCCACTCCTCAACAGCACTCGTCCCGCCGCACCACGACGAGCCGGTCCCCATCGACGACGGCGTGGTCACCGTGGTCCGCGCCATCTGGGCACAGGGGTGGCAGACCGCAGCCTGCTGCCAAGACGTCGGCGAAGCCGCCGAAACCGAACGCGCCCTCGGACGACCGCGCGACGAGGCGACCAGCAGCGCCGGGTTCATCGAGTACTACCGGGGATGGGCCTGGCTGAAGATGCCCCGGTCCGACGCGTTCGCGTTCCTCGCGCAGATGGCCGACGATGACCGCCTCCGGGAAGCGGTCACCACCCGACGCGGCGGTCGTTCATGGCGGATGTTCCATCCGGTGATCTGGTCGGACGGCGCGTTCGTCGCCACTCCGTTCGTGCAGATCTACTTCCCCAAGGAACAGATCACCGAGATCGAACGCGTACTCATCCACACGCCATCGCTCTAACACCACCACCTCGCAGAGGCTGGTTCCGCAGCCGCCCACCAGCGCGATCATCAGCAACGGCGTGTTCCTCATGGACACCCGCGGCGGCGCCTCCGAGCGGCTGCGCCGGTGGCCGCACCAGGACAGCGGCGCCGATCATCATCTCCACGACAGCGGGTAGACACATTGCAGGAAGGCGGGCCGGTGCCCCCGTCCGGCCCGCCCCTCCCCGCCTTCAGCGCGCACGAGCGCTGCGGAGCCCGGCCGCGTGGGCGCGTTTTCGTCTCGTGACCGGTCACAGGCGATCGACCGGTCTCCACACGGTCCTAGAGGCTCTTCGCCGCTCCGGCGCAAGGCCGCGTGCTCTTCAGAGCAGCGTCGCTCGGCTTACCCGCCGGTGGGAAACCGTGTCCCTTGGGAGCGGGGCCAAACGCCGCCAAATCTCTTCCGTGCCGCGTGTTCACCCGTCCAAGGTGGGGTCGTTCCCCCGACACCTGGAGGTTGCTCCGTGGGCACCACTGCGGTCCAGGCCGTCCCCTTGCACCGGGTCACCGGCGGCTTGCACCGGGTCTCCGGCGGCGTGCACGCGGGCGGTGAGGTTCTGCGATGAGGTTGCGGAAGCTTTTACCGCGGCGGCGTAAGAGTCTCCCCGAGCTGGGTTCTGCCCCGATGGGTCCCGCGCTGTCGGAGCACAAGTGGTCCCGGAAAGCGTCCGAGCTGTCGGACACCGGAATGCTCACCATGGCCAGGCGCCTTCCGGCGCTGATCGGCCAGGTGATGAGGCTGGCGTGGCAGGCCAACCGGCGTGACCTGGCCGCCACGATCGCGTTCAATGTGGCCGCCGGGGTGTTCACCGCGTTCGGGCTGCTGGCCACTACGGGCGTGCTGACCGCCCTGTTCGCCGCCGGGCCGACCCCGGACCGGGTGCGGGCCGCAGCGCCGGAGCTGCTGCTGGTCGGCGTGGCCGTGACGGTGCGGGCGGTGTTCGCGACGGCGGCGCAGTGGGCGCAGGCACGGTTGCGGCCGCAAGTCGAGCAGATCGTCGAGCAGCAGTTGTTCGAGCTCACCACCGCGATCGATCTCGCGGCGTTCGACGACGCCGAGTTCCAAGACGACCTGCACCGGGCCAGAATGCGGGGCGTGGACTCGGCCCCGTCGATGGTCGACAACGCCGTGGACCTGTTCACCGCCGCCATCGGCGTCATCGCCGCGGCCGGGGCGCTCGGAGTGCTGCACCCGCTGCTGCTGCCGCTGCTGCTGCTCACCGCTCTGCCGGAGGGGTGGGCGGCGGTGCGCGCGGCACGGCTGGGCTACCTGACGCAACTGGACCTGGTGGAGGTGCGGCGGCGCGGCTGGATCATGACCGAGCTGATGACCGAGCGGGCGCACGCCGCCGAAGTCCGCTCCTTCACCGTGCGGGACTTCCTGCTGTTGCGGTACTCCGAGCTGGCCGCCCACATCCGCCGCATGATGCTGGATCTCGCGCGGCGGCAGACCCTGGCGCAGGTCTGGGGGGATGTCCTCAAGGGTGCTGCGACGGCGCTGATGTACACGGTGCTCGGTGTCCTGCTGTGGCGTGGGATCATGCCGCTGGCGGTGGCCGGGACGGCGGTGCTGGCGATCCGCGCGGGACAAACGTCCCTGGTCAACCTGGTGTACTCGCTGAACCGTTGCTACGAGGACGGGCTGTATTTCAGCGACTACGTGGCCTACTGCCGGACGGCCGAACAGCGCGTGCACCGTCCCCGCATCGGTTCCGGCGGCCCCGGGAAGGGGAACGGCGCCCGCCAGGTCGAGGCCCTCAAACAGTTCCGGGAGATCGTCGCGCAGGAGGTCACCTTCAGCTATCCCGACGGTGACGAGCCGTCCCTGGACAAGGTGTCGGTGCGGCTCGGCCGCGGGGAGATTATCGCGCTCGTCGGCGAAAACGGATCGGGCAAAACGACCCTGGCGAAGATCCTCGCCGGCCTCTACACCCCGCAGGGCGGGCAGGTCCGCTGGGACAAGACGCGCGCGGAGGACCTGGATCCCGAGGTGCTGCGCCAAGCCATCGCCGTCGTCGCCCAGGACCACACCCACTGGCCGATGACCGCCGCCGACAACATCACCATGGGCGACGACGTCTGCGCCCCCGGCGTCCGCGACGCCGTCGACGAGGCCGCTGCCGCGTCCGGCGCGGACGAGGTCATCGCCGAACTGCCGCACGGCCTCGACACCTTGCTCGACAAGCGGTTCCACGACGGGCGGGAACTGTCGGGCGGGCAATGGCAGCGCATGGCGGCCGCTCGCGGGTTCTACCGGAACGCGCCGCTGCTGATCTGCGACGAGCCCACCGCCGCCTTGGACGCGCGCGCCGAGCATCACCTGTTCGACCAGATCCGCGAGCACGCCGCCCGCCACGGACGGACCGTTCTGCTGATCACGCACCGGCTCGCCAGCGTCCGGCATGCCGACCGGATCTACGTCCTCGACGGCGGCCACGTCACCGAGCACGGAACCCACCAGGAACTGATGGCTGTGGGCGGCTTGTACGCCGAATTGTACGAGTTGCAGGCGTCGGCCTACCGGACGGACGCGCACGGCGAGGGCGTCGCCGCAGGGAACGGGCATGCGCCGTCGAGCATGGAGCGGTGAGGCGGGCGTCCGAATGGTGGACCGGCTTCCCGCTCGGCGCCGCCTGGAAGGTGTCCGGGAGAGCTGGTTCGGCCGGTGGGCGGGTTTGCCGGGTTCGGGGGCGGCTGCGCTTGGATGGGCACGATGCCCTCGTCGTCTTCCTCCAGCGCGCAAGCGGCCCGGCAGCGGCTGGCCGACCAGCTCCGCGAACTCCGAACGGCCGCCGGGATCTCGGGAGTCGAGTTCGCTCGCCGAGCCGGGTGGCGGGACTCCACGAACGTGTCGAAGATCGAACGAGCCGCCCGTCCCGGCATCGGCCGATCATGTGCGCCTGTGGGCCCGTGTCTGCGGTGCGTCCGACCGGCGCATGCGCGAGCTGCTGGCCGAGCAGGCCGCCGCCGAGCGGATGTGGCTGACCTACCGGCAGCTCAACCGGGCCGGACTCAAAGGCGCCCAGGAGTCGGTCCGGGACCGCTACGAGCACGTGAAACTCATGCGGACCTACTGCACCCACGTGATCCCCGGGCTCCTGCAGACCAGGGCCTACACGACCGCGGCGCTGGAATCGGTCCGCATCGAGCAGCACGTCGAGGTCGACGACGTCGCCGAAGCCGTGGCCGAGCGGATGGACCGCCAGCAGGTCCTGCACCGTCCGGACGCACGTTTTGTGTTCGTGCTGGAGGAGCAGGTCCTTCGTCACCGCACCGTCCCGGCCGACGTGCACGCCGAGCAGCTGTGGCATCTGCTGACGGTGGCGCGGCTGCCGTCGGTGTCGCTGGGGATCATCCCGATGACCGCCGACCGGTCCCGAGCCGGGCATCGGGTGTGGCCCGAGCACACCTTCGTCATCAGCGACACCGAACTGGTCACCGTCGAGCTGGTGTCGGGATTCCTGTCGGTGTCGCAACCGGCGGAGATCGCCGACTACCTTGCGGCCTGGGAACGGCTTTTCGGTCTGGCCGTCCACGGGGCGAAGGCCCGGCGGTTAATCACCGAAGCCGCCAACCTGCTTGACGCGTGAACACCTCGGCGCAAAGGTCGATGCGACCCCACAGTCAGGCGCTCCCGGAGGCCGTGTTGTCACTCGATCTGGTCGGCGAAGACCCCGACTCACCCGAGGGCCGCTGCCCCGCCGTGTACGTCGATCCCGACACCGGCGACTACTACTTCCAGGGCCTGCTCATCACCGATCCGAGAGTCATCGCCGAGATCGCCCGGCACGGCAACCTGCACTCCGACGAGGCCGTGGTGCGGCTCCCGGCCCGCATGGCGTCCATCATCGCCGAAGCCGCAGCCGGTACCTACGAGCCCGGCCGTCTCGGGCACGGCCCGGCCGACAGCACCGAAGTCCTCCAGGCCGCCAAGCACACCGCGCTGCACCTGGAGATGCGCGACACCTACGACCCCTCCCACCCCGCCTACCAGGACTTCCTCGCGGGCGGCTCCGGCCACTACGAGATGACCACGTGGCGCCAGATCGTCCAAGACGCCGTCGGGCGCGGCGTGACGATCCGACGAGCCCGCGTGGTGTCGGAACCGCCCTCGGACTACATCCGGTGGGAACACATGCTCACCGAACAGAACGTCACCGCAGGCGAGGACGTGCGCTGGCTGCCACGCGAGCGGGCCTGGGACCTGATGCTGCCCGGCGCTGACTTCTGGCTGTTCGACCACAAGCTCGTGATGTTCAACTTCTGCGCAGGCGACGGAACGATGATCGAGCAGGAGACGAGCAGCAACGACCCCGACGTCGTCGGACGCTGTCTCTTGGCGTTCGAGCAAGTCTGGGGACGCGCGATCCCGCACGCGCAGTACCGGCTTGCCGACTCGTCCAGCCGATGACACCTCCGCGCTACGCCCCACCCGGCCCGCTTAAGCCCGTCCGGGGGGTTACGGCCCGCAGACTCCGCCTCCGCGCTCGGTGCCTTGGCTGAGCGGCTGGACTTCCCGGGGCCAGGCGCGCAGGACTTCGTCTCCATGGTCGGCGCGGCCACGGTCACGACAAGCTCCTCAACGTCGTGACCGAACGCGTTGGTGGCCGGTTCCGCACGGCGGTGGCTCCACTGCGCGGCAACCCCCGGTTCCGCCGATACTGGCTGGCGGGAGTGACGTCCTCGGCCGGCACCGCGATGGCGACCGGCGCCGTCACCGCCGCAGTCCTCCAACAGGGCGGCGGTGCAGGCGAAGTTACTGGTGGAGCGGTGATATTCCAAGCGTGCGCAATTCCTCATTAGGAGGATCCTTGCCGGACTGTAAGACCTTCCTAGGCGCACGTTATTTTCCATGACCGGTTTTCGTCCCGGCGCTTCTCACCGGGTGCCCCGTCAGCGTGGGTTTCGGTGGTGGATGGGGCGTCCGTCGAGTTCGCGGGTGATGGTGTCGGCGGCGTCTCGGGCGTTGATGCCGGAGCCGATAAGGGTGGCGGAGCCGGGGCCGGTCCAGTCTCCGTAGCCGATGAGGTGGAGGCGGGGTTTGGCGTCTGCGTGGGTGCCGGTCATGCTGATGTGGCCGTCGGGGTCGCGGAGCCCGAGGGGGGCGAGGTGGCGCAGGGCGGGGCGGAAGCCGGTGCACCAGATGATCGTGTCGCAGTCCAGGCGGGTGCCGTCGGGCCAGGCGATGCCGGTGGTGGTGAGCCGGTCGAACATGGGGTGGGCGTGGAGGTCTCCGCGTTCGCGTGCGGCGCGGACGGGCGGGACGGCGACGATGTCGCCGAGGCCGGCCACTCCGCCGTCGTCGTCGGTTCCGGCGAGGACGGCCGCGCGGCGGCGGGTGGCGATCTCGAACAGGTCGCGGCCGTCCACGTGGTCCGGGAGGAGGCGTGGTGGACGCAGGGTGGCCCAGAACGTCTCGATGTCGGGATCGGCGGACAGGTCGGCGACGATCTGGGCGGCGGAGTTGCCGCCGCCCACGACGACGACTCGTTGCCCGTGGAAGGCGTGGGGGCCGTGGTAGCCGGTGGTGTGGACTTGGCGGCCTCGGAATGCGGTCTGTCCGGGGTAGTGCGGGAGGTAGGGCTGCCACCAGGTGCCGGTCGCGCTGATCACCCGGCGGGCCGTCCATGGGCCGTGGTCGGTTTCGACGCGCAGGTTCTCGGTGTCGCGGTGGACAGCCTCCACGTGGACGGGACGGTGGACGGAAAGCTCGTAGCGCTTCTCGTAGGCGGCCAGATAGTCGATCACGTGCGTCGCGTCGGGGTAGCCGTCGGTGGCGGGCATGGGACGGCCGGGCAGGGAGCTGTACTGGGCGGGCGAGAACAGACGCAGCGAGGGCCAGGCGTGCCTCCATGCGCCGCCGGGCTCGTCCTGCGCGTCGAGGATCGCGAAGTCCAGACCGGCGCGGCGCAGGTAGAAGCCTGCGGCCAGCCCGGCCTGGCCACCGCCGATCACCACGACGTCGACCAGGCCGGGGTGGAGGGGTGCGGAGGTCAAGCTCGCGCCCCCGGCGATTCGGCCGATCGCGAGAGGGCCCGGCGGCGCAGCCAGAGAGAGACGTACACCAGGGCGACCAGGACGGGCACCTCGATGAGGGGGCCGACGACGCCGGACAGGGCTTGCCCGGACGTGACGCCGAACGTGCCGATCGCGACGGCGATCGCGAGCTCGAAGTTGTTGCCGGCGGCGGTGAAGGCGAGCGTGGCGGTGCGGTCGTAGGGCAGGCCGATGCCGCGCCCGAGGGCGTAGGAACCGCCCCACATGACCGCGAAGTACACCAGCAGCGGCAGCGCGATGCGGACCACGTCGGCGGGCCGCGAGGTGATCGTCTCGCCCTGGAGGGCGAACAGGATCACGATCGTGAACAGCAGCCCGTACAGCGCGACGGGACCGATGCGCGGCAGGAAGCGGTCCTCGTACCAGGCGCGGCCCTTGGCCTTCTCCCCGTAGCGGCGGGTGAGGTAGCCCGCGAGCAGGGGGACGCCGAGGAAGACCAGGACGTTGACGATGATCTTGCCGGTGGAGAAGTTCAGGTCGTCCTGTGCGAGGCCGAGCCAGCCGGGCAGGACCTGCAGGTAGAACCAGCCGAGGACGCCGAAGGCGATCACCTGGAAGAGGGAGTTGAGGGCGACCAGGACGGCCGCGGCCTCGCGGTCGCCGCACGCCAGGTCGTTCCAGATGATGACCATCGCGATGCAGCGGGCCAGCCCGACGATGATCAGGCCGGTGCGGTACTCGGGCAGGTCGGGCAGGAAGATCCAGGCGAGCGCGAACATCAACGCCGGGCCGATCACCCAGTTGAGGACGATCGAGGCGGCCATCAGCCGCCGGTCGCCGGTGACGGTGTCGAGGCGGTCGTAGCGGACCTTGGCCAGCACCGGGTACATCATGACCAGCAGGCCGAGGGCGATGGGCAGGGAGATGCCGCCGATCTCGACCGCGGACAGGGCGTCGTCCATGCCGGGGACGGCGCGGCCGAGGAGGAGCCCGGCCGCCATCGCCGCGATGATCCACACCGGCAGGAAGCGGTCGAGCGTGGAAAGCCTGCCGACCAGTCCGGCTTCGGGCGCCGGGGTGCGGGTGGTGGGCGATGTCGTCACGGGCAGGGCCTCTTCCGGGTCTGGGCGCGGGCGGCCTCGGCGGCGCCGGCCAGTCGGCGAGCCGGGCGGACGCGTCCCGCAGCGGTTCGGGCCGCAGCCGGTAGTAGGTGAACCGGCCGCACGGCTCGGTCTCCACCAGTCCGGTGTCGCGCAGGACGCGTAGGTGGTTGGAGATGTTGGTCTGCCGGGCGCCGGTCTCCTCGACCAGGTGGCACACGCACAGCGCCTCGACCGCCAGGAGTTCCACTATCCGGGCGCGCAGCGGATCGGCCAGGGCCCGCAACACATCAGCGTTCGTTGATATCAGCACAGGCTGATGATAGCCGTTGCACCCGAATGGTGGTGTTCGCGCCGCTTGACCGTGAGACTTACCTCAACCTACATTGACTCAATGGATGCTGAGCAATCTGATCTGGTTCGGCGGGCGGCCGTGCACGCCGCGCTCGCCGAGCCGGTCCGGCTGGCGATGGTGGACGCCTTGGCGCTGCAGGACGTCTCGCCGAAGGAGCTCGGCGCGCGCCTCGACCTGCCCTCCAACCTGCTGGCGCATCACCTGGGGGTGCTGGAGCGGGCGGGCCTGGTGGTCCGGGGCCGCTCGGAGGCCGATCGCCGCCGCAGCTACGTCCGGCTGGTCCCCGAGACGCTGGACGACCTGGTGCCTGCGGCCGTGCGGGGGCTGGCGCGGCCGTCCCGCGTGGTGTTCGTGTGCACGCACAACTCGGCGCGGTCCCAGCTCGCGGCCGCGCTGTGGGCGCGGCGCAGCCCGGTGCCCGCGGCGTCGGCGGGGACGCGGCCGAGCCCGCACGTCCATCCCCGGACGGTCGCCACCGCGCGGGCTCACGGGCTCGACCTGCTGACCGGCGGCACCGCGCACGTCCGGGACGTCTTGGAGCCCGGCGACCTCGTCGTCGCGGTGTGCGACAACGCCCACGAACAGCTGGCCGCCGGAAGGAGCGCGGGCCGGCTGCACTGGTCGGTTCCCGATCCGGTGCTGGCCGATACCGACGCGGCGTTCGAGGAGGCGCTGGCGCTCATCCGGCACCGCGTCGGGCGGCTCGCCGCGGCCGTGGACACGGCCGCTGCGGGGAGACCGGCGTGAACAGGACCGGTGAACGGGCGGTGTTCGAGCGGATCGCGGCACGTCTCGCGGCGCGGTTCCACGGGCTCGCCTCCGCCGAGACGATCGGACGGCTGGTCGCCGATTCCTATGAGCGGCTGCGCGCGACCTCGCGTGTGGACGCCCATCTGGTCGTGCTCGCCGAACGGTTCGCCGCCGAGCGGCTGACCGCGCTCGCCCAGGCCGAGGGCCGCCGCGGCAAACCGGTGCCGGAGGCGCTGTTCGTCTGCTCCGGGAACGCGGGCCGCTCGCAGATGGCGGCCGCGCTGGCCGCGGTCCGCGGTGCCGGACGGCTCCACGCCCGCAGTGCGGGGACCGCGCCGGCCGCGGAACTCGAACTCGTCATCGTCGAGGCGATGGCGGAGATCGGGGTCGATCTGTCTCCGGAGTTCCCCAAACCGCTGACCGACGAGCTGGTCGCGGCGGCCGATCTCGTGGTGACGCTCGGCTGCGGGGGCGCATGCCCGGTGCTGCCCGGCATCCGCTACCTCGACTGGACGGTCCCCGACCCCGCCGGACGTCCCCTGACCGAAGTCCGCCGCATCCGCGACGAACTCGACCTGCTCGTCACCGACCTGCTCACCACCATCCAGTACAAGGAGAACGCATGACCGAGAGCCCCGCGACCACCGAGACCGGCACCACCGGGACGTCCGGCAAGCCGAGCGTGCTGTTCGTGTGCGTCCACAACGCCGGACGCTCACAGATGGCCGCCGCCTACCTCACCCACCTGGCCGGGGACGCCGTCGAGGTCCGCTCCGCCGGGTCCGAACCGGCCGACCGGGTGAACCCGGCCGTGGTGCAGGCGATGGCAGAGGAGGGCATCGACGTCTCCGCCGAAACGCCCAAGGTCCTCACGATCGACGCGGTGCGGGCGTCCGACGTGGTCATCACCATGGGCTGCGGCGACACCTGCCCGGTCTTCCCCGGCAAGCGCTACCTCGACTGGAAACTCGACGACCCCGCCGGGCAGGGCGTCGAGGCCGTCCGCCCCATCCGCGACGAGATCCGCACCCGGATCGAGGCGCTGATCGGCGAACTGTCCCGCCCCTGACATCCCGCGGAAGGCACTCACGTCCCGGCCGCGCTCCGCCACCTCACAACCGAACATAGACAGACATCTATTTTATGTCTCAAGTCACACCTGGTTCGCCCGGTGTTCACATAGGCGGACTTCTATATACGCGGGTGCCAACCGGTACCGCCGAGTCCGGCCCGCCGAGTGAGGGCCGAAAGTGAACAAAGGACGACGGACGTGACCAACTCGATGCGTGTTCCCGTGCGCGGCTGGATGCGGGGCGCGACGGTCATCGCGAGTGCGGCCGGGCTGGCCGGGACGCTCGCCGCCTGCGGGGGCGGCTCGGACGACGGGGGCTCCGGCGGGGACCTGTCGGGCACGGTGAAGGTGGACGGTTCGAGCACGGTGGCGCCGCTGAGCACGGTGGCCTCGGAACTGTTCACCGAGAAGTACGGGCGGGTGCAGATCCCGGTGGGAACCTCGGGCACCGGCGGCGGGTTCGAGAAATTCTGCCGGGGCGAGACCGACATCTCCGGCGCCTCCCGTCCGATCAAGGACGAGGAGAAGCAGGCGTGCGCCTCCGGCGGCGTCAAGTATGAGGAGTTCGCGGTCGCCAATGACGCGCTGACCGTGGTGGTGCACAAGGACAACACCTGGGCCAAGTGCCTGACCGTCAAACAGCTCAAGAAGATCTGGGCGCCCGGCTCGAAGGTGAACAACTGGAACCAGGTCGACCCTCAGTTCCCCAACGAGCCGCTGAAGCTGTTCGGGGCGGGCACCGACTCGGGCACCTTCGACTACTTCACCGAAGTGATCAACGGTGAGGAGGGCTCGAGCCGTACCGACTACCAGCCCAGCGAGGACGACAACGTCACCGTGCAAGGGGTGTCGGGCTCCAAGGGCGGTATGGGCTACTTCGGGTACTCCTACTTCGAAGAGAACGCCGACAAGCTGAAGGCCGTCGAGATCGACGGCGGCGACGGGTGCGTGGCGCCCAGCCTGCAGACCGCACAGGACGGGACCTACAAGCCGCTGTCGCGGCCGCTGTTCATCTACCCGTCCGCCAAGGCGCTGCAGCGGTCCGAGGTCGAGGCGTTCGTTGAGTACTTCGTCGACAAGCACGCCGAGATCGCCCAGCAGGCCAAGTTCATCCCGCTCAATCCCGCCCAGGAAGCCGAACTGAAGAAGGACCTGGAGGCCCTCAAGAGCCAGGCCGGCGAATGACGGCGTCCACCCCGGCACCGCCGACCGCAGGGGCCCCGGCGCCTCTGCGGCGGCGGCGCCCCCGCTACGGCGAAGCGGTCATCAAGGGGATGCTGCTGGTGGCGGCGCTGGTGTCGGTCGCCACCACGATCGGCATCATCGTCTCGCTGCTGCCGCCGACGCTGCGGTTCTTCGAACGTGTCGGCGTCTGGGACTTCCTGTCGGGCACCACATGGAGCGCGCTGTTCGAGCCGCCGTCCTACGGCGTCCTGCCGCTGCTCGGAGCGACCCTGCTCATCACGGCCATCGCGATCGTGGTGGCCGTCCCGCTGGGGCTGGCGGCGGCGATCTACCTGTCCGAGTACGCCCACCCCCGCACCCGGAAGATCTTCAAGCCGGTGCTGGAGGTGCTCGCGGGCATTCCCACGGTCGTCTACGGGTTCTTCGCGCTGGCCGCCCTCACCCCGCTGCTGCAGGACCACTGGCCGTTCGGCGACGGCCCGGAGGTGTTCAACGCGCTGTCGGCGGGCCTGGTGATGGGCGTGATGATCATCCCGACCGTGGCGTCGCTGTCGGAGGACGCCATGGCCGCGGTCCCGCACTCGCTCCGCCAGGGCGCCTACGCGCTGGGGTCCACCAAGCGGATCGTGGCGGTCCGGGTGGTGCTGCCCGCCGCGCTGTCGGGCATCGTCGCCGCCGTCGTGCTGGCGATCTCCCGCGCGGTCGGCGAGACGATGATCGTGGCGATCGCCTCGGGCAACCGCGCCAACCTGAGCTGGAACCCCCTGGAGGGGATGCAGACCATGACCGGCTACATCGCCCAGGCCGGTGAGGGCGACCTGCCGACCGCCTCGTTCGACTACACCACGATCTTCGCCGTCGGGCTGCTGCTGTTCCTGCTCACCTTCGTGATGAACGCCCTCAGCATCCGCCTGGTCCGCAAGTACCGCGAGGTGTACGAATGAGCGCTGTCGAAGCGGAGCTGGAACGCCCCGTCGAGCACGGCCTGGAGGGGCGGCGCCGCCTGCTGGAGCCTGTGTTCCGCATCGCGCTGTTCACCAGCCTGGCGATCGCGGTGGCGTTCTTGGCCGTCCTGCTCGCCTACGTCCTGCACGAGGGCTGGGGCCGGCTGGACTCGCGACTGTGGACCAACTTCCCCTCCAAGCTGCATCCGGAGCGGGCGGGTGCGCAGTCGGCCATCATCGGCACCGTGTACGTGGTCGGCCTGACCGGCCTGTTCGTCGCGTGCCCAATCGGGGTGATGACGGCGCTGTACCTGGAGGAGTACGCCCGGCGGGACCGCTGGTACAACCGGCTGATCGAGCTGAACATCCAGAACCTGGCGGCGGTCCCCTCGATCGTCTACGGCATCCTCGGTCTGGGCATCATCGCCCGCGGCCTCGGGTTCGGGCGGACGCTGCTGGCGGCGTCGCTCACGCTGTCGCTGCTGGTACTGCCGGTCGTGATCATCGCGGCACGGGAGGCCGTCCGCGCCGTGCCCGGCTCGATCCGGCAAGGTTCTCTGGCCCTCGGGGCCACCCAGTGGCAGACGATCTGGCGGCAGGTGCTGCCCGCCGCCGTCCCCGGCATCGCCACCGGCGTCATCCTCGCCCTGTCGCGCGCGATCGGCGAGGCGGCACCGCTGCTGCTGCTCGGCGCCGTCGCCCACATCACCTTCAACCCCGAGAGCGTCAACGACGCCTACACCGTCCTGCCGATCCAGATCTTCAACTGGGTCAAGCAGCCCGAAGCCGAGTTCCACACCCTCGCCTCGGCCGCCATCGTCGTCCTGCTGGCCATCCTGCTGACCATGAACTCGGTCGCGGTCTGGCTGCGCAACCGCTTCGAGAAGCGCTGGTGAACGCCGACATGAGCCCGACCACTCCCGGAGCCCCCATGACCGAGACCACCCGATCCGCCGGCACCCAAGCCACCAACAACCAGCCGGTGGCACCTGTGACCGGCCCGGCGACCGGCGGGATGGGCGCCCCGCGCAGCGGCCACCCCTCCACCGGCCGGACGGTGCACCGCGACGCGCGCCGCGAAGCCCCCGACCTGTCCGACCCCGTCTTCGAACTCGCCGACCTCAGCGTCTCCTACGGCGGCTACCAGGCCGTCCGCGACGTCACCATGACCATCGGACGCCGCCAGATCACCGCCATGATCGGCCCGTCCGGGTGTGGCAAGAGCACGGTCCTGCGCTGCTTCAACCGGATGAACGACCTCATCCCCGGCACCCGCGTCACCGGCAAGATCGCCTACCACGGCCAGGATCTGTACGCCGACGACGTCGACCCGATCGAGGTGCGCCGCCGCATCGGCATGGTCTTCCAGAAGCCCAACCCGTTCCCCAAGTCGATCTACGACAACATCGCCTACGGCCCCCGTGTCAACGCGTCCGCAAGGGCCTGGGCGACATCGTCGAGGAGGCCCTCACCGGCGCCGCGCTGTGGGACGAGGTCAAGGACAAGCTCAAGGACAGCGCCCTGGCCCTGTCGGGCGGGCAGCAGCAGCGGCTGTGCATCGCCCGCACCATCGCCGTCAAGCCCGAGGTCATCTTGATGGACGAGCCGTGCTCGGCGCTCGACCCCATCGCCACCGCCAAGATCGAAGACCTCATGCACCAGCTCGCCGCGTCGTTCACGATCGTGATCGTCACCCACAACATGCAGCAGGCCGCCCGGATCTCCGACCGCACCGCGTTCCTCACCGCCGACGTCGACGAGGCCGGCGAGCGGCACGGCCGGCTGGTGGAGTACGACGAGACCACCACGATCTTCACCACGCCCGCGGACAAGCGCACCGAGGCCTACATCACCGGCAGATTCGGCTGACCCCGCCGGAACTCAGGAGGCTCACGGACGTGAACGACCAAGCCGCCGCCGCGGCTGCCTCTTCTGCTCCCACGCCCGGGCCGCCCGCCCGGCACCTTCCGGCCGGGCCCGCGCCTCTCACGGCCGTGTCCACCGCGGCCGAACGGGCGCATGTTCCGCTGCTGCTGGTGGCCGATCCCGACGCGGGCCTCGGCCACGAACTCGTCCTCGCCCTGGCCGCCAAAGGAGTCGAGACGACCGTGTGCACCGACGGCGCCCAAGCCCTGCTGCGCACCGGCGCGCTGCATCCCGACCTCATCCTCATCAGCGCCGGCATCCCCGTCGTCGACGCCGTCACCTTCGTCACCGCCGTCCGCGGCAGCCTGTCCACGCCCATCATCCTGGGCGTCGGGGCGGGCGACGCCGACCGCGCCGTCGAGGCCCTGGCCTCGGGCGCCAACCTCTGCGTCGCCCGCCCCTACCGGCTCCCCGAGCTGCTTCCCCTCATCACCGGGATCCGCGACGACACCGCCGTGACCGGCACCCCTGTCCTGACGTGCGGCTCGATCGAACTGGACCCCACCGCCCACGTGGTGCGCGTCGGCGGACGCATCGTCGCGATGCCGCTGCGGGAGTTCGAACTGCTGCACTACCTGATGCTCAACGCCGACCGCGTCGTCGACCGCCGCCAGATCCAGCACCACGTCTGGCGCACCGACAAGGTCCGCACCAACACCATCAACGTCCACATCCGCCGCCTGCGCGAAAAGCTCGGCGACGACCCCGAGAACCCCACGATCATCCTCACCGTCCGCGGCATCGGCTACCGCCTCACCCGTCCCTGACCCCGTCCACCGGGTCGATGCCGGTGCATCCGCCGCCCCGTCCGGCAAGGCGTTCACCCGCCGGGTGGGCACCGGTCATCCACGGGCCACGCGACCGAGACATAGACGTCCATCTATGAACAGCATGATCTACCTGTCGCGTACAGCAATCCGAAGGGAACAGCGGCGATGACACAAATCGATCGCAGGCGGTTCTTGACCACTGCAGGCGGAACCATGGCCGCAGGGGTGGCAATGCAGACTCTCGGTTCCCATGCGGCGTGGGCGACGGCGGGGCGTCCGCGCCGCCGTCGCGACCGCGACGGCTACGGGCCGCTGTGCCGCGCCCGCGCCGCCAGCACCGGCGAAGAGCTCCTGGCGCTTCCCGCGGGCTTCACCTACACCGTGTTCGGGCTCACCGGGACCACGATGAGCGACGGGCAAGCCACCCCCATCGCCCACGACGGGATGGCCGCGTTCCCCAGCCCGCGCCGCGGTGCCGTCCGCCTCATCCGCAACCACGAGGTGCGCACCGGCCCGGGCAGCCCCACCGGCCGTGTCCATGTCCCCGGCTCGGACCGCTACGACGAGCAGGGCGTCGCCGGCACCACCACCCTGGACGTCGACCCGCGCACCGGCCGGGTCCTGGAGCACTTCGTCAGCCTCAACGGCACCACCACCAACTGCGCCGGCGGCGTCATGTACGGCGGCCGAGGCTGGCTGAGCTGCGAAGAGACCACGGCCGGTCCCCGGCAGGGATGGCAGCGCAAGCACGGCTACGTCTTCGAAGTGCCGCTGCACGGCCCCGGTCCCGGGCGTCCCGCCGCCTCCCGGCCGATCACCGCGATGGGCCGCTTCTCCCACGAGGCCGTCGCCGTCGACCCTCGCACCGGATACGTCTACGAGACCGAAGACGACTCCGGCAAGCCCAACGGCTTCTACCGCTACCGCCCCCGCAATCCCCGCGACCTCGCCGGCGGCGGCGTCCTGGAAATGCTCAAGATCACCGGACGGCCCGGGTACGACACCCGCGAAGGGCAGCGCATGGGCGCCCGGCTGCCGGTCGAATGGGTCCGCATCGACGACCCCGACCCCGACCTGGAGAACGGCGCGGCCACCTGCACGCAGCAGGGCCTGGCCTCAGGCGGCGCCCAGTTCAACCGCCTGGAAGGCTGCTGGTACGGCGACGGCGGCATCTACTTCAACTCCACCAGCGGCGGCGACGCCAAGAACGGCGACTCGCCGGGCGCCGACGGCTACCGCGAAGGCTACGGCCAGGTCTGGCGCTACATTCCCGGCCGCCGCCGCGACCGCGACCACGGCGGCCGGGGGCCGCACCGCTGGGACCGGGACGGCGGAACCCTGGAACTCGTCTACGAATCCCCCGGACGCAAGGTCCTCGATTCCCCCGACAACCTCACCTTCACCCCGCGCGGCGGCATCATCCTGTGCGAGGACGACGCCTCGTCCGCCGACGCCGACCCCCACCCGCTCGCCCCCGGCCTCGACAACGTCAACCGGCTCATCGGCCTGGACCCCGGCGGCGCCCCCTTCGAGTTCGCCGTCAACATCACCGACGACAGCGAGTTCGCCGGCGCCTGCTTCAGCCCCGACGGCTCGGTCCTGTTCGCCAACACCCTCGGCTCCACCACCGACCTGACCCCGCCCGGACGCACCTACGCCATCCGCGGCCCCTGGCGCCGAGGCCCCCTGTAGACACCGGCCACACCAGCCCGCCCGTCCGTCCCCGCCCGGCCAGGTCTTCGGCGCCCCCGACCGTGCACCGAGCCCAAGCCGGGCGGCCCGCGGACGAGCAAGTGGAACCCCCGGTGCGAGCCCCCTCCGCAGGGCCGCCGCACCGGGGTCTCCTGTCCTCGCGTCAGCCGCAGGGCACAGGGCCGCAGGTCGCGGTCGGCGCCGTATCGGCGGCAGCCGTGGCCCGCAGGTATGTACGGACGTACGGAGCCGGTCCTCCTTCCGCGAGGTAGGCGCCGAGGCGGCGACTGCGTTCCGCGACGGCCCGCAGCAAGAGGTCGAGCAGCGCCTCAGGCGCCGGCGATGCGCCGACCGTCCCCCGCCAGCTCCAGACACGGGCCTCCGATCCGTCCGGATGCACCGGGCGCATCTCAAGCCCCTCGGCACGGATGGTCGGCGATGCCGTGATGCCCTGCTCGACCGCGTCGTCCCACGTGGTGATCTTGGACGCCGCAACGTCGATCACGATGCCGAGCCGCTCGGCGAACGGGCGGACAGCATCGATGGCCTCATGAAGCAGCGCGAGTGTCGCATCGCACGATCCGCACGAATCCTGATCCTCCATGGTCACGGTCCAGTACTCGACGATCAGCCGGACCCTGGACCGGTTACCAATGGAGACCGCCCCTGTATCGGCGACATCGTTGACAGTCATGGGCTTCCTTCCTCGTCGGCAATGCTGTTCGAAGCGCAGGCGGACGAGCGGGCGAAGTCGTCCCGGGCACGATCGAGCGTGTCGGCGATACCGCGCAGAGCCTCGCTCACGGCGTCGAACTGGATCTCGTACAAAACGCTCCGGCCGCTCTTGGCCGCCCGCAGCACACCGGCCGCCCGCAGAAGCGCCAGGTGCCGGGACACCACCGACAGATCCACATCGAGGCATTCGGCCAGCTCGGACACCGAGCAGGCACGGCACCGCTCCGCGAGCAGGTCGATGAGACGAACCCGCGTGGGATCGCTCAAAGCCCGAAAGAGCTGATGGGACAGCACCGCACCGAGGTCGCCCACCCTTTCATCCTTGCTCATTTGCACAACTATGCAAGCTTTCGAGGGTGAGCGCAACCCCTTACTCGCCGCCCCTGCGACCAGTGGGCGTCTGGCTGGTCCGGCAGGGGGGTGCGCGAGCATCGTGGCTGGTCGTGGATTGGCGCGGGCGCCAGCAGGCTCGGGGTGCACGGATGCGTCGCCGCCTTCCAGCCCGATCCGAACTTCGGTTGCATCCTGGCCGCCTATGGCGGGGTCTTCGTCGCCGGCTCGCTCGCCCGGGGGTATGGCGATGGACGGCTTTCCCCGACCGGTGGTACGTCATCGGTGCCCTGGTATGCCTGGCAGGAGTCGCGGCCATCATGTACGCACCGCGCGAGCACTGAAGGCGAACTCCTGTCCCGAGCATCACGAAACAGCACAAGGCCGTGACGAAGCCGAGCGACCCCCGGCCCTTTGTGCCGTTCATCGGACGTTCACTCTCGTTCACCGGACATACACTCGCGGCATGGACGATGGCGGCGTGACCCTGACCGCTCAGCACCAGCAGCCCGCGTCCGGCACCGATGCGTGCCACCCGCCGACCCCGATCACCCTCACCCCCATGCCCCGGTCGGAGGCCGAAGAGCGCGCGCGCACGTTCAAGGCGGTCTCCGACCCGACACGGGTCCAGATCCTGGGCATGATCGAGGCCAGCCCGGACGGCGAGGCGTGCGTCTGCGACCTCACCACGCCGCTCGGCCTGCGGCAGCCGACCGTCAGCCACCACCTGAAGATCCTCACCGACGCCGGTCTCGTCACCCGCGAGAAGCGCGGAACATGGGTGTGGTACGCGATCGTTCCGGAGCGCCTGGACGCGCTGCGCGCACTGCTGCACTGACTTCTCACGTCCACCGCCCCGCCGACCGGCGGCCCGCATGCACGCCCAAGCGATGAGGGACGCATCGACGAGTCGGTCGCGGAACTGGGCACCGCGCCCGCAGAGGCGGCAGGTCATCGAGAGCAATACGCTGCGGGACGCACTGCCCGACGCGCCACGAGGGTCCCGAGGTCTCGCGCCCCGGACCGACCATCGCACGCTTCTCGAACGACCCCGCACGCCAGCCCGGGCCGGCTGACGAGGGGGGCTGCCGGCAACGAGCCACCTCACATATCGTCATTTTTGCATGTGACAATATATGGGTGGATGGCGGGTCGCCGCCGAGGCAGAGTCTCGATCAGCGAAGGAGTCCTTGCGTGCAACATCAAGAAGGCATGGCCGGCCCCGAACTGGCCCACGAGGAGGATCGGAACGGTCAGTAGCGACTGGCCCGGGAGTAGGTCAGACCAGATCGTGTGTTGTGAGGTGCCACGGATCTTCCGGACAGGGCCCCAACTAGAGTTGGGGAGAACCGGAAGGGAAGGTCGTTGGCACGACA
>NZ_MKJY01000574.1 GCF_001942465.1 Actinomadura sp. CNU-125
CGGCGGCCCGCGCCCGCCGCGGCCTCGCCGCGCCCCGCGCCTCCTCGATCGCCGCGGCCAGCGACGCCCGCTCCGCCTCGAACGCCTCGCGCCGCCGCAGGTTCGGCGGCCCGCGCCGCCTCCAGCGCCGCGTGATCGCGCGGCCACTGCTCCAGCCACATCAACCCGCGGCGCAGCATGCGCAGCTCGGTCTCCCACGACTGCCGCCACGCCTCCCCCGCCGTCCGCAGCACCGCCGCGCGCACCCACGTCTCCGGCGCCGCGGGAACCGGGAGCGCCTGCACCCGCGTGACGTCCGGGACACGCTTGAACTCGACCGTCCCCTGCGGCGGCTTCGGCCGCTCCGGCGGCTTGCGCGGCGGCTCGGGCGGCGCCTCCCCCGGCTCGGTGCCGACGGCCAGCGCGAACACCCCGTCGTCCGCGACGCCGCGCAACACCGCGGCGGCCTGCAGCGCGGTCGGGGCCAGCACCAGCGCACGTTCCCCGGCCGCGAGCGCCTCGCCCACGATCTCCCGAACCGCCGCAGCCTCGTCCGCTTCGTCGGGCACGAGGACGAAGCGGACATCGTCCGTCCGCGTGACGGCATGCGGATCGACGAGGAGCCGGGCCAGGACGTCCCGGTCACCGGCGACCGGCCCCTCTCGGAACGCCCGCAGGGCCGCCAGCTGGGCGCCCCACCCGACCGTCCCGTCCTCGCGCGGCGCGGCGTCGAGCCGCTCGTAGACCGCGGTCAGCGCGTCGACGACCTCGTCCACATCGCGCGGCGCGCAGTCGTCCCCGGTGGCCGTCCCACCCTCGCACGCGTCGCGCTCGTCCAGCCCGTCGTTGTCGCCTTCCGTGGCCGGGCCCGTCTCCGGCACCTGGCTGTTGCGTGCGTCCCGTTCGTCCACAGGCGGTTTGTCGTCGTTCCCGGTGGCCGCCTGGGGTGCGTGTTCGTTTTCGGTGGCCGACTCGCCCTCGGACGTACGGCGTTGGTCCTGCCCGTCGTTGCTTCCCGGGTCCGGCTCGGTCTCCGGCGCTTGGGCGTCGTGTGCGTCCTGTTGGTCCGCGGGTGGCTCGCTGCCGGAGCCTGTGGCCGTGTGGGGTGCGTGTTCGTGCCCGCCGGTGCTTTCAGCGGCCGACTCGCCCTCGGACGTGCCGCGCTCGTTCTGCGCGTCGTTGTCATCTCCCGGGGCCGGGTTCGTCTCCGGCACCAGCCCGTCGTGCGTGTCCCGCTCGTCCGCGGGCGGTTCGCCGACGTCCTCGGCGGCCGACTCGCCGGGATGCGCGGCGTTCGTTCTGCCCGTTGTCGCTCTCCCGGGGCCGGGTTCGTCTCCGGCACCTGGGCGTCGTGCGTGTCCCGCTCGGCCGCAGGCGGTTCGCCGACGTCCTCGGCGGCCGACTCGCCTCGGGATGCGCGGCGTTCGTTCTGCCCGTTGTCGCTTTCCAGGGCCGGGCTCGTCTCCGGTACCTCGCCGTCGTGCGCGTCCCGCTCGTCCGCTGGCTCGCCTTGCGAGCCGGAGTCGCCTTGGCCGGTTTCGGGTGTGTCCTCTACACCGGAGTCGTCTTGGGCGTCGTCGGTTTCCGGGTCCGTCGCGGGTACGCGGTTGTGCTCGCCGGTGCTTTCGGGGGTGGGCGTGCTGGCGGATGCGTCGCGCCCGCCTGTGGGCTCCACCTGCGCGCCGGTGTCGGCGTGGTCGGTCTCCGGCGCGCCGTCGGTGATCGTTTCGGCTTGCTCGGTCTCGGATGTGTCGTGCGGGTCGCCCTCGTCCGTGGGGTCGTTCTGCGCGGCGGTGTCGGCGTGGCCGGTTTCGGGTGCGTCCTCGGCGCCGGTGTCGCCGGTGTCCGGGGCCGCCTCGGGTTCGCTGTCGGTTTCCGCAGCGTCGTCGGACGGGTCGTCGGACGGATCGTCGGACGGGTCGTCCGGCGTGTCGGCTTCGCTCGGTTCCTCGACCGACGGGAGGGGGAGTTCGTCCGTCGGGATCTCGGACTCCGGGACGTACGTGGGGACGGGCTCGTCGCCCGGTTCGTTCGTCGACTTGTCCACCGAGTCATCCCCGTCGTCCGGATCGGCCTCGCGACCGTTGCTCTCCTCTTCTACTCGTGTCTAACGTCTCACACCCGATGAAAGTGCGACGGCGTGATCATCTTCACGGGGACGGACGGTCAGTGCGGGTTCGTCGCGAGGAGTTCGGCGAGCAGGTCGTCGAGGGTGACGATGCCGGTGAACTCGCCTTCGGCGTCGTTGACGACCGCGAGCGGGGCGCGGGCGCGGCGGAGGCGGCTGACGGCGTCGAGGACGGTGGTCTCCGCGGTGAGGACGGGCGCGGGGTGTGCGAGGTCGGCGGCGCGGCGTTCGCCGTTCGGTTCGGTGATGGCGGCTCGGACGTGCACGATGCCGGGGACGCCCGGGCCGCGGACGAGCAGCCGGCTGTGGCCGCTCGCGGTGGCGACGCGCCGGATCTGTGCGGCGGACGCGTCGGCGGGGATCGTGGTGACGGACGTGGCGGGGACGACGAGGCGTCCGACGGTGACTTCGCGTGCGGCGATCGCGCGGCGCAGGAGTTCGTGGTCGTGGCGTCCGATGAGTCCGAGTCGTCGGGACTCGCCGAGGAGGTGGCTCAGTCGGGCGGGGTCGGTGTGGTCGTCGAGTTCGTCCTTCGGGGTGACGCGGATCAGTCGCAGCAGGCCGTTCGTCGTCGCGTTGAGCGAGGACAGGACGGGACGGGAGACCTTCGCGAACGCGCGGAAGGGGAGCGCGAGGATGAGCGCCGACCGTTCGGGGTGGGCGATCGCCCACGACTTCGGGGCCATCTCGCCGATGACCATGTGCAGGAACGTGACGACGGCGAGCGCGCAGGCGAGGGCGATGGCCTTCGAGGCGGCTTCGGGGACGCCGAGGGCGTGCAGGGGCGGTTCGAGGAAGTGCTCGAAGGCGGGTTCGGTGACGATGGCGAGGCCGAGCGAGCACATCGTGATGCCGAACTGGGCGCCGGCGAGCATCAGCGAGAGTTCGCGGGCGCCGGCGAGGGCGGCGACGGCGGGGCGGCTGCCGGAGGCGGCGGCGCGTTCGAGCTGGGGCCGCGCGGCGGTGACGAGCGCGAACTCGGAGGCGACGAAGAAGCCGTTCCCGGCGAGGAGGAGGACGGTGATCAGGAGGGTGGTCAGCGGGTCCACGCGGCCTCCTGGTTCACGGCCTCCGCGGCGTTGATCTTGATTTTGGCGGCGACGCGCCGGGCGATGGTGACGACTTCGAGTTCGACGCGGGCGGCGTCGAGGTCGACGGTGAGGCGGTCGCCGGGGGTGGGCAGGCGGCGCAGTTCGGCCATGACGAGCCCGCCGAGGGTGTCGTAGGAGTCGCCCTCGGGCAGCGGCAGGCCGGTCAGCCGGGACACTTCGTCGATCCGCATGGCGGCGTCGACGAGCCAGGAGCCGTCGGGCGCGGAGGTGGGGGCGTCCTCGTGGGCGTCGGTCTCGTCGGCGATCTCGCCGACGAGTTCTTCGGCGACGTCCTCGAAGGTGAGGATTCCGGCGAGGCCGCCGTACTCGTCGACGACGCACGCGAATTCCTCGCCGGTGTCGCGCATCTGCTCGATGACGCCGTACAGCGGCTGGCTGCCGGGGACGAGCAGGGCGGGACGGGCGATGCGGGCGAGGGGGGTCGCGGGGTCGAGGGCGTCGTCGGCGACTTCGCGGACGCCCGCGACACCGACGACGTCGTCGACTTCGGTGCCGTAGACCGGGTAGGCGCTGTGCCCGGTCTCGCGGATGAGCGCGATGAGGTCGCGGCGGAGGCGTCGCCGGGGAGCGAGCGGACGGACGGCCGCGGCACCATGACCTCGTCGGCGGTCAGGTCGCCGAACGACAGGGCGCGTTCGAGGAGGCCGGAGAGGTCGGCGGGCAGGTGCCCGGAACTGTGCGACTTGCCGATGATGTCGCCGAGTTCCTCCAGGGTGGCGCCGCTGTGCAGTTCCTCGACGGGTTCGACGCCGACGGCGCGCAGGAGGCGTTCGGCGGAACGGTCGAACAGCCGGATGAGCGGCCCGAAGATCGTCAGGTAGACGAGCGTGGACGCGGCGAGCGCGCGCGCGAGGGATTCGGCGCGCGCCAATGCGAGGTTCTTCGGGAAGAGTTCGCCCAGCAGCATCTGGATCAGGGTCGCGAGGACGAATCCGGTGGCGAGGGCGATCGCTCCGGTGGCGCCTTCGGGGACGCCGATGACGGTGAGGAGCGGTTCGATGAGTTCGGCGAGGGCGGGTTTGGCGATGAAGCCGACCACGAGGGTCGTCATCGTGATGCCCAGCTGGGCGCCGGAGAGCATGAACGACACGCGGCCGATGACCTTCACGGCCCGTTTGGCGGAGGTGTCGCCGCGTGCGGCGGCCTGTTCGAGCGTCGCGCGGTCGGCGGCGACGAAGGCGAATTCCTGGGCGACGAAATAGCCGGTGGCGGCGGTGAGGACGATCACCGCGAGCACACCCAGTACAGCGGTTACCACGATGCACCGGGTCTATGACTGGGGTCCGACACTGCGGACTCACTGCTCCTTTCAGTCGGGGTTCATCTGGGTAACGCCATCTTGCGCCATGACGTTCCCGGTGGAAAGAGTACGGCCACGGCTTTCGAACGCCGGAAGCCGTCCGTGCCGTGGGGAGGCCGCCTGTGGAGAAAGAAGCTTGTCTCGCCTAGTGTCACGGATCACACTTGATGGGGAGTGTCTGCCCGATCCTGGTGCGATCCGTGCTCCCAGACGCACGGTCGGGCGACGCGCCCCCACGGGGACCTAGAGAAGACGCGGGGCTGACGTGGACGAGAGCGGGGCCGGGGCCGCCGCGCCCATGAGCCGGGAGGGGGTCGACCATGCCCTGCGGGGGCTGGAATCGGAACGCGACCGCATCTCGGCGTCGCTGCTGGAGCTGGAGGAGCACGCGGGGCTGCGGCTGCTGAAGGGCGCGCGGCTGGCGGGGGAGACGTACCGGCGCTGGGAGGCGGCGCAGGCTCGGCTGGCGCTGGCGTGGCGGCTGTTCGAGGCGTACCGGGGGGTGCTGGCGGACGCGGCGGAGGTGCGCGACCGGGCGTCCCGTCCGGACGTGGCGACGCTGGCGGAGCTGACCGGGATGCTGTCGGGCGCGTCGGTGCCGCTGCCGGACGGTGAGGTGCCGCTCGCCGACCGCACCCTGCTGGGCCCGCGGGAGCGGAGCGTCTCGCTGGACGAGGCGGTCGCGCTGATGTCGGACGCGTTCGAGTTCGTCGCCCGCGAGGTGGCGGCGGCGGACGCGGCGTGGTCGGCGCTGCTGCTCCCGCTGGAGGAGGCGGAGGGCCGGTGGCGGGACGCGGCGAAGCTGGCGCACGCGCTGGACGGCACGCGGCACCCGGAGCTGGACCGGCTGGGCCGCGAGCTGACGGCGCTGGGCCGGGTGGTGCGCACCGATCCGCTGTCGCTGGTGCGCGACGACTGCGCGGACACGTCGCGGCTGGACCGGCTGTGCGGGACGCTGCGGTCGCTGGGCGACGAGCTGGCGGGCGTCACCCGGCTGCGGGACGGCTACGGGACGGTCGCGGCGCAGCTCGCCGGGGCGATCGAGGAGGTCGAGGGGGTCGAGCGGGACGCGCTGGAGGCGTACGAGACGGTCCTGGTGAAGATCGGGCCGTCGACGGTGCCGGAGCCCGCGCGGGAGCTGGCGGCGGGGCTGCGCGACCGGCTGGCGGCGCTGGAGCGGCTGCGGGAGGCGGGCCGCTGGGTGGAGTTGGCGGGGCGGGTCGTGCAGCTTGAGCGGGCGGCGGAGGACGCGCTGGAGCGGGCGCGCAGCGATCTGCGGCTGAGCGCGGGGCTGCTGGAGCGGCGGGCGGAGCTGCGCGGGCGTCTCGACGCGTACCGGGCGAAGGCGGCGCGGCTGGGGCTCGCGGAGGACGAGCGGCTCTGCGCACTGTACGAGGAGGCGCGGGACGTCCTGTGGACGGCGCCGTGCGATCTGCGCCGTGCGACGGCGCTGCTGGCGGAGTACCAGCGGACGGTGCGGGCGGGTGAGGCCGGCCGATGAACCGGTGCGCCCAGCCCGACTGCACGGGCGTCGTGGACGAGGACGGCTTCTGCGACGTCTGCGGCATGGCGCCCCCTCCGGAACCGGCGCACCGGCCCGAGGAGACGTCGGAGCCGGCGCCGGCGGGTTCGGTTCCGACGATGCCGGGCACCGTCTCGCGCGGCTCGCGGCCGAGCGGTTCGGGGTCGGGTTCGGGGCGGCGCGGCATGCTGGGCGCGGGGCTGGTGGAGGTGCCGCCGGTCCCGGCCCGCGATCCGGCGTCGGCGATCATGCGGGCTCCGGTGGTGCCGGAGAACCGGCGGTTCTGCAGCCGGTGCGGGGAGCGGGTGGGGCGGAGCCGCGGCGACGACCGTCCGGGACGCACCGAGGGGTACTGCCCGAACTGCGGGCACGCGTTCTCGTTCACGCGAAGCTTCGGCCGGGGGATCTGGTCGGCGGGCAGTACGAGGTGCTGGGCTGCCTCGCGCACGGCGGGCTCGGGTGGGTGTACCTGGCGCGGGACCACAACGTCAGCGGCCGGTGGGTGGTGCTGAAGGGCCTGCTGGACGCCGGGGACGCCGATTCGCTCGCGGCGGCGGCGGCCGAGCGGGCGTTCCTCGCCGAGGTCGAGCACCCCAACATCGTGAAGATCTACAACTTCGTGCGGCACGGCGACTCCGGCTACATCGTGATGGAGTACGTGGGCGGCCGGTCGCTGAAGGACATCCTGCTGACCCGCCGCGACGAGGAGGGCGAGGACGCGGCGCTGCCGCTCGGGCAGGTGATCGCGTACGGGCTGGAGGTGCTGAGCGCGCTCGGCTACCTGCACGGGGTCGGGCTGCTGTACTGCGACTTCAAGCCCGACAACGCGATCCAGTCGGAGGAGCAGCTGAAGCTGATCGACCTCGGCGGGGTGCGGCGCATGTCCGACGTGGAGGGGCCGGTGTTCGGCACGCCGGGCTACCAGGCGCCGGAGGTCGCGGTGCGGGGCCCGTCGGTCGAGTCGGACCTGTACACGGTCGGCCGGACGCTCGCGGTGCTGAGCTTCCCGTTCCGCGGGTACACGGCGCGGCATCTGCGGAGCCTGCCGCCGCGCCGCGAGGTGCCGCTGTTCGAGCGGCACGAGTCGTACCACCGGGTGCTGCGGCGGGCGACGCACCCGGAGCCGTCCCGCCGGTTCCGGAGCGCGGCGGAGATGGCGGACCAGCTCACCGGGGTGCTGCGGGAGGTGCTGTCGGCCGAGGACGGACGGCCGCGCCCGGCGCCGTCGGCGATGTTCGGCCCCGAGCAGTTCACGGCGGGCGCGGAGGTCGAGGCGGCGCGGCCGGGCGCGGCGGCGCCCGCCGATGTCCTGGCGGCGCCCGAGCCCGCCGCGGCGGCGGCCGCGCTCCGCGCCCCGCTGGTGCCCGCGTCGGATCCGGCGTCGGCGTTCCTGGCGGGCCTGACGGCCCGCGATTCCGGTGATCTGGCGGCGGCGCTCGGTTCCGCTCCGGTCGCGTCGCCCGAGGTGAAGCTGGCGTTGGCCCGCGCGCGGATCGGGCTGGGCGACCCGGACGGCGCCGCCGCGCTCCTCGACGAGATCGGCGCCGAGCGGCCGGGCGACTGGCGGGTCGACTGGTACCGGGGCGTGCGGGCGCTGGCGGGCGGCGACGCGGCGACGGCGGCGCGCACGTTCAACGGCCTGTACGACCTGATGCCGGGCGAGCAGGCGCCGAAGCTCGCGCTGGCGTTCTGCCACGAGTGCCGGGGCGACGCGGCGTCCGCCGGGCCCTACTACGAGACGGTGTGGCGCACCGATCCGACGCACGTCAGCGCGGCGTTCGGGCTGGCGCGCGTCCGGCTGGCGGCGGCCGACCGGGCGGGCGCGGAGCGGGTCCTGGACGCGGTGCCGCGCATTTCCAGCGACTACCTGTCCGCGCAGCTCGCGGCGGGCGCCGCCGCGTGCGGGGCTGCGACCCGGGCGCGCTGTCGGCGCCCGCGCTGCTGGACGCGGGCCGGCGGCTGGAGGCGCTGCGGCTGGACACCGAGCGGCGCGCCGCGTTCACGGCGGAGGTGCTGGAGGCGGCGCAGGCGTGGGTCCGGACGGGCGGGCCGGCGCCGGGCCCGTCGCGGTTCGGTTCCGGCCGGAGGCTGCTCGGCACGCGGCTGCGCGAGCCGGAGCTGCGCGCGCGCTTGGAGGAGACGTACCGGCTGCTCGCCAAGCTCGCGGACGGCCGGGACGTGCGGCACGCGATGGTGCGGCGCGCCAACGCCGTCCGCCCGAGGACCCTGCTGTGACCCGATGACGAACGAACCGCCCCGCCCCCCGTCCCCGACCAGGGAGCCCGCCCGATGAGCGACCTTCCCGAGTTCCGGATCAGCGTCGATCAGAACCCGTACCTGCCGGAGGGCGGCCGGGACATGCACGCGATCGTGTCCGTGGAGGCGCGCGCGCTCGGCTCCGCGGACGGCGGCGGGGCCGGGGCCGGGGCGGAGGCGGCCGAGGTGATCATCATCGACACGTCCGGGTCGATGTCGTTCGGCGGCAAGATGGCGGCCGCGAAGCGCGCCGCGAGCACGGCGGTCGGCGTGCTGCGCGACGGCGTGCACTTCGCGGTCGTCGCGGGCGCAACCGGCCCCGGATGATCTACCCGCAGGGGGAGCGGCTGGTCCGCGCGGACGAACGGACCCGGCAGAGCGCGGCGCGGGCCGTCCGGCGGCTGGACGCGGCGGGCGGGACGGCGATCGGTTCCTGGCTGCGGCTCGCGGACCGCCTGCTGGCGGGGCACGAGGGGGCGGTGCGGCACGCGATCCTGCTGACCGACGGCAAGAATCAGCACGAGTCGGCCGAGACGCTGGACGCGGCGCTGCGCGAGTGCGCGGGACGGTTCGTGTGCGACGCGCGCGGCGTCGGCACCGACTGGGAGGTCGCCGAGCTGCGCACGATCACCTCGGCGCTGCTGGGCGGGTTCCTCGACGTGCCCGACCCCGCCGACCTGGAGGCGGACTTCCGCGCGATGACGCGGGCCGCGATGGGCAAGCGGGTCGCGGACGTGGCGCTGCGGGTGTGGACGCCGCAGAACGCGGAGCTGCGGTTCCTCAAGCAGATGGTCCCGGCGGTCGAGGACCTGACGGCGCGCCGGGTCGCGTCCGGGGCGCGGACCGGCGACTACCCGGTCGGCGCGTGGGGCAGCGAGGCGCGCGAGTACCACCTGTGCGTGCGGGTCCCGGCGGGCGCGATCGGGCAGCGGATGCGGGCGGCGTGGGTGAAGCTCGTCGCGCCGGACGGTTCGGTGCCGGCGTCCGGGAACGTCCTCGCCGAGTGGACGGACGACGAGGTGCGCTCCACCCGGATCAACCGGCGGGTCGCGCACCACACGGGGCAGTCGGAGTTGGCGGAGGCGGTGCGGGAGGGCTTGGAGGCGCGCGCGCGGGGGACGAGGAGACGGCGACGAAGCGGCTCGGACGGGCGGTGGTGCTGGCCCGCGAGGTGGGGAACGAGCAGATCGCGGGGCTGCTGGACCGGGTGGTGGAGGTCGTCGACCGCGAGTCGGGGACGGTGCGGCTGCGGTCGGGCGTCGCGAAGGCGGACGAGATGGCGCTCGACACCCGGTCGGTGCGGACCGTCCGGACGCGCCCGTCCCGAACGGAACCGGGCGGGGCGGCATCGGACAAGAGAGAACCGGACGGGAGGGAATCGGGCGGGACGGATCCCGGCCGGACGGGAGATCATGGAGGCAAACCGGATCAATCCGGCCAATCGGACGAGGCGGGCCGGGCCGACGAGGCGGGCCCGCCGGGAGAGGCGGGGAGCTGAGGCCATGCCGGAATGCCCGATCGGTCACCGTTCCGAGGACACCGAGTACTGCGACGTGTGCGGCCGCCCGATGGACGCGACGCCCTTGGTGGGCCCGGGCGCGGGGTTCTGCGGCAGGTGCGGGACGGCGCGGCCCCCGGACGCCCGGTTCTGCGAGAACTGCGGCGCACCGGTCGACGACCGGCGCGGCCGGTCCGGCCACGACCTGGACATACCGCACATCCCTCGCCCCCGGGACCCCGTCAGCGCGCCGCAGGGCTGGGTCGCCGTGGTCGGCGCCGACCGCGCCTACTACAACTCCGTGATCGCCGAGGCGGGCCCCGACGCGGAGTCGCTGGAGTTCCCGCCGTACGTTCCCGAGCGCCGGATCCCGCTGCGCGACGGCGAGGTGTGGATCGGGCGGCGCAGCACGTCGCGCGGCATCGCCCCGGCGATCGACCTCGGTGAGCCGCCCGCCGATCCCGGCGTGTCGCACCTGCACGCCGTCCTCAACGCGCACGCGGACGGCACCTGGACCCTCACCGACCACGGCGCGCGCAACGGCACCACGATGAACGGCGAGGTCGAACCGCTGAAGGTCATGGTGCCGGTGCCGGTCGCGACGGCGACCGCATCCACGTGGGCGCCTGGACGACGATCACGCTGACCAGGCAGGGCGGCCCATGACGCTCACGCCCTCCCGCGGCTCGCCCCCGGCGACGGCCCCCGCGCCGTCCCGCGCGTCCGGCGCGCTGCGCACGATCCCGGGCCGGATCCGCGCGCAGCTCGCGCTCGTCCTGCTCGCGCTGGCGGGGCTGCTCGCGGTGCTCGCGATGGCGATCGGCGACGCCCGCGACACCGTCCGGATGATCGGGCACGAGGAGGGCCCGCAGGTCGTCGCGACCGGCACCCTCTACTTCGCGCTCAGCGACATGGACGCGCAGGTGTCGAACGTCCTGCTCATCGGCCGCGACCACGACCTCGGCATCGGCCGCGCCGAGAGCCTGCGGATCTACGAGCGGCGGCGCGCGGAGGCGGACGCGGCGGCGGTGCAGGCCGCGCAGCTCGCGGGCGGCGACCCCGCGCTGCGCCGCACCGTCCAGGACGTCCTGAACGGGCTCGGCCGGTACGAGCGGCTCGTCGGCCGGGCGCTGCAGCTCAGCGAGCAGGCCGGGCACCCGCCGGGCGAGCTCCCGCCGGACGTGATCGACGCGTACCGGCAGGCGACCGACCTGATGAAGCTGGAGATCCTGCCGAAGGCGTACAACATCACGCTCGACAGCGGCGCGCGCGTGCGGCACTCCTACGAGACGGAACATTCGGCGGTGCTGTCCGGTAGGGCGTGGCTGCTGCTGCTGGGCGTGGTGTCACTGGCCCTACTGCTTGCGCTCCAGTTCTACTTGGCCCGCACGTTCCGGCGCGTGCTGAACCCCGCGCTCGTCCTGGCGACGCTCGGGACGATCGCGCTCACCGCCGTCGGCGCCGCGCTGCTGACCGCGCACGCCGGGCACATCGAGCGCGCGAAGAAGGACGGGTTCGACTCGATCCTCGCGCTGTCGCGGGCCCGCGCGATCAGCCACAACGCGTTCGCCGACGAGAGCCGGTACCTGCTCGACCCGGGCCGCGCCGACACCTACGACCAGGTGTACCTCGACAAGTCGCTGTCGGTCGTCTACCCCGACATGGGCGGCCGCCCGCTGAACCTGGAGAACTACTACGCGGCCCTCGCCGCCGCGCTCGCCGCGTACGAGCCGGGCGGCGGGCGCGACGTCCCGTTCCTCGGCTTCTTCGGGGACGAGGCGCGCACCGCCGAACGCGGCCGCGAGGCCGCCGCGCTGCGCCGCACCCTGCAGGCGTACCTGGCGGTGCAGCGCGCCGACCAGGAGATCCGGCGGCTCGCGGACGACGGGGACCGGGCCACCGCCATCGACCTGCGGATGGACCGCCGCGGCGGCGCTGCGCGACTTCGCCGCCTACGACGCCGGGCTGAACGAGCTGACGGCCGCGCACCGGGACGCGTTCGACCGCGCGATCACCGCCGCCGACGGCGGGCTGCGCGGCTGGTCCGCCGTCCCGGCGGCCGCCGTCGCCGCGATCGCGCTGCTCGCCGTCGCGGGCGTCCGCCCCCGGCTCGCCGAGTTCCGCTGATGCGAGGAGGACGGACCGTGCGCGCGATCGGCCGACCAGCCGCCGCGGCCCTCGCGGCGGCCGTTGCCCTCCCGCTGCTCGCCGGGTGCGGGTTCGGCACCCCGGAGCGGCGCACGATCGCCGACAACGACCGGCTGGTCATCGGGGTCAAGGAGGATCAGCCGGGCCTCGGCGTCAAGCGCCCGGACGGGACGTACGCGGGGTTCGACGTCGACGTCGCCACCTACATCGCGGGACGGCTCGGCGTGCCGCCGAACCGGATCGAGTTCGTCACGACCAACTCGTCGGTGCGGGAGAAGGCGCTCGCGGACGGCCGCGTCGACATGATCGTCGCGACGTACTCGATCACCGCGACGCGCAAGCGGAAGGTGACGTTCGCCGGGCCGTACTACGTGGCCCACCAGGACACGCTCGTCCGGCCGGGGCTGTTCGCGATCGACGACGTCCGCGACCTGGCCGACCGCGAGATCTGCGCGGTGACGGGGTCGAACTCGTGGCGGCGCGTCATCGAGGAGCGCGAGGTCGCGGCGGTGCCCGTCCGGTACCCGACGTACGGCGCGTGCATGGACGCGCTGGCGAGCGGCGACCTCGACGCCGTCTCGACCGACGACCTGATCCTCGCGGGGTTCGCGGAGAACCGTCCCGGACGGATCATCAACGACCCGTTCACCGACGAGAAGTACGGCGTCGGGGTGCGCAAGGGCGACCTGGAGGGGTGCGCGGCGGTGAACCGGGCGATCACGGAGATGTACCAGGACGGGACGGCGGAGCGGCTCCTGCGCGACTGGTTCGGCGAGTCGGGCCTCGACCTGACGACGAGCGTCCCGCAGTTCGAGGGCTGCACGTGACGCCCGTCCGGTCTCGTCGGGCGGCGGTCAGCTCCGGGGCGTCGTCGTGGACGGCATGGCGGCGAGCGCCTCGCGCAGCGTGTCGTGCACCGGGACGTACTTGTCGACGCCGGTGATGCTGAACACGCGCTGGACGCGCGGCGGAGCGCGACGAGCGCCAGGTGGACGCCGCGCTCGCCGGCCCGCCGGTTGGCGACGACCACGACGTTCAGGCCGGTGGAGTCGCAGAACGTGACCTCGCGCATGTCGACGACGACCGGCTCGCCGGCTTCCAGGACTTCGAGGAGCGTCTCCTCGAACCGTTCCCTGGACACCACGTCGATGTCGCCCTTGACCCGGACGAGGGTGCAGCGGTCGTCCCGCATGAGGTTGATGTCGAAGTCCATGGTCACCTCCACGCCCCTGCTCAACGAGGTCCCCCGGGGTCCTCTCAGGTGACTCCTCAGCATTACCTACTCGGTGCCCGCATTCCAAGGCTTGCCGGGAAAAGGGCCAGGTCGCCCGGGGATGTCCACGGGACCGTAACACGCCCGGACGGGGTCGGCGCGCACCGTCCGAGGCAAAAACTTACTCAACAGAAACTTACTCTACGGTAATGAATGGCGATCCGGATTGGATGCCGCGTCCAATGGGATCGATCTCACAGAATCTGTCTCCCCTCACCTTAAACCAGGCCCTGCGGACCCCCTGACCTCGCATGGGACCATTTCCTCCTCACCTCCCGGTGAGGAAACCGGGGCGGATGCACCGGCGGGGATCGACCCGCGCGTTACAGTGGCGGTGGCGAAATCAGGAGGCTGGATGTTCTACACGTTCATGACGCGCGTGGTGCGTCCGATCCTCTGGCTGCTTTTCCGCCCCAAGGTGGAGGGCGGCGAGAACGTGCCGAGCTACGGGCCGCTGATCGTCGCCAGCAACCACCTGTCGTTCATCGACAGCTTCATCATCCCGCTCGCCGTGCCGCGCCCCGTGACCTACATCGCCAAGGCCGACTACTTCGAGGGCGGCGGGCTGAAGAAGAGCTTCGTCCGCTGGTTCCTCACCAACCTCGGGCACGTCCCGGTCCGGCGCGGCGCCCGGCGCGCCGCGATGGGCGCCCTGGAGCAGGCCGCCGAGGTCCTCGACAACAGCGGCGCGTTCGCCGTCTACCCCGAGGGCACCCGCTCCCAGGACGGGCGCCTCTACCGGGGCCGCACCGGCATCGGCTGGCTCGTCCTGGAGTCCGGCGCGCGCGTCCTGCCGGTCGGCCTTGAGGGCACCGAGAAGATCCAGCCGATCGGCGCGTCCTGGCCGCGCTTCTTCGGCCCGCGCCCCACCGTCCGGATCGGCCCGCCGATGGACTTCTCCCACTACGACGACATGGCTCCGGCCAAGGCCCGCCGCGCCATCACCGACGAGATCGTCGAGACCATCCAGAAGCTCTCCGGACAGGACTACGCGGGCTGCTACAACGAGCGCGCCGACCATCAGCAGACCACCTGAGCCGGTGAACCGCCCGGCGGGCGTGTCGCCGGGCCGGGCGTGTCGCCGGGACGGTTTCGCCCGCCCTGCCCGTAAGGTCGCGGGCATGGCGCACCGGTTCCCGCGGCTCCTCCCGATCGTCCTGACGGCGGCCCTGACCGCCGCGGCGGCGTCCGCGTGCGGCGGCGACGAACCCGCACCGGCGTCCGGCGGCGACGGCGGGAACGTCGCCGTCGCGGGCATCGGCTACACCTCCGACCAGTTGTCGCAGGCGCTGCTCACCGAGCTGGCCGGCTACCGGCGGGCGGGCGACCCCGACCTCGGCGAGTACGGGACGCTCCGCGCCATCCGCAACGCCGCGCACCTGCAGGAGAGCGTCGTCCTCGACAAGCCCCGCTGCGCGAACGCCGCCGGCGGCCCCGGCGGGAAGATCCCCGCGGAGGTCCCCGCGGCGCTCGTCTCGTTCGCCAAGGAAGGCGGCTGGACGGTGACGCAGACGCTGATGGCGATGTCGGCGGACGAGGCGGACGAGCAGGTCGACGCGCGCGTCCCGTCCGGCTGCCTGGAATTCAAGACCAAGATCGGGTCGAAGTGGGCCGGGCACCGCGTCACCGAGTCGCCGCGCGGCGAGATCGGGCAGGGCTCCCGGACGGTCGGCGTCACCACGATCGCCGGGACCGCGCACACCAAAGCCTGGTACGTCGTTTTCCGGGGCCGCGACTACCTCGCGACGATCAGCGTCGTCGGCCCGAACGCCACCCGCGACGAAGCCGAGCGCATCGCCCGCGCGGCGCTCGGGAACGCCGAGCGCTTCCTCCCCTGACGCGCGCCGCGCGCAGCGGATAATCTTCCCCTAAGCGGCAGTGCGCGCCGCGGTGCGACGACGGGCGGGAGTCCTCTTGATCGGCAAGCAGGGCCGGGTCACCGGCAAGGTCGGCCCGGGGCTCGTGGGGGAGGTCATGATCGCGATTCGCGGCGGAGTCGAGGCGTTCTACGCGCACCCCGTCGATCCCCGTGACGAGATCGCCGTCGGCACGCTCGTCGTCGTCGTCGAGCACCAGCCCCCGCGGACCGTCTACGTCGCCCCCGCCTTCGGCTGACCCCTCGCGGGGGCCGACGGGCGGTGACCGGACGGCGAAGGAAGATCGTCCGGCGGTGAAATTTCGCCCTCGTTCGCCGGGAACTTCCGCGATGGGAGAACCGTTCGCGCGTCCGCTGCGTCCATATCGGTAACGCGGACGAGCCCTCCGAAACCGGGCCGGCCGCCCGAACGCAGGAGGAGGCCGGATGGCCGTAATCGCCGGCGCTGTCGTCGTCGGACTCATCGTCCTGATCATCCTGTTCAAGTTGATCTGGCGTGTCGCCGAGCCGAACGAAGCGTTGATCATTTCGGGTCTGGGGGCCCGCTCGAAATCCGAGACCGGACTCGACAGCCTCGGCTTCAAGATCGTCACGGGTAAGGGCACCGCGGTGCTGCCCGGTTTCCAGACCTCCCGCCGCCTGCGGCTCGACAGCCGCGCCGGCAACCTCGAAGTCCAGTGCGTGACGCAGCAGGGCATCCCGGTGCACGTGCGCGGCGTCGTCATCTACAAGGTCGGCGACGACCTCGTCTCGATCGCCAACGCCGCCCGCCGGTTCCTGGAGCAGCAGGCGTCCATGGACGGCGCCATCCACGAGCTGTTCACCGGTCACCTGCGTTCGATCATCGGCAACCTGACCGTCGAGGACCTCATCCTCAACCGCGAGCGGATGACCAGCGAGACCCGCATGTCGGCCGCCGACGAGATGAGCAAGCTCGGCCTGATCGTCGACTCCCTGCAGATCCAGGAGATCGAGGACGAGACGGGCTACATCACCAACCTCGGCCGCCCGCACGCCGCGCGCGTCGCGTCCGCCGCCCGTATCGCCGAGGCGGAGCGCAACCAGGAGGCGACCCGCCGCGAGCAGGAGACCGAGCGGGAGAACGCCTCGGTCATCCGGGACACCGAGATCAAGAAGGCCGAGTACAACGGCCAGGTGAAGCAGGCCGAGCAGCAGGCCCGCCAGGAGGTCATCCTCCGCGAGACCCGCAACGCCGAACTGGAGGCCGAGCGCACGGAGAAGCGCCTGGAGTCGGAGGTCCGCAAGCCCGCCGACGCCCGCGCCTACGAGCAGGTCAAGCTCGCCGGGGCCCAGCGCGACGAGCGCATCGCCTACGCCGACGCCGCCAAGAAGGAGGCCGAGCGCCAGGCCGACGCGACCCGCGTCATGGGTGAGGCCCAGGCCGACGCCATCCGCCAGAAGGGTCTCGCCGAGGCCGAGGCGATCAAGGCCCGTGCGGTGGCCCTCGCCGAGAACACCGACGCGGTCATCGCCCAGCAGCTCGCCGAGAAGTGGCCGGAGATCGTCGAGGCGGGCGCCGAGGTCTTCGGCAACGTCGACAACATGATCGTCCTGAACGGCGCGCAGGGCGTCGAGGACATGCTCGCCAAGGCCCTCACCCTCGGCGGCACCGGCCTCGGCGTCGCCCGCCAGCTGCTCGGCGGCCTCAACGTCGCGGGCGCCGGCGAACCCGCCGCCAACGGCCACTCCCCCGCGAAGCCGATCCCCGCGGCGGACGTCCCCAAGCCCGCCGCCCCCGACAACGACTGACCCGACCCATCGACGAGGCCCCCGGCGGATTCCGCCGGGGGCCTCTTCACGCCGGGTCGAGGCGGGGAGCGTTGTAGGATGTCCCATCTCTTTCTTTTGGGGGTTCTGTGACGGAACGCGCGTTCGACCCTGATATCGCCGAGTGGCTGCGGCTGCGCGCGCTCGATCCGACGGCCGCAGACGCGTCCGTCGAGGGGGCGCGGCGGCACTCGGTCGCCGTGAACGAACGCTCCCGCGCGCTGCTCGCGGACCCGTTCGTCCCCGCGGGCGAACGCGACGGGCGCGCGGACGCGCCGCACGGGGCCGTTCCGCTCCGCGTGACCGAGCCCGCGAACCGCGCCCCCGGGACGACGATCGTGTTCTTCCACGGCGGCGGATGGATCGCCGGGGACATGCGGACGCACCGGCAGCACATGCGCCGCCTCGCCGCCGGAACCGGCTGGACGGTCGTCGGCGTCGACTACCGGCTCGCCCCCGAGCACCCGTACCCGGCCGCGTTCGACGACTGCCTCGCCGCGGCGCTGCACGTCGCGCGCGCCGCCGGGCCGGACGAGCGGATCGTCGTCGCCGGGGACAGCGCGGGCGCACTCGCGGCGTCCGTCGCGATCGCCTGCCGCGACGCCGGAACGCCCCTCGCGGCCCAGCTCCTGATCGTCCCGGTGACCGACGTCGCGGGCGGCTACGCCGACGCGGACGTCAACGCCCGCTACCCGTCGCGCGCCGAACGCGCCGACGGCTACGGGCTCACCCTCGACGGTATGCGGTGGTTCGCCGGGCTGTACGAGGCGCCCGGCGACGACTGGCGCGTGTCGCCGCTGCGCGCGCCCGACCTGGCGGGCGTCGCGCCCGCCGTCGTCCACACGTCCGGGTACGACCTGCTCCGCGACGAGGGGAACGCGTACGCGGACGCCCTCCGGGCGGCCGGGGTCGAGGTGGTGCACCGCGTGCACCCCACGCTCAACCACGGTTTCTTCGGGCTCGGCGGCGTCTCGCCCGCCGCCGAAAAGGCCGCCGCACAGGCCGTCACCGACCTGCACGACCTCCTGCGCGGCCGGCCCTCCTGATGTTGATCTGCGGCGTGTTGCCCTTATAGGCGCCCGAGTTAGGGCAACACGCCGCAGATCAACGAAGCCAGGTGCACCCTGCTGGAGCCGCGCTAGGCGGACGCTACGGCCGCCGCGAATCGGGCGGTGATCCACTGGGGGTCGGTGATGGCGGTTCCGACCACTACCGACGTCGCGCCCGCCGCGATCGCCGCCGCGGCGGCCTCCGGCGAGTGGTACCGGCCCTCGGCGATGATCGTCGCGTCCGGGAGGGCGGCGCGCAGCGCGCGGACGAGGTCGATGTCGGGGCCGTCCGGGACCGGGCCGGGGCCGGTGTACCCGGCGAGGGTGGTCGCCACGATGTCCGCGCCCGCCCCGGCCGCCGCGACGCCCTCCGCGAGCGTCGCGACGTCCGCCATGAACAGCGCCCCCGCGTCGTGGACGGCCGCGACCGAGTCGGCCACCGTCCGTCCGTCCGGGCGCGGACGGGACGTGGCGTCGGCCGCGACGACCGCCGCACCGGCCGCGACGACGGCGCGGGCGGCCTCGACGGTCGGGGTGATGAACACGCCGTCCGTCCCGTCCTTGGTGAGGCCGATGACGGGCACGGCGACGGCGGCCGCGATGGCGGCGACGTCCGCGACGCCGCCGACGCCGCGCAGCGGACCGCCGCCGCCCCGCCCGCCTCGGCGGCGCGCGCCGACCGGGTGAGCGCGGCGGTGTCGCGCAGCGGGTGCCCGTGCCCGGCCTGGCAGGACACGATCAGCCGGCCGCGGACGAGCGCGGCGAACTCCTCGGACGTCATCGGGTGCTTCCTTCCGGGTTCTCGCGAGCAGCGCGGCGCCGACGGAGCCGGCGTCGGTGCCGAGCCGCGCCGGGCAGGATCGGGGTGTCGCGCAGCGGCGGCAGCGCCTCCGCGCGGAACGCGGCGGCGACCGCGTCGAGGAACGCCGCGCCGCGCAGCGCGACGCCGCCGCCGAACACGACGCGTCGGGGTCCAGGACGGCGAGGACACCGGCCAGCGCGCGCCCCAGCAGCGCACCGGCCCGGCCGGGGTCCCCGGTGGCGGCGATCGCGGGACCGGACACGGCGGCCTCCAGATGGTCGCGCCGCCCGCACCCGCTCGGCACCGGCCCCCGTTCGGGAACGAGCAGGTGCGCGAGTTCCCCGGCGGTGCCGTGCGCGCCGCGGTCGAGCCGTCCGCCGGTGGTGAGCGCGCCGCCGACGCCCGTCCCGACCGACACGTGCAGGACGCGCCCGAACCCGGCCCCCGCACCCCGCAGCGCCTCCCCGAGCCCCATGACCCGGACGTCGTTGGCGACCGCGACCGGCAGCCCGGTGCGTTCGGCGAGCACCTCCCGCACCGCCGTCCCCGCCCACCCGGGCAGCACCCCGGTGGCCGACACGACCCGCCCGGTCGCCGCGTCGACGACCCCCGGAGCCCCCACGCCGACCCCCCGGATCCCCAGTTCGAGCAACCCGCGCCCGGCGAGGTCGTCCAGGAGGCGGGCGGCGGTGGCCAGTACGGACGGGCCGCCGTCGCGCGGCGTGGGGACGCGGGCGCGGTGCAGGACCGTTCCATCCTCGTCCGTCAGCGCGGCGGCGATCTTCGTGCCGCCGATGTCGAGCGCGGCGTAGCGGGCGCGGGTCACAGCAGTCCGGCGGCGGCGAGCCGGGCGCGGACGCGCTCGGTCTCGGCGGCGTCCAGCGGCACCTGCGGCGGTGCGGTGACCGGGTGGTCGATGACGCCGAGCAGGTGCAGCGCGGTCTTGAACGAGCCGAGGGCGGACGAGCCGCGGCCCATCCGGTCGGCCGCGCCCGCGTTGACGATGTCGAACAGCCGGAGGAGGCGCTCCTGCTCGGCGCGGGCCTCGTCCCACCGGCCGTCCGCGCAGTGCCGGTACAGCCGCACGTATCCGGCCGGGTCGACGTTGCCGAGGCCGGGGACGACTCCGTGGACGCCCATGGCGACGGCCGTGTCGACGGTCAGTTCGGCGCCGGTGAACACGCTGAAGCCGTCGATTCCGGCGTCGCGCTGCGCGAGGAGGAGCGTGCGGAGCGCGCCGTCGTCGCCGCTGGAGTCCTTGACGCCCGCGAGGACGCCCTCGGCGGCGAGCCGCAGCAGCATCGCGCCGTCCAGCTTGGCGTGCACCGACACCGGCAGGTCGTAGGCGTAGACGGGGACGGGCACGGCGGCGGCGACGCGGCGCAGGTGGTCCTCGATCTCCGCCGGGTGGGTGCGGGTGTAGAACGGCGCGGTCACGACGATCCCGGCGGCGCCGCTCTCGGCGGCGGTGCGGGCGTGGTCGATGACCCGGGGCGTGGTCATGTCGATGACGCCGCCGAGGACCGGCACCCGCCCGCCGGCGTGCTTGACGACCGTCTCCAGCACGGTCCGCCGGTGCCCGTCCGGCAGGAACGCGACCTCGCTCGTGGAGCCCAGCGCGAACAGGCCGTCCACGCCGGCCCCGACGAGGTGGTCGACGAGCCGTTCCAGGGACGGGACGTCGACGTCGAGGTCCGGTGTCAGCGGCGTGCAGACGGGCGGCACGACGCCGCCGAGCGAGGGAGCGGTCACGGGTTCTCCTGGGGGACGGTCGCGACGGCGAGGTCGGACGGGTCGTTGACGGGGTGCAGGCACCGGTAGCGGTGCAGGGGGTCGGACGCGGCGGTGAACTCCGGCATGGCGTCGGCGCATTCGGACGTCGCGCGCGGGCAGCGGGTCCGGAAGGGGCAGCCGCTCGGCGGGTGGACGGCGGACGGGACGGGCCCGTCGAGCCGGATCGGTTCCATTGGGTCGAGCAGGCTCGGCGTCGCCGACAGCAGCGCGCGCGTGTACGGGTGGCGGGTGCCGTCGGCGGCGACCGTCCGGGCCGGCGCGTCCTCGACGATCCGGCCGAGGTACATCGTGACGATGCGGTCGGACATGCGGCGGACGGTCTGGATGTCGTGCGACACGAACACCATCGACAGGCCGAGCCGGTCCTTGAGGTCGAGCAGCAGGTTGAGGATCTGCGCCCGGACGGACACGTCGAGCGCCGACGTGGGTTCGTCGGCGACGAGCAGGGACGGCTCCAGCATCAGCGCGCGGGCGATCGCGACGCGCTGCCGCTGCCCGCCGGACAGTTGCGCGGGCAGCGCGGCGGCGGCCGACGGCGGCAGCCCGACCAGCGACATCAGCTCGCGGACGCGCTCGTCGCGCTGCGCGGGCGTGCCGCGTCCGTGCACGTCGAGGGGGTCGCGCAGGATCGCCCGGACGGGCAGCCGCCGGTTGAGGGCGGTCGCGGGGTCCTGGAAGACCATCCCGACCGACGCCCCGATCCGGGCGGCGCGCTCGCCGCGCTTGAGCCCGCCGAGGTCGTCCCCCTCGAACAGGACGGTGCCGGACGTCGGCGCGCGCAGCCCGACGAGCACCTTCGCGAGCGTCGACTTCCCGCAGCCGGACTCGCCGACGATCCCGACCGTCTCGCCGGGCGCGACGGCGAGGTCGCGCCGGTCAGCGCGTGCACGACGTCCCGCCGGAACGGGGAGCCGCCGCGGGCGGGCAGCCGGACGTGCACGTCGCGCAGTTCCATCACGGGGGTGGTCATCGCTGCTCTCCCGTCTCGACCGGGACCTGCCCGGCCGTGTCGCCGGCCGGGTGGTGGCAGGCGAACGCGTGCCCGTCCGGGGTTCCGGACGGTTCGGGCCGCCGCGCGCACGCGTCCGTGGCGGCCGCGCACCGGTCGGCGAACCGGCAGCCCGCCGGGAAGCCGGACGGGGCGGCACGACGCCCGGGAGTCTGCACCGGGCGCGCGTCCGTCGTCTCCAGCGACAGGACGGCGCCGAGCAGGCCGCGCGCGTAGTGGTGCCGGGGCGCCGCGACGATCCGCGACGTCACGCCGGCCTCGGCGACCTGCCCGCCGTACATGACGACGACGCGGTCGGTGACGTCGGCGACGAGCGCGAGGTCGTGCGAGACGAGGATCAGCGCGAAGCCGAGTTCGGCGCGCAGCCGCAGGAGCAGCCGCATGACCTCGGCCTGGACGGTGACGTCGAGCGCGGTGGTGGGTTCGTCGGCGACGACGAGCCGCGGGTCGCGCGACAGCGCCATCGCGATGAGCACCCGCTGCCGCTGGCCGCCGGACAGTTCGTGCGGGTAGCTGCGGAGCGTCCGGTGCGGGTCGAGCCCGACGAGGGCGAGCAGCTCCTCGGGGGTGCGGGTGCCGCCGCGCCGGGTGAGCTGGCGGAGCTGCGCGCGGATCGTCATGGCGGGGTTCAGCGACGACAGCGCGTCCTGGTAGATCATCGCCATGTCGTGGCCGAGCAGCCTGCGGCGTTCCCGCGCGGACATGGTCCGCAGGTCGCGGCCGTCGAACAGGAGCCGTCCGCCGATCCGCGCCGTGCCCGGTTCCAGGCCCATGATCGTCAGGCTGGTGAGGCTCTTGCCGCAGCCGCTCTCCCCGACGAGCCCGACGACCTCGCCGGGACGCACGTCCAGCGACACCCCGTCGACGACGTCGACGTCGCCGTACCGGTCGGGGAACGCGATGGTGAGGTCCTCGACGCGCAGCAGCGGCTCGCCGTCGGGCAGCGGACGGGCGCGGGCCGCGAGCCGCGCGCCCGCCTCGCGCAGGTCGTCCGCGAGCGTGGCCGCCGCCCCGGACTCCCGGACGGCCGCGACACCGCCCTTCGCGTCGCCCTCGCCCTTCGCGTCCGTCCCGTCCTCGGTGTCTTTGACGGTCCGCCCGGCGGGTGCGGCCCAGGCGCCGAGATGCCCTCGGACAGGATGTTCAGCATCAGCACCGTGACGAGGATGAACAGGCCGGGGAAGAACGTGGCCCACCAGCCGCCGGACAGCACGAGCGCCTTGCCGTAGGCGATGACGCTGCCCCAGGACGGGTCGGGGTCCTGGACGCCCGCGCCGAGGAAGGACAGGCTCGCCTCGAACACGATCGAGTTCGCGACGATGATCGTGACGAAGACGAGGACGGGCGCCGCGCAGTTGATGACGACGTGCCGCCGCAGGATGTGCGACCGTCCGGCGCCGATGACCTGTTCGGCGGCGACGTAGTCCTCGCCGTACTGCGCCATGACGTTCGCGCGGACGACCCGCGCGATCTGCGGCACGTACAGGAACGCGATCGTGCAGATCAGCACCGGCAGGCTCGTGCCGAACACGGTGACGATGACGGCCGCGAGCGCGACGGCGGGGAACGCCATCACGACGTCGAGGCAGCGCATGACGATCTCGTCGACGGCCCGGTGCGAGGTGGCGGCCAGCGAGCCGAGGAGCCCGCCCGCGACGAGCGCGAGCAGCCCGGCGCCGAGCCCGATGGCGAGGGACCAGCGCGCCCCGTACATGATGCGGGCGAACACGTCGCGGCCGACCCGGTCGGTGCCGAACCAGTGCTCGCCGGACGGCGGCCGCCCGGCGACGCCGGTGGTGAGCGGGTCGTGGACGGAGACCAGCGGTGCGAACACCGCGAGCACCGTGATCAGCAGCAGGACGCCGAGCGCGCCCCGGGACGCCGGCCGCAGCCGGCGCACGGCGCCGGTCACCGCTTCGAGCGGACGGCTCATCGCGTCGCTCCCTTCAACCGCGGGTTGGCGAACAGGTAGAGGACGTCCACCAGGAGGTTGACCACCAGGAACGACACGGCGACGCAGAGCACGACGCCCTGCACGAGGGCGAGGTCGCCCGCCGTGACGGCCTGCATGATCAGCGTCCCGAGGCCGGGCAGCCCGAAGATCGCCTCGATGACGACGGTGCCGCTGAGCAGGTAGCCGATCTGCAGGCCGAGCACGGTCAGCGGGGTGATCAGCGCGTTGCGCAGCACGTTGCGGCCGACGACGACCGACCGCGGCAGCCCGCCGCCGATCGCCGTCCGGACGTAGTCGCGGTCGAGTTCCTCGACCATCGCCGTCCGGACGACGCGGGCGAGCTGCGAGGAGACCGGCAGCGCGATCGCGACGGCGGGCAGCGCGAGGCTGCGCAGCCAGCCGGACACCGAGTCGGCCGGGTTGACGTACCCGCCGGTCGGGAACCAGCCGAGCCGCAGCGCGAACTGCTGGATCAGCAGGATGCCGAGCCAGAACGACGGCATCGCCACGCCGGCCATGGACACCGCGCGGATGATCTGGTCCGGCCAGCGGTCCCGGAACAGGGCGGCGGTGACGCCCATGGCCACCGCGAACAGCACGCCGAGGAGCACCGACAGCACCGCGAGCTGCAGCGTCAGCGGGAAGGCGGTCGCGACGGTGTCGGTGACGGGCTGGCTCGGCGGCGCGGTCACGCCCAGGTCGCCCTGCACCATGTCCCCGAGGAACCGGACGTACCGGACGGGCAGCGGGTCGTCCAGACCCTGCTCCGCCGCGTACGCGGCCCGCGCCTCGGGGGAGGCGCCGATGCCGAGCGCGTTGTAGGCGGGGTCGCTGGGCGAGAAGTTCAGCACGATGAAGACGAGCAGCGTGACGCCCAGCACCATCGGTATGAGCGTCAGCAGCCGTCCCAGCGCCATCCGCAGGATGGTGGCCATGGGGTCGTTATCCGTTTCTCGGGACGCGTGCGGCGGGCGTCAGGCGCGGCCGACGTCGAGGAACGACATGCCGGTGGTGGCCAGCGGCCGGAACCCGCTGAGCGCGTCGCCGTTCCAGCCGGTCGGCAGCTTGCGGTGGAAGATCGGGTACAGCGCGGCCTGCTCGGCGACGGCGTCGATCGCCTCGCTCCACAGCTTCTTGCGGGCGGCCGCGTCGCCCTCGCGGGCCGCCTTGTCCAGCAGCTCGACGACCTTCTTCGCCTCGGCCGTCCCGGCGTTGTTCATCCGGGTCTCCGGCCAGGTCCCGACGTAGAACCAGCGCATCAGCAGGTCGACGTCGTTGCCGAACACCGACGGGTCGCCGGGCGCGGCCATCACCTGGTACTTGCCGGTGTCGATCTTGTTGGCGTACTGGCCGCCGGACTCGCCGGTGTCGAGCGTGGTCTGCACGCCGATGGCGTCCCAGCTCTGCTTGATGAGCGGGGCGCAGTCCTTGACGAAGTCGGTGTCGGTGGTGACGAGCTCGACCTTGAGGCCGGTCGCGCCCGCCTCCTCCAGCAGCTTCTTCGCCTTCGCCGGGTCGTGCTTGTACACGGTGGACGCCTCGACGAAGTCGGGGTGTCCGGGCTGCAGGAAGCTCGTCGCGGCGGACGCGTTGCCGAGCAGCGCCGTCTCGATGAGCTTGCCGGTGTCGATGGCGTACTGCAGCGCCTGCCGCACGCGCACGTCGTCGAACGGCTTCTCCTTGCAGTTGAACATGAGGAACAGCAGCCCGAAGCTCTGCACCGACTGGACGTCCATGCTCTTCGCGAGCGCGTCGGCGTTGAGGTACGGGACGGCTTCGATCGCCTGCACGCGGTCGGACTGCAGGGCGGTGACGCGCGCGGCCGGGTCGGTGATCAGCAGCCACGACATCGTGGGGACCTTGGCGGGCCGCGGCCCGTTGTAGCCGTCGAACTTCGCGAACTTCAGCCCCGCGGTGGCGCTCGCGGAGGTCAGCTTGAACGGGCCGGACCCGACGGGCAGCGCGTCGAACTTCTTCTGGTCGGCCTCGACGATCTTCTTCGGGACGATCCGGACGACCGACAGCCGCTCCGCGAACAGCGCGAACGCGTACTTGAGCTTGAACTCGACCGTGGCGGCGTCGACCTTCTTCACCGAGTCGACGAACGGGAGGAACTGGGCGAACAGCGACGCGTTGTCCTCGTCCAGCACCCGCTCGAAGCTGAAGACGACGTCGTCGGCGGTCACCTTCGACCCGTCGTGGAAGGTCGCGCCGTCGCGCAGCGCGACCTTGTAGGTGGTGTCGTCGACCTGCTCCGGCGCGGCCTTGGCCAGCGCGTTGAACGGCTTGCGGGTGACCGGGTCGAGGTCGACGAGCGGTTCCAGGACGTGCACGTTGGCGGCGGTGGCGACGGCGCTGGAGGCGGTCATCGGGTCGAAGCCGCCGGACAACGAGTAGGCGAGGGCGGCCTGGATACCGGTGCCGCCGCCGCTCCCGCCGGTCGAGGACGGGCCGCTGCACGCGGACACGCTCGCGGTGATCGCCGCCGCGGCGCCGAGCAGGCCGGTGTAGCGGAGGAAGTCTCGGCGGTCGAGGCCGCGGGGGAGATCGGTCACGTCGTCTCCAGTGTGGGGAGGGGGTGGGGGAGGGGGGATGTAGGACATCCAACGTCACTTGTCGGTGTACCGTAGGCGTCGGCATCGGTCAGGTCAAGTGGCCGGTCTCACCGAGACCGGAGCCCCCCGCCCCCTGGCCCATGGACGCGAATCGGGAGCAGGCGATGACCGCAAGCCGGACACGAGGACGCACCGCGAGCAGCCGCAACAGCCGTACCGAGGAGGTGCAGCAGCGGGTCAAGCAGCTCATCCTGGAGCGCGGCCTCGCCGTCGGCGACCCGATGCCCACCGAGTTCGAACTCGTCGAGGAACTCGACGTCAGCCGCAACTCGCTACGCGAGGCCCTCAAGGCCCTCCAGGCCGTCGGCATCGTGGAGATCCGGCACGGCTTCGGCATGTACGTCGGGCGCATGTCGCTCGGCGCGCTCGTCGACGAGCTGACCTTCCACGCCCGCATCTCCAAGCGGCAGGGCCGCAACGACCTCGCGCACCTGGTCGACATCCGCGAGATCCTCGAACGCGGCCTCATCGACCAGGTCATCGACCGCGGCCTGAACTCCGGCACCCCCGACCTCGACGAGGTCATGCGCCGGATGCACGCCGAGGCGTCCGCCGGCCTGGTGCGCCCGAGACCGACCGGCTGTTCCACGAACTGCTCTACCGCCCGCTCGCGAACCCGATCGTCAACCAGCTCCTCGGCGCGTTCTGGGACGTCTACCGCACCCTGCAGCACGACCTCGCGCCCGTCGCCCAGGAGGCGGACGACGTCGCCCAGCGGCACCGCGACATCTACGACGCGCTGCGCGCCGGCGACCGGACGGCCGCGGCCGCCGCGATGGCCGCGCACTTCCGCGGCATCCGCGACCGTCTCGAACTGGACGGCACCGGGGCCTGAACCCGCGCTCAGGTGGCGGAGTGCACCATGCCGCGGCGCGTCCGTACGAGGTCGGCGCGCTCTCCCCCGCCCGCCCGAGGAACCCGCACCTCGATGCGTCCGTCCCGGACCCGCGTCTCGAAGCAGGGCTGCGGCGCGCTCGCCGGACCGCGCGTGACGCCCCCGTCGGCCAGCCGGAACGTGCTGGCGTGCCAGGGGCAGGTGACGCAGCCGTCCGCGAAGGTGCCCTCGTCCAGCGGGCCGCCCATGTGACCGCACATCGCCGCGAGCGCGTACGCGCGCCCCTCGTACCGGTAGACGAGGATCGGCGTACCGTCCGCGTCCACCCGGACGGGCTCGCCCTCGACCAGGTCGTCGTCCAGCACCGCCGTCCACTCGGCCGGGCCCTGCTGCCACGCGGTGCGGTTGACCCCGACGCCCCGGACGAACGACAGGTGCCCGCCCAGGTAGGCGCCGACCGCCAGCACGCCCATCCCGGCCCCGCCGAGGATCCTGCCGGTCCGCCGGTCGCCGCGGGCGCGCATGACGAGCGACGCCACGTGCAGCGACAGCGCGGTGCTGTTGGCCAAGGCGTGGATCCACCCGACCCGCAGCTCCGGGCCGTGCGTGTCGGACCAGTCGTTCAGCCCGCTCAGCGCGGTCGGCACGGCACCGGCCACCCCGACCTTCATCAGCAGGTCCGCGGCGGGTTCGGCGTCGCGCCCGCCGATGGCGTCCAGCACCGCGGCCATGCCCCAAGCACCGATCGTGACGTCGGTGAGCCCCGGGTGCAGCGGATGCCCCAGGAAGACCCCGCTGAGCAGATTGCGGACCGGCCGCGGCCGCACCATCCGCCCGACCATCTTGCGGATCGGCTTCGCGACCGCATCGATCTGCTCCGTCTGCTCGATCCGGCGAGTCGTCTTCTGCATGCCCACTTCCGGCCCCCTGGCGGTGATCAGCGCTTCCTCACCGGCTCCTATCCCGCGAACGACCCGGAAAACCCGGCAGGGGTTGACGGCCGCCGGGTCCGCGTCTAGTTTCACCCGGCGAAGGACATCCCATGTCCCATATCGGAGGTACCGTGCCCCCGCATCTCCGCGCCACGGCCGTCGCCGTCGCCGCCGTCACCGGACTCGCCCTGACGGCCCCGCCCGCACAAGCCGCGACCGGCCAGTCCGCCGTCGTCACCACGGACTGCACGTCCGGCCGCATCCAGGAAACCGTCGTCAACAACACCTCGACCGCAACGACCTTCACCCTGACCTGGCAGGGCCAGGGAACATGGACCGCGAACGTCGCCCCCGGCGACCGCGCCCACTTCCACTTCACGAAACCCTCGGGAACCGCCTACACGTTCCGCACGACGACCCCGCAGGGCTTCGACCAGACGAACAGCGGCGTCCTCGACTGCTCGGACGCACTGACCGTCCGCGCCACCATGGACTGCGCGTCCCCGCACCGGCTCCGTCTCGTCCTCGACAACCGCTCGGAATCCACCCGGAAGTTCACCGTCGCCTGGCCGGGCCGCGCCTACTCCCCGTGGACGGTCGACGTCCCCGCCCGTTCGGGCGACAACAGCCTCTACTGGACGGTCCCCGACGGAACCCCGTACACGTTCAACGTCTCCTCCGGCGCCTGGTCGAAGACCATCTCCGGCACGTCCGGCTGCGGCCTCGACTCGGGCGAACCGGGCATGAACTCCCAGACCGTCCTCACCACCTCGACCGTCATCGACGGCCTCGGCAAAGCGGCGAAATCAATCCGCATCCCCGGCCTCGCCGTCACCAACGACGGGACGATCGTCGCCGTCATGGACGCCCGCGTCGACGGCTCGTACGACCTCGGCGGCGGCACGAACAACATCCAGATCGCGATGACCCGCAGCACCGACGGCGGCGCGACCTTCTCCACCCCGAAGATCATCGCGAAGCCCGCGAAGACCTCGCAGGGCTACGGCGACCCGAGCCTCCTCGTCGACCGCGAAACCGGCAAGATCTTCTGCTTCTTCACCTACGCCCCCGCGCCCGGCGTCGGCTTCTGGGGCTCCAAGCCCGGCGACACGTCCGAGAACTCCACCACCAACACCCACATCACCTACATCACCTCGACCGACAACGGCGCCACCTGGAGCGACCCCGTCGACCTGAACCCGGACGTCCGCAAGCCCGACTACGCGGGCATGTTCGCCTCCTCCGGCCACGGCATCCAGCTCGACTCGGGCCGCCTCGTCCAGCCGATCGTCTACAGCGACGCGAGCGGCTCCCACGCCGCGAACATCTACTCCGACGACCACGGCGCCACCTGGCGCAACGGCACCACCGCGGGCACCGGCGTCAACGAGAGCAAGGCGATCCAGCGCGGCACCGGACGCGTCGCGCAGAACATGCGCCACAACGCGGGCGGCGACCGCCACTACGCGATGGCCGACGACGTCACGTCCCCGTTCGGCGCCACGTGGAAGAGCGGCCTCATCGACCCCGGCAACAACGGCGACGAGATCTCGCACCTCCTGCCGCGTCCCGGCACCCCGTCCCTGACGGACGTCGCCCTGCACAGCAACACCGCCGACACGTCCCGCACCGACCTGACCGTCCGCCTCAGCCGCGACGACGGCGCGAGCTGGCCGCACCACGCGCTCGTCAAGCCCGGCGCGTCCGGCTACTCCACCATGGCCGTCCTACCCGGCGGCGACGTGGCCGTCCTCCACGAGATCGGCGACACCGGCGGCATCGTCTTCACCCGCCTGTCGATCCCCTGGCTCGAAAACTGACCCTCGAAGCCCGGCCGGCCCCGCCCGGCCGGGCCACCGGTCAGGACATGCCGGGACCGGTAATGATGACCGCCCGCCCGTCTTCGGCCGGGGATCACTCGTCCAGGTAGCGGAACGTGGGTTTCGGGTGCATGAGGAAGTCGTGGTGGGAGATGTTCCAGGCGTAGGCGCCGGACATGGCGAAGGCCACCAGGTCGCCCACCGCGATGCGGTTGGTGGGGATCTCGCGGGCGAAGACGTCCTTCGGCGTGCAGAGTTGCCCGACCAGGGTCACCGGCTCGTCGGCGACCGCTGGACCCGCCGCCCCGGCGGGCAGGACGACGAACGGATGATCGTGCTGTTTGGTCACCGGTGTCCGGATGTGCATCGTGCCGCCGCGCAGGACCGCGTACCACTGCCCGTGCGCCTTCTTCACGTCCAGCACGTCGGTGACGTACCACCCGGCGTAGACGCTGACGGCCCGCCCCGGTTCGATGCGCAGCGTTTCGCCCGGACGGGCGAGCGCGGCGACGTCCTCGCCGTAGCGCTTCCAGTCGAACCGGTTGGCGGGGTCGCCGTAGTCGACGGCCATGCCACCGCCGAGGTTGAACTCCCGGGGCCCGTCGTGGCCGGTCCGGTCGAGCCAGGCACGTCCCCACGCGAGGATCTCGGCGGCCTGGGCGACCATCGCGGGCGCGTCCAGCCCGGACGCCAGGTGCGCGTGCACGCCGCGCAGCCGGACCTGCGGCGCGGACGACAGGATCCCGGTGCACGCGTCGATGAGGTCGGGGTCCATGCCGAACGGGCCGCTCATCGCCAAGGCGACGCCACGGCGGTCGCCCGCCAGGTTGACGCGCAGCAGCACGTCGACCTCCCGGCCCGAGCCGTGCGCGATCTCCGCCAGTCGCTGGAGTTCGTACGGGCTCTCCACGTGGACGCGCTCCACGTCGAGATCGAGCGCCTGCCGTAGTTCCCGGTCGGTCTTGCCCGGACCGCCGAACGCCAGCCGCGCGTCCGGCAGTACCTCCCGGACGTGCGCCAGTTCACCGCCGGACGCGACCTCGATGCCGTCGACGTGCGGTGCGAGCGTCCGCAGGATCGGGGCGTCCGGGTTGGCCTTGGCGGCGTAGAAGATCTCCGGCGCGCCCGCCGACGCGAGCGCGGCCCGTACGTCCGCAGTGTGGTCCCGGAGCGCACCGAGGTCGTACACGAACGCGGGCAGCCCGCCCCCCGCCGCGAGGGCCCGCGCTTCGTCCTCCACAAGACGCGTGATCATCGTGCGGTTCCTCCGGATGTCGGGTGAGCGGGAACTCGTACTCCGCGGTGATGTAGTGCGCCGGGGCGACCGACACGGTCACCTCGACGGTACGGCCCTCGGCCGTGATGCCCTCGTGCGTGATCTCGACGACCGTCCGCTCCGGGTTGATCTCCAGCGCGTTCGCCTCGGCACCGGTCGCAGTCGACTCGGAACGATCCGCTCTCGGGCCGTGGCCTGCGGGTGGCCGAGTTCGGCGAGGGCGCTCTTGACACCGCCGACGATGACCGGGCCGGGCTCCGCCAGCACGGTGCCCTCAGCGATGCTCAAGGGGAACCAGCTCGCGTTGAGCCGGACGGGAATGCCTCCGGCCAGCAGGCGGCGCCTCCGCACAAGGCAGTTGACCTCCCCGGCCGGAAGGCCGAGCCACTCGGCGATCTCCGCCGGGGGCTCGGCGCGTTCGGTGGTGATCTCGTGCTCGGGCTCCAGACCGAGGGCGCGCACTGCGGCCGGAGGATCGGCCGCTGCACCGGCTGCCTGGGCTGAAGCGTGCGCGGGAACGCGGTGAGACGGACGACGGGCCCGAACCACCAGGCCCGGCCGCCTTAGTGCTGCGGCCGGGCCCCCTGCGAGGGTCAGTTGGTGAGGTCGCCGTCCCTGATGCGGGACGTCAGCGCGCGCCACTCGTTCGGGGAGAAGGCGAGCTTCGGTCCGTCCGGGTCGACGGAGTCACGGACGCCGACGGTGCCGGGCAGCATCGCCACCTCGACGCATGAGTCGTCGCCTGAGCCGCTGTGGCTGGACTTGAACCAAGGGGCGTCGGCCGGGAAGTCAGTCACGCTCATTGGGCTTGGACCTCCTCGCGTATGGCGCTGATCAGTGCTCTCGACTCTTCACGCTCAAGGCCACGTCGGCAATGCGATCGAGTTCCTTGGAGCAGAGCCTGCCCTCTGCGACGTTCTCTATTTCGCCTCGTCCGGCCGGGCCGCCGGTCAGTACGTGCCGGGATCGGTCACGTCGTACGAGGCGACGAGCCAGCGGTCACCGACCTTCCGCATACCGAGTCGGACGGACAAGCGCGCCGGGCCGTCCTCGAAGTCGGTCGCGGAGTCGTCGCCGGTCGTCTCGGCGAAGAGATCGTTCACCTGCCGGAGGGCGTCGGGCGTGATCCGGACGACGCAGGTGACGGTGGCCGTGTCATCGCCGTCCAGGCGGACCGTGAAGTCCATCATTTTGTTGACAACGTCGCGGTACCGGGCGTCGCCCGACAACGGGGCCGAGTCGGCCCGTTCGCCGCAGTCGACCATCTTGTGGAACTCGGACGTGCTGAGGTCGCAGACCGTCGGGTCGTCGCGGGCGGTGCGCGCGATCATGTAGTTCCGCGCCGCGGTCTCGGCCGCGTCCTCGTCGCCGGACCCGAGCAGGACGTTGCCCGCGAGCACGAGCCCGGCCACCAAGACGAAGCCCGCCATGATCGCCGCCACGATCGCGTACGGCTTCCGCCGCGCCGCGACCGCAGACGGCTCCTCTTCGGTGGATCGGGCGATCTGGTCGTCCGCCATGGGACCTCGAAACGGTTGGGATCTCCTAACGCCGGTAGACGCCGGAGAGCCCGCCGAAGATCTGTCCCATTCCGGTCACCGTCCCTCCAGACTCACGCGGTCGAGCCGACAGCCAGGTCAGAGCGCCAGGGAACCGTCCTTGATGCTGGACGTCAGCGCGCGCCACTCGTTCGGGGAGAAGGCGAGCTTCGGTCCGTCTGGGTCGACGGAGTCACGGACACCGACGGTGCCGGGCAGTATCGCCACCTCGACGCATGAGTCGTCGCCTGAGCCGCTGTGGCTGGACTTGAACCAAGGGGCGTCGGCCGGGAAGTCAGTCACGCTCATTGGGCTTGGACCTCCTCGCGTATGGCGCTGATCAGTGCTCTCGACTCTTCACGCTCAAGGCCACGTCGGCAATGCGATCGAGTTTCTTGGAGCAGAGCCTGACCTCCGCGACGTTCTCGATGTACATGCCGCCGCCATCGTCTCGACGAAGGCCGTGTCGAGTTCCAGAGGCGCGTTGAAGTGAAAGAGGGTGAGCGCACCCTGGCCAAGCGCAGGCCGATAGGTCATTGAGATGGGTACGACACTGATCGTGGTGTTGGGTCGCTCACCGGCGTCCAGGAGCCTGTCGAGTTGCCTCGCCATCACCTCTGCACCGCCGACCAGCCGCCGGAGGACCTCCTCGGCCAAGAGAACTACGTACTTGATATCGGTGCGAGCGAGCCGCGATCGCCGAGTCAACCGGGCTTGGAGACGCCGATCGACCTCCGCCGGGTCGTCCGGGAACTCACCTTCAATGAGCGTCCTGGCGTACGCCTCTGTCTGAAGAAGGCCCGGAACGATCTCCGTCTGCCAGGTCTTGATCTTCGAGGCGGCGTCTTCGAGCTCCGCGTATGAGCCGGTAAGGACATCGCCGTAGGCGGCCCACCAGCCTCGTGTGCGAACTTCACGGGCCAGTTGGAGCAGCGCTCCTCGCCGAGCGTCCGACCCTCCATAGATCGCCAACATGCGGGAGACGTCGGCCACGCTCGGCATCGCCTTCGCCGTCTCGATCCTGACGAGCTTGGGGCGGCTCCAGGTCAGGAGACCGGCAGCGTTCTCGGAGGTGATTCCGGCTTCCTCGCGTAGCCGCCGCAACTCGGCGGCGAGGCGTCGATGCCGTGCGGTCGGTCCGTGCTCGCTCATGCGGGCAGTTTCTCAAAGATCGAACACGTTACGTGGTCAAAGGTAAGCGAATAGTGGCTGGCGGGTAATGGCGGGATGTTATCTGTCCATGGACGATGTTACGTACGGTGTGCATCCATGCACAGAGCGGCCCCGGACGCGGTGACGCAACCACCGGCCGGGGCCTTGATCAGATGAGAGGCATCCAATCCATGTACAACGTAGCCGAAGGGGCCTATCCCGACTGGCTCACTCAAGATCCCGAGTACATGCAGGCCGAGCTGGCTCGGCGCTTCCCCGGCGTCCCGTCGTGGTTCGGCGAGTTCACCGGCTCCTGGTGGTCGGTGGTGGGTGACCGTCTCCTGGAGGCAGCGGACCCGTTCGTCCTCGCGGAGATGATCCGCACCGCGGTCGCCGCCCACCGGACGCCGCGTCCGGTGCCGCCGCCCCGGCCCCGTCCGGTGCGCCGGGCCAGGTCGGCGCCCCGGGCGCTGCCGCGCGCACGACCGTCCGGGCACTTCTTCGGACGGCTCCGCGGACGGTTCGGCCCGGCGGCGGTGGCGCGATGACGACGTCGTTCGAGCCCCCGCGCATCTACGTCTGGGACGTCGTCGACCGGGACGGCACGGGACGGTCGGGCGTGACCGGCGACCCCGACGCCGCCCTGCAAGACGTCGGGCTGGCGCTGGCCGTCGCCGGGACGGGCGCGTCCGGGACGGTGCGGCGGGTCGGGCTGTCGCCGCTCGGACGGGCCGAGTACGTCGACATCGAACAGATCGCGGCGGCCCACCGGGACGGCACGTCCGTGGTGTGGCGCCTCCGGTGAAAGCCCTGACGATCGCGCGGCCCGGCCGGCCCCCGTGCCGGCCGGGCGTCGCGCGGCGCCGGAGCGACCGTCAGTCGACGTAGACCAGCGGCACCGACGTGTAGCCCTCGACGTGCTGCGGCACCTGGATCTGCTGCGCCTCGGCGGACGCGACCAGGGAGTTCAGCACCGACTTGAGCGCCTCGCTCAGCGCGGTCTTGTTCTGCTCCTCGTTGCCCGTCTTCGCGATGTACGCGGCGAGGGTGCTCACCTTCTCCAGCACTGTGTCGCTGGCGTCGCCGAAACCGTAGGAGATGATGTCGGGACGCGGCCGCCAGCCGGGGTCGCGCAGCGCCTGGTACGACGAGAGCCAGGTCCCGCCGTCGCTGGGGATCCCGTCGGTCAGCAGGAACACCACCGGCCGGTATGCCCGGACGCCCTTCGCCGACAGGTCGGCGATGTCCTGCTCGATCCGCTCGCGGAGGAGTTCGAACATCGCGCCGTAGGAGGTCATCCCGCCGCAGGTGACCTCTGGCAGCCCGGTGAGTTCGGCGATGTCGATCATGGGGAGGATCAGGTGCGGCGAGGTGTTGAACGAGACGATCGACAGCCGGATGAAGTCGGAGACCTTCGGGCTGGCGTAGACGGTGTCGACGACCTCCGTCAGGGTCTTGTTCAGCAGCGCCTCGAACGGCTTCATCGAGCCGGACGAGTCGAGCACGAGGTACGTGGGCAGTCCGGCGACCGTGCCGCCGTCGCCCTGTCCGGCCCGCTCGTCGTACTCGGATTCGTAGTCCGGTTGCATTCTCTCTCCTTGGGTCAGGATCGCACTGCGATCAGGATGGGCACCGCTATGAGCAGGACCACGACGGCCAGCACGAGCAGGGGAGCGATCCGGAACGCGCCCGCCCGTCCCGCTGGTCGAGCCGCCGCCCGGCGGGGCGGGTGGTCGGCGGCGCCGTCGCCGGGTTCGGCTTGGGTGTGGGCCTGGGGGCAGACCGGGGTGCGGGCTTGGGTGCGGGCCGGGCCGTGGGCTTTGGCGCGGGCTTGGGCGGGAGCGGGTTCGGCCGGGGCGTGGCGCCCGTCGCCCGCCGTCGGCCGCCCGGATTCCACGGGACCGTTCTCGTCACGTTCGCCCCGGCCGGCGGAGCGTCGGGACGAGCGCCGGCGGGCCGCCGGTCCATCGCGGCGAGCAGTTCGCCGAGCTTCGGGCGCGCGGCGGGGGTCGGCGCGGTGATGCACTTCCGCAGCAGGTCGACGAGGCCCGGATACGACGGGTAGAGGCGGGCCATCTCCTCGACGGCCTCGCGCCGCTCCTTGCGGAGCCCGGTCGCCGCGCGCGCCACGAGCAGCGCGACCTTGTACCGATCGGAATGGGTGGTGATGGTCTTCGCGTTCTTCGCGAGCGGGTCTTCCCAGGTGGGCGTCTCCACGCGCGCACGCCGCCCGAGCCGCGCGGTGTCCATGTCGATCACGAGCACGTTGCTGGTGCCCGGCGCCCAGAAGGCGTTCGAGAAGGACCAGTCCCCGTAGACGAGGTCGTGGCGTTCGAACAGTGCGGCCACCGCGACGACCTCCCGCATCGCCGCGAGCCGCAGTGGTGCGCCGGGCACCGGCAGGCCGAGCCGTTCGATGCGTTCGCGGGGATTGGCGAGCAGGTCCACCTCGATGACCTGGCGGCGGGTGCGGCCTTGCAGCAGCGCGACGTCCCAGGAGAACTTCTCGTCCGCCCGGGCCATGATCGCTCCGACGGTGCGGTACCCGTCGACGACGCGCGCGACGGGCCAGGCCACGCTCCGGTCGACGAGCGCGCGGTCGTCCGGGAGCATCTGTCCCGGCAGTTCGATGAGGTCGTCCAGCGCGGTGTGCCGGACGTTCGCCCCCGGCTTGTAGAGCTTGACCAGCCAGTCCGGGTTTCCCGGCGCTCGGTAGATCACCGACGATTCCCCGTTGTCCTCCGCGACGACGTCGGACGGGCCGTACCCGTCGACGACGCTGCGGTGGACCGTCCGCCGGAACGGCGAGTCCGTCCAGTTCTTCACCGGTCCGCTCCCGGGCCCGGAGCCCAGACGACCACCGCGGTCCGGTCGTCCAGCTCGCCTTTCGCCTCGAAGCCAACGGTGTCCACGAAGTCGCTGATGTGGGGCGGTTCCGCCCATTGGTCGGCGAACCAGGGCCCGAGGTCGGGACGGCCGAGCGCATCGCCGACTCCGTCGGTGGTCAGGGCGAGCACCGCGCCCGGTTCGAGGCGGAAGGAGACGCCGCGGGCGTGGTCCGGGTGGTGCGGCAGGTACGAGTGCAGCTTGCTGCGGTCGAACCCGGTTCGGACGTCACCGGCGACCTGCTGCCAGGTTCGGTCCTTGCCGAGCCACGCGCCGACGTCCGCGATCGTCCAGACCCGCACCCGGCGGCAGCCGTCGGCGGCGGGCTCGATGTCGATCAGGGCGACGAGGGCGGCGGCGCGGACCTGGGCGTGCTTCAGGCCGCGCTGGTCCGCCGCGCCCGCCATGTGCCGGGCGGCTTCGGTGAACCACGCGTGCGCCGCCGCGTCGTCGGCGTCGTCCGTGCCGCCCGCCCACACCTGCTGGACGAGCAGCATCGTCGCGACGCTCGCGCCGAGGTGGGAGTGGTCGCTGCTGGTCATGCCATCGGCGACCGCGACGATCAGGTGGCGGCGCTCGCGGTCCACGGCGAGCCGGTAGGCGTCCTGCCGCGGCGCGGCGGGCTCCTCGCACCGGTGGCCGGGGCCGATCAGCGACGCCGCCCGGACGCGGAGTTCGCCGACGGTCGCGGCGTCCGCGGCGATCCCGGACGGTCCGGGCTCCGGCGGCAGCAGCCACGGCAGCGCGTTCGCCTTCCCGGACGTCCCGAGCGGCCGGGGGAACCGCCCGGCCGCACGGTGCGCGGTCGCGGACTCGGGCGGGGGCGTCGCGCGGGCGTGGCCGCCGGGGACGAGGCCCGCCGGGGACGAGCCCGCGGGCGGTCGCTCGTACGCGGACGG
>NZ_MKJY01000575.1 GCF_001942465.1 Actinomadura sp. CNU-125
ACCCCCGCCCCCCGCACACCCATGCCGGACTCCCCCTCCGCCCCGTCCTGCGGCGTCCGCACGTCCACGGGGGCGGCCGCACTTGCGGCGGGCGCGGGGTGTGCGGCGTTCGCGGTGTTCGGGTCGTTCGAGGGCGTTGTGTTCTCGGTGGCGTTCATGCGCGTCGCGGTGTCTTCTTGAGGTGGCGGAAGGGTCGGGTCGGTGCGGGTCACGGTTGCCGCGTAGCGGGGGTCGGTCGCCAGGAGGGTGCGGTGCGTGCCTTCGGCCACAACGCGTCCGTCCTGGACGAACGCGACGTGCGCGGCACGGTCGAGCATCAGGGGGCTCGTGGTGCAGACGACCGTGGTGCGGCCCGCGCGCGCTTGGGGTAGGCGGTCGGCGATGCGCGCTTCAGTGTGCGCGTCCACCGCGCTGGTCGGTTCGACCAGGACGAGCACCTCCGGGTCGGCCGCGAGCGCGCGCGCAAGGCGGAGGCGCTGCTGCTGCCCGCCGGAGAACTCGCGGCCCGCTTCGGCGACGGGCGCGTCGGGGCCGGAGGCGGCGACGATGTCCGCCGCGTCCGCCGCCCACAGCGCGGGCTCCAGGTCGACGGGGCCGCGCGCCGGGGTGAGCGCCTCGGTGAGGGTGCCGACGAACAGCCGGTCCTCGTTGACCGCGACCACGACGCGTTCCCGCAGGTCGCCGATCCGGTCCAGCGGGACGCCCGCGAAGTCGACCCGGCCGGGCGCGTAGCCGCCGAGGCGGTCGGCGATCGCCCGGGCGTCCCGCGGGCGCGCGGCGGCGATCGCGGTCACCCGCCCGGGGCGCACCACCAGCCCCGAGTCGACGTCGGTCAGGCCGGTGCCGGACGGTGCGCGGTCCCCGGCGGCCGGACGCTCGGGCTTGATGTCGAGGAGGCGGACGACGCGTTCGGCGGCGACCAGCCCGCGGGTGATCTTGCCCGCGGCCTCGCCGAGGGTCTGCAACGGCGTGACCAGGAAGATCGCGTAGCCGTAGAACGAGACGAGCCGGCCCGCGGAGATCGTGCCCTGGACGGCGAAGCGGGCGCCGACCCAGGTCACCAGGGCGATCAGCAGCCCCGGCAGGAGCACCTCGGCGCCGCTCAGCCGGGACTCGGCGCGGGCGGCGGCGACCCCGGCGGCGCGGACCCGCGCGGACTCGGCGGCGTACCGGCCCGCGAACAGCTCCTCGCCGCCGACGCCGCGCAGGACGCGCAGGCCCGCGACGAGGTCGGTCGCGCGGGTGTTGAGGTCGCCGACGCGGGCGCGGTGCTCCTCCTCGCGTTCCCGGAACGGGCGCAGCAGCGGGGCCGCGAGGGCGAGGACCAGCGGGACGCCGACGAGGACGATCAGTCCGAGCGGTGGCGAGATCGTCAGCAGGATCGCCGCGACGGCGACGATCGCGACGACCGCGCCGGTGCCGCGGGAGACGATGTCCAGGACTTCGCCGATCCCGACGACGTCGGACATCCCGATGCTCACGACCTCCCCCGCGCTCATCCGCTTGCGCAGCGTCGCGCCCAGCAGCGTCGCGTGCCGGGTGACGAGCTGGATCGTCCGGTACGCCGCGGCGAGCCAGTTCGCGACGGCGAACCGGTGGCGGACGGCGCCCGCGGCCGCCTGCAGCGCCCCGACGGCGGCCAGGACGCCCGTCCAGGCGGCCAGCGCGGCGGCGTCGCGGTCGGTCATGGCGTCGATCGCGAGGCCGAGCACCCCGGGCACCATGACGAAGCCGAGCATCCACAGCACGCCGAGGGCCGCGCCGGCGGACGCGGTGCGCCACTGCACGCGCAGCAGCCACAGGAGATACCGGGCGGGGGAGCGATGATCGGGACTGCCCGGATCTTTCTCCGGTAACGGCTTCACGACCGCAGGGTATGCAGGTCGGAGGCGGGGAATCGAGTGATTTTCCGCTCCCGCGCGCCGCCCCGGACGGTGCGTCCCGAGGTGGGGAGACGCTAGGCTCTGACCGTACGGAGCGGGCTTCCCCAGCGCTCCATGAGCCGGGACCATGGCGGCTAGGCAAATGCCACCACCCCGGCGCGGCCTTCCGGCCCGCGCGATGGGAGCGCGGAGTGACCGGAATCGTCCTGCCGTCGCCCGTGCCCGTCGCCGGCCCTACCAACGGAAGCATTCGTGAGCGCCATCAGCCATCAGACGCGTCCCCCCGCCTCCGGAGCCGAGGAGCGGGTGGACCTGCTCCTCATCGACGACGCCCCCTCCGACGTCCGCATGGTCGAGAAGATGCTCGCCGACAGCGGCCTGGACGCCGACATCACCGTGGCCGCCGACCTGGCCGCTGCCCGCCGCGGCCTCACCCGGCGGACGCAGTGCATCATCGTGGACCTGTCCGCGCCCGGCATCGACGACCAGATGGCGGGACTGCGCGAGGTCCTGGAGATGTCCGGCACCGCCGCCGTCGTGGTGCTGACCGGCCTGGACGACGCGCACCTCGGGGTGCGGGCCGTCGCCGCCGGAGCCGAGGACTACCTGGTCAAGCAGGAGGTGGACGGGCCGCTGCTGGCGCGCGCCGTCCGCTACTCCATAGAACGCAAGCGCGCCGAGGAGACCGAGCGGCGGCTCGTCGAGGCGCGGATCCTGCGGCGCGAGAACGCGCGGCTGGAGCGCGGGCTGCTGCCCGTCCCGCTGATCGACGACCCGTCGCTGCGGCACCACACCCGCTACCGGCCGGGCCGGCGCCGCGCGCTGCTCGGCGGCGACTTCTACGACACCGTGCAGACCGAGGGCGGCGCCGTCCACCTGATGATCGGGGACGTGTGCGGGCACGGTCCCGACGAGGCGGCGCTCGGCGTCCAGCTGCGCATGGCGTGGCGGACGCTCGTGCTGGCGGGGCACACCGGGGAGCAGCTGCTCGGCACCCTGGACAGCGTCCTCGGGCACGAGCGGCGCAGCGAGGAGATCTTCACCACCCTCTGCATGATCACGATCGCGCCGTCGCGGCGCACCGCGCGCATGCACCTGGCCGGGCATCCGGCGCCGCTGCTGTTCCGCGAGTCCCCGGACGGCTCGTACGGCGTCGAGGCGCTGCCGGACTACGCGCACGGCCCGGCGCTCGGGCTGCTGCCGGACGCCGAGTGGCCGACGACGGAGATCGACCTCGGCGAGTCGTGGGGGCTGATGCTCTATACCGACGGCCTGATCGAGGGGCGGATCGGCGCGGGGTCGGCCCGGCTCGGCACCGACGGCCTGGTCGGGCTCGCGCACGCGGCGCGCGGGACGGGCGCGTCCGGGCGCGCGCTGATCGACGAGCTGGTCTCCGAGGTCGAGCACCTCAACGAGGACGCCCTCACCGACGACCTGGCCGTCCTGCTGCTGTCCCGCTCCGCCTGATCGCGGCGCGACCGGGCGGAGCGGGACGCGGCCGTCCGGGGACCCGGCCGTCAGGCGACGGCCGACGCGGGAACGGACACCGCACGAACCCTCGGTGTACGTCAATGTCACCTCGGTCACCCCGAGGCAGAGTTCCCGGACGGACCGTGAAGTCGCTCACCTCCGCGCCTCCGGTGCAGCGCTCCAAAGGCCCGTTCTCCACGGTCGATAGCCCAGGGCTATCGAAATGAGTGCGCCCATGACTTGGAGCTCTGCACCGAGTCGGACATAACGTGCGCGACGTGGCTATAGCGATACCTGCGATCTACCGATCGACCGTCGGCAAGAAGGCCGTCATGGCCGTGACCGGCGGCATCCTCGTGCTGTTCCTGATCGCGCACATGGTCGGGAACCTGAAGATCTTCTTCGGCGCCGAGGACTTCAACCACTACGCGCACTGGCTGCGCACGATCGGTGAGCCCGCCGTGCCCTACCGCACGGTGCTGACGATCCTCGAGGTCGTCCTCCTGGTCGCCGTGGTGCTGCACATGTGGTCGGCGGTGTCGCTCGCCCGCCGCGCGCGCGCCGCGCGTCCCGTCAAGTACGAGTCGAAGAAGAAGTCCCACGCGCAGGGCTACGCCACCCACACCATGCGCTACGGCGGCGTCATCATCGCGATCTACGTCGTCTGGCACCTGCTGGACCTGACGTTCTTCGTCGTGAACCCGCTCGGCGCGAACGACACCCCCTACGACCGGATGGTCGCGGACTTCGATCCGTCCCGCTGGTACATCACCGTCTGGTACGTCGTCGCGGTGCTGCTGGTCGGACTGCACCTCCACCACGGCATCTGGAGCGCGTTCCAGACGCTCGGCCTGCGCACCCCGCGCAGCCACAACCTCCTTCGGGGGCTCGCCATCGCCGTCTCCGCCGTGGTGACGGTCGGTTTCGTCTCCGTCCCCGTGTCCATCGCCTTCGGATGGGTGAGCTGACCATGAGCGACGACCTGTACGAACTCGGCGACCCGATCGTCGACGGCAAGGCGCCCGCGGGCCCGATCGAGGACCGCTGGACCACGCGCAAGTTCGAGGCCAAGCAGATCAACCCGGCCAACAAGCGCAAGAAGAAGATCATCATCATCGGCACCGGGCTGGCCGGCGGGTCCGCCGGCGCCACGCTCGGCGAGGCCGGCTACCACGTCCAGCAGTTCTGCTTCCAGGACAGCCCGCGCCGCGCCCACTCCATCGCCGCGCAGGGCGGCATCAACGCCGCGAAGAACTACCGCAACGACGGCGACAGCGTGTACCGGCTCTTCTACGAGACGGTCAAGGGCGGCGACTTCCGGTCCCGCGAGTCGAACGTGTACCGGCTCGCCGACATCTCCCGGAACATCATCGACCAGTGCGTCGCGCAGGGCGTCCCGTTCGCCCGCGAGTACGGCGGCCTGCTCGACAACCGCTCGTTCGGCGGCACCCAGGTGTCCCGGGACGGTTCTACGCGCGCGGCCAGACGGGCCAGCAGCTCCTCCTCGGCGCCTACCAGGCGCTGATGCGGCAGGTCGAGGCCGGCAACGTCGAGCTGTTCCCGCGCCACGAGATGCTCGACCTGATCATGGAGGACGGACGCGCCCGCGGCGTCGTCGTCCGGAACCTGATCAACGGCGAGGTGAAGCACTACACCGCGGACGCGGTCGTGCTGGCGTCCGGCGGCTACGGCAACGTGTACTTCCTGTCCACGAACGCGATGGGCTCGAACGTCACCGCGTCGTGGCGGGCGCACCGGCACGGCGCCCTGTTCGCCAACCCGTGCTACACGCAGATCCACCCGACCTGCATCCCGGTCAGCGGCGACCACCAGTCGAAGCTGACGCTGATGTCGGAGTCGCTGCGCAACGACGGCCGCGTCTGGGTGCCGAAGAAGGCCAAGGACGAGCGGCGCCCCGCCGACATCCCCGAGGACGAGCGCGACTACTACCTGGAGCGCATCTACCCCTCGTTCGGGAACCTGGTGCCCCGCGACATCGCGTCCCGCGCCGCGAAGAACGTGTGCGACGAGGGCCGCGGCGTCGGCCCCGGCGGCCTCGGCGTCTACCTGGACTTCTCCGACGCGATCGGACGGCTCGGCCGCGACAAGGTCGAGGCGAAGTACGGGAACCTCTTCGAGATGTACGAGCGCATCACCGGCGAGAACCCGTACGACACGCCGATGCGCATCTACCCCGCCGTGCACTACACCATGGGCGGCCTGTGGGTGGACTACGACCTGGAGTCCACCGTCCCCGGCCTGTTCGTGATCGGCGAGGCGAACTTCTCCGACCACGGCGCGAACCGCCTCGGCGCGTCCGCGCTCATGCAGGGCCTCGCCGACGGCTACTTCGTGCTGCCGGCCACGATCAACGACTACATCGCCCGCAACGCCCTCCCGCCGGTCGCCGACACCGCGATCGCCGAGGCCGAGGAGCGGGTGAACGGCCGCATCGAGAAGCTGCTGTCGATCGACGGCGACCGCTCCGTCGACTCCTTCCACCGCGAGCTCGGCCACATCATGTGGGAGTACTGCGGCATGGAGCGCACCGAGGAGGGCCTGCGCAAGGCGCTCGAACTCATCCCGGCGCTGCGCGAGGAGTTCTGGAAGCGCGTCAAGGTCACCGGCAAGGGCGAGGAGCTCAACCAGCAGCTGGAGAAGGCCGGCCGCGTCGCCGACTTCTTCGAGCTGGGCGAGCTGATGGTGATCGACGCCCTGCACCGGTCCGAGTCCTGCGGCGGCCACTTCCGCGCCGAGAGCCAGGACGAGGAGGGCGAGGCCAAGCGGGACGACGACGCGTTCGGCTACGTCGCCGCCTGGGGCTGGTCGGGCGAGGGCGCCAAGCCCGTCCTCCACAAGGAGGCCCTCAACTTCGAATACGTGAAGCCGACGCAGAGGTCGTACAAGTAACCATGAAGCTCACACTGCGCGTCTGGCGCCAGAGCGGACCCAAGGACAAGGGCAAGATGGTCGAGTACAAGCTCGACGACGTCTCCCCCGACGCCTCGTTCCTGGAGATGCTCGACGTCCTCAACGAGAAGCTGATCGCGGACGGCTCCGAGCCCGTCGCGTTCGACCACGACTGCCGCGAGGGCATCTGCGGCATGTGCTCCCTGGTCATCAACGGCACGCCGCACGGTCCCGAGCGGAACACCACGACGTGCCAGCTGCACATGCGCAAGTTCCGGGACGGCGAGGTCATCGACGTCGAACCGTGGCGCGCGAAGGCGTTCCCGGTCGTGAAGGACCTGGTCGTCGACCGCTCCGCGTTCGACCGGATCATCCAGTCCGGCGGGTACATCACCGCGCCGACCGGCACCGCGCCCGAGGCCCACGCGACGCCCGTGCCGAAGCCGGACGCCGACGCCGCGTTCGAGGCCGCCGAGTGCATCGGCTGCGGCGCGTGCGTCGCGGCCTGCCCGAACGGCTCCGCCGCGCTGTTCCTCGGCGCGAAGATCACCCACCTGGGGCTGATGCCGCAGGGCCAGCCGGAGCGCTGGGACCGGGCGGTGTCGATGCTCGACACCCACGACGACGAGGGCTTCGGCGGCTGCACCAACACCGGCGAGTGCACGGTCGCCTGCCCGAAGGGCATCGGCCTCGACGTCATCGGCCGTCTCAACGGCGACTACCTGAAGGCGTCCGCGGGCGGTAAGAAGAAGTAGCGCCCTCGGCTCCAGACCCCGCCCGGACGCGGCAACCGGGCGGGGTCTTCGCCTGTCTCGCGAACGTTTCCCCGATCATGCACTAACATCTCGCGTGCACGTGCATCGTCCCATGCATATGCTCATGCATCAGCCGTGGGAAGGGGACGACACCGATGTCGACTTCCGCCGTTCACCGATCGATCGTGTGCGTCGACGTCGAGGGCTACGGGCATCACAGCCGGACGGACTGGGACCGCGTCGCCGTGCGCGAAGCCATGTACGGCGCCCTCGATCGAGCGTTCACCGACTCCGGCGCCCCGCTGGACTCCTGCTACTACGAGGACCGCGGCGACGGAGCGATGATCCTCGTCCCGCCCGACGTGCCCAAGGGACTGCTGGCCGCGAACCTCACGGACGCGCTGGCCGCGCCGCTCGTCCGGCACAACCGCGCGTCCGCCCCCGGTGCCCGCGCCAGGCTCCGGGTCGCCCTGCACGCCGGCGAGATCCTCCACGACCGGCACGGGGTCGTCGGCGCGTCCCTCAACCTGACCTTCCGGCTGCTCGAAGCGACCCGCTCAAGGCCGCCCTGCGCGCGTCACCGGGAGTGCTCGCCCTGATCGCCTCCGACTGGTTCTACAACGAGGTGATCCGGCAGACGCCCGCGTGCGCGCCCGGCGTGTACCGGCCGGTCCCCGTCGCGGTGAAGGAGACGCGGACGCGCGGCTGGGTCCGCTTCCCCGGCGCCGCACCGTCCGGCGCGGACGCCGACCGGCTCGCGCACCGTCCCGTCCGGCAGCTCATCGGACGCGCCTGGCCGGGCCCCCGGCACTGACCGCTCAGTCGTGGACGAGCGTTTCCACGCCTTCGGGAAGGCTGCCGGCGAGGCCCGCCTCGACGAGGAACGTCTCGAGGGTGTCCTGGAACGCGCGCGCCGCGTGCGTCAGCTCGACGTCCTTGCGGTGCGCGAGCGCGATCGTCCGCAGCAGCCCCTCGCCGTGCCGGCCGCGGCGCGCCGCCTCGTCCAGGACGAGCGGCGTGCCCCGCAGGCCCGGCCGTCCGGCCAGCACCATGCTCGGCACCACCGCGATGCCGAGCCCCACCTCCACGAACCGCAGCACCGCGTCCATCTCGCCGCCCTCGACCGCGAACCGCGGCTCGAACCCGGCCGCGCGGCACGCGCCGATCGTCGCCTCCCGCAGGTCGTAGCCGGGCCGGAACATCACCAGCGGGCGGTTCCGCAGGTCGTCGATGCGCAGGAACGAGCGGCGCGGCAGCGGCGCCGCCCGTCCGCCCGGCTCCGGACCGGCCGGGGACGCGACGACGAGGTACTCGCGCAGTATCGGCGTGGTGTCGAGCGGCGGGTCGCCGTGCAGCGGCAGGATGACCAGCGCCAGGTCCAGCTCACCGCGGGTCAGCTGCCGGACGAGGTCGCGCGAGCCGCCCTCCTCGACGATCAACTGGATGCCCGGGTAGGCGTCGTGGAAGCGGCGCAGCACGTCGGCGAGCAGCCCCGCGCACAGCGACGGCGTCGCGCCGAGCCGCACCCGTCCCCGCCGCAGCCCGGCGAGTTCCTGCACCTCGACCCGGGCCGTCTCGACGTCGGCGAGGATCCGCTTGGCCAGCGGCAGCAGCGCCTCCCCGGCGGGCGTCAGGGTGATGTTGCCCCGGGCCCGGCTGAACAGCGACACGTTCAGCTCGCTCTCCAGCGCGCGGATCTGCTTGCTCAGCGACGGCTGCGCCACGCGCAGGAGCTCCGCGGCCTGGGTGAAGTGCCGGACCTCCGCGACCGCGACGAAATAGGCGAGCTGCTGCAACTGCATCCTGCACAGCGTACGGGGCGGGCCGTGCGGCGCCCGCAGGCGCCTACCGGACGTGCTGCCGGAGCGCCTGCAGGTCGTGGACGATCAGGCGGCGCCGTCCCGTCTCGATGAGCCCGTGCCCGCGCAGATGCCGCAGCGCCTTGCTGACCGCCTCCCGGGACGCGCCGACCCAGCCGGCCAGCTCCTCCTGCGACAGGTTCAACGTGATCCGGACGCTCTCGCCGCCCGGCTGCCCGGACCCGTAGGGGACGCCGAACCGTTCGGCCAGCTCCACGAGCCGCTGCGCGACCCGTCCGGTGGCGTCGAACATCCCGAACTCGGCGCGCTTGCGGTCGGCGTCGCGCCACCGCTCGCACAGGGTCCGCATGATGATGAGCGACGCGCGTCCGTTCGCCTCCAGGAACTTCGTGAAGTCCTTGGACGGGACGGCGAGCGCCCGCACCGGCTCCAGCGCCTCGACCGTCGCCGACCGGGGCAGCCCGTCGATCGCCGCCAGCTCGCCGAGCAGCGCACCCGGCTCGCGCACCGCCAGCAGTGCCTCCCCGCCCTGCTCCCGGTAGGTGAACGCCTTCACCCGTCCTTTCAGCAGAACGGCCACCCACCCGGACCGGTCGCCTTCGACGAACAGCGCCTCACCGCGCTCGAAGGCCCGGACGTGCCCGCGGGCTTCCAGATCGGCGCGTTCGGCCGGAGTCAGTTCGGCCAGGAACGAACCCGGTTCTAGGGCGCTCATGCCACCACGCTAAAGCGAACCCCCCGGGACCGGTCCCGGGGAAAGAATCACGAATCCATCACACGTTCTGTGTACTTCTCCCTACTCGTACCGTCACGAGTGCATCAGGGTGGTCGGCGGTATGGCGTGACGGCGTTCGTGGGGAACGGCGATCGGCGGGCGGCGGTGCGGGGGCACGCCGCCCGCCTTCACGACCCACCCAATTGAGATTCCGCCGAGGCGCACCCCGAACCCGGAGCGACCCCAACCCCACGGCGGCCCGGGCCCAAGCCCGGCGGAAAGAGCGACCTACAAAGCCCGCACAACCCCACGGCGGCACGGGAGGAATCCCGGCGGAGGGGCGACCCGCAAAGCCCGCGCGGTCCCGCCCCACACGCAACCCCCACGGCGGCACGGGGGGATTCCCGGCGGCGGAGGCGGGGCGTCGGGGCCCGCCGCGGGGCGGCGGGCGCCGACCGGCCCATCGTCAGGCGGAGGGGGTGTCCTGGCCCTTCTTGACGATGCCGAGCTTGCTGCCGAGCCAGACCACCGGGTCGTACTTGCGCCCGACGACGCGTTCCTTCATCGGGATCAGCGCGTTGTCGGTGATCTTGATGTGCTCGGGGCAGACCTCGGTGCAGCACTTGGTGATGTTGCAGAAGCCGAGGCCGTGGTCCTGCTGGGCGATCTCGCGGCGGTCGGCCTGGTCGGCCGGGTGCATCTCGAGTTCACCGATCCGCATGAGGAAGCGCGGCCCGGCGAACTCGGGCTTGTTCTCCTCGTGGTCGCGGATGACGTGGCAGACGTTCTGGCACAGGAAGCACTCGATGCACTTGCGGAACTCCTGCGAGCGCTCGACGTCAACCTGCTGCATGCGCAACTCGCCCGGCTTCGCGTCGCCCGGGTCGAACGACGGGATCTCGCGGGCCTTCTCGTAGTTGAACGAGACGTCGGTGACCAGGTCGCGGATGACCGGGAACGTCCGGACGGGCGTGACGGTGATCGTCTCGTCCGGTTCGAAGGTCGACATCCGGGTCATGCACAGCAGCCGCGGCATGCCGTTGATCTCGGCGGAGCACGACCCGCACTTGCCGGCCTTGCAGTTCCACCGGACGGCCAGGTCCGGCGCCTGCGTGGCCTGCAGGCGGTGGATGATGTCGAGGACGACCTCGCCCTCGTTCACCTCGACCGTGTAGTCGGTGAGCTCACCGTCGCCGTCGTCCCCGCGCCAGACGCGGAACTTCGCCTCGTAGCTCATCCGTCGCCCTCCTCGCCGTGTTCGGCCTTCTCGTCCGCCTTGTGGTCGGCCTTGCCGTCGGCCTTCGCCGCGTCCGGGCCGGCCGCGCCCGCCTCGGTGGCGCCGGCGGGCAGTTCCTCGGCGGTCAGGTACTTCTTCAGCTCGTCGGTCTCGAACAGTCCGAGCAGGTCGGTGCGCATGGCCTGCATCGGCTGGCGGGTCAGTTCGACGTGCGGGTCGGACTCGTCGCCGGCGAGCCGGCACACGAGGTTGACCTTCCGCCAGTCCGCCGACATCTGCGGGTAGTCGTCGCGGGTGTGGCCGCCGCGGCTCTCCTGCCGTTCGAGGGCGGCCTTCGCGACGGCCTCCGAGACGAGCAGCATGTTGCGCAGGTCGAGCGCGAGGTGCCAGCCGGGGTGGTAGCCGCGGCCGTCGTGCACCGCGACGGGCGCGACGGAGACGCGGGCGACGCGCTCGCGGAGCTTCTGCAGGGCCTCGATGGCCTTCTCCAGCTCCTCTTCCTTGCGGATGATGCCGACCAACTCGTTCATCGTGGTCTGCAGTTCGGCGTGCACGGCGTAGGGGTTCTCGCCGTCCTCGCGTTCGAACGGGGCGAGGGCCTCCGCGGTGGCCGCGTCCACGATCTCGTCCGGGACGGCCGGGCGCGCGTCGAGCGAGTCGACGTACTCGGACGCGCCGAGTCCCGCGCGGCGTCCGAACACCAGCAGGTCGGACAGCGAGTTGCCGCCGAGCCGGTTCGAGCCGTGCATGCCGCCCGCGACCTCGCCGGCGGCGAACAGGCCGGGGACCTGCGCGGCCGCGGTGTCGGGGTCGACCTCGACGCCGCCCATCACGTAGTGGCAGGTCGGCCCGACCTCCATCGGCTCCTTGGTGATGTCGACGTCCGCCAGTTCCTTGAACTGGTGGTGCATCGACGGAAGCCGCCGGACGATCTCCGCGGCGCCGCCCGGCATCCGGTCGACGACCGTGAGGAACACGCCGCCGTGCGGCGATCCGCGCCCGGCCTTCACCTCGGAGTTGATCGCGCGGGCGACCTCGTCGCGGGGCAGCAGCTCGGGGGGACGCCGGTTGTTCTCCGGGTCGTCGTACCAGCGGTCGCCTTCCTCGGGGGAGGTGGCGTACTGGTCCTTGAAGACCTCGGGGATGTAGTCGAACATGAAGCGCTTGCCGTCGGAGTTCTTCAGGACGCCGCGGTCGCCGCGCACCGACTCGGTGACGAGGATGCCCTTCACCGACGGCGGCCAGACCATCCCGGTGGGGTGGAACTGGACGAACTCCATGTTCAGCAGGGTCGCGCCCGCCTGCAGGGCGAGCGAGTGGCCGTCGCCGGTGTACTCCCACGAGTTCGACGTGACCTTGAACGCCTTGCCGATCCCGCCGGTCGCCAGGACGACGGCCGGGGCCTCGAACACGACGAACTTGCCCGTCTCGCGGACGTACCCGAACGCGCCGCTGATCCGGTCGCCGTCCTTGAGCAGCCGCGTGATCGTCGTCTCGGCCCACACCTTGAGGCGGGCCTCGTAGTCGCCGTGCTCGGCGTGGTCCTCCTGCTGCAGCGCGACGATCTTCTGCTGGGCGGTGCGGATCAGCTCCAGGCCCGTCCGGTCGCCGACGTGCGCCAGCCGCGGGTACTCGTGCCCGCCGAAGTTCCGCTGGCTGATCTTGCCGTCCTTGGTGCGGTCGAACAGCGCGCCCCAGAGTTCGAGCTCCCAGATGCGGTCCGGGGCCTCTTTGGCGTGCAGTTCGGCCATGCGCCAGCTGTTCAGGAACTTCCCGCCGCGCATCGTGTCGCGGAAGTGCACCTGCCAGTTGTCGTTGGCGTTGGCGTTGCCCATCGCGGCGGCGGCGCCGCCCTCGGCCATGACGGTGTGCGCCTTGCCGAACAGCGACTTGGAGATGATCGCCGTCTTCTTGCCCTGGAGGCGCGCCTCGATCGCCGCGCGCAGCCCGGCGCCGCCGGCACCGATCACCACGACGTCGTACGAGTGCCTCTCGATCTCAGTCATGATTCCTTGGCCTCTAGTTGATGATGCGCAGGTCGGAGATGGTCTCGCTGGCCACGAGCATCACGTAGACGTCGGCGACGACGAGGGACCCGAGCGTGATCAGCGCGTACGTCCCGTGCTTCTCGTTGATCTTGGAGACCCAGCCCCACATCCGGTAGCGCACCGGGTGCTTGGAGAAGTTCTTCAGCCGGCCGCCCACGATGTGCCGGCACGAGTGGCACGACAGCGTGTACAGCCAGAGAAGGATCACGTTCGCCCAGAGGATGATCGTGCCGAGGCCGATTCCGAACCCGCCGCCCTCACCGTGGAAGGCGCGGACGGCGTCCCAGGTGTTGATGAGGGAGATGAGCACCGCGGCGATCCAGAAGTAGCGGTGCAGGTTCTGGCCGATCAGCGGGAACCGCCGCTCCCCGGTGTACTTGCCGTGCGGCTCGCGGACGGCGCACGCCTGCGGGGCCGCCCAGAACGACCGGTAGTACGCTTTGCGGTAGTAGTAGCAGGTCAGCCGGAACAGCAGCAGGAACGGCAGGGAGATCACCGCGAACGGGATCCAGCCGCGGGTGCCGGCCGGGAGGAACGTCCCGAACTCCGCCGCGTTCCCGGTGTGCCCGTCCACGGTCACGTTGCTGCAGATCTCGTTGAAGCACGGCGAGAAGAACGGCGACAGGTAGTGGAACTCCGGGACGTAGAAGGCCGCGCCCCAAAAGGCCCGGATCGTCGCGTACACCACCCACGCCGTGAAGATCACGAACGTGGTGATGGGATAGAGCCGCCAGTTGTCCTTCCGGAGCGTGCGTTCCTTGATCTGGGCGCGGGATTTGGCCGGCGCCTCCAGTGTGCTCATCGATCGCTCTCCTGAGCCTAGGGTCGTGTGATCCCCGTACCACGGTCTGCGCGCGCCATGCGGCCGTCGCGCCTCGGCCGTAGGCCGTGCCGCATGCGGGCCGTAACACCCCGTACGCGCTTCCAGCGAGGCGACCTTACGCCACTCGCGCGGACCTGTGACATACATAACAGGCGCACCCGCATGTGACCCTGACCACAGACTTTAGCCGCCGAAACGTTCTCCGACGGCCTTCGACACTCATAAGCAGTCGTTATGGCAATGGGGAATCGAGACGAGCACGAGAAGGCATGACCGGCCGCCCATCGGCGATCGGCTGGAACGGTCCCGCGCCGTGTTAAAGAAGGCCCGCCCGCAGCACCGTCCGGGCGAAGTGCGCCTCGGCCTCGCTCGTCCGGCCCGTCCCGTACACGCGGAGCGCGTCGGCGAGGTCGGGATACCGGTCGGCGAGCAGCGCGGCGGCCGCCTCGATCTCGCCCGCCGACGCGACCTCGCGCAGCAGCGCCTGGACGTGCCGCGCCCCCGTCTCCGCGCCCGCCCGGCCGTCCTGGACGGACGACGCCCGTGCGGACGACGCCTGTGCGGCCGCGCGTCCGGGTGCCTCCTCGGGCGCGCCCTCGGGCGTGCCGCCGGACGCGGGCGCACCGGTGGGCACCCGCAGCCCGGAGGTCGTCGGCGCGGACTCGGCGCGGATCTCCGCCAGCCGGTCCTTGACGACGGCGGCGGGCAGCCCGTCGAAGCCCGGCCCGGCGGCGAGTTCCTCGACCGCCAGCAGGCGGTGCAGGACGGCCGGGTTGCTGATCTTCGCGCGCTGGGCGGACATCAGCTGCGACAGCATCGGCGCGGACAGGCCGAGCACGCCCGCCAGGCCGGACTGCGACAGCCCGAGCCGGTCGAGGAGGCGGCGCACGCGCTCCCCCAGCGGCTCGCCGTACCACTCGATCTGCAGGGCCCGGTTCCGGACGACCGTGTCCTCGGCGGCGCTCAACTCACCAAACCCCCTTGACCGTTCGCAAGTGCAAACGCTAGATTCTGCTTTGCACAGACAACGTGCGCACACGACTACATAGTTCCACGAAGATCGCTGTTTGCACATGCGATGACCAGGAAGGCGGTTCCGTCCCATGCGCCCGTTCCATCGTGCCGCAGCGACCGCGGCCGCCGCGATCCTGCTGCTGGGCGGCGGCCCGGCCGGCTGCTCGATGCTCGACGGCTCCGACTCGTCCGAGGGCTCGTCCGCGGGGGCCTCCGGGGTCACGGTGGAGGGCGGCGAGGCGGCCGTCGACACCGTCGGCGAGGCGATCGTGAAGACCACCGTCGGCGCGCCGCCGCAGGCGCCGGTCGCGCAGGTCGAGATCGCCGTCATCGGCCTCAAGGTGCGCGGGCGGCTCGCGACCCTGACCGTCCAGATGACGCCCCGGCTTCCCGACGACGCCGAGAACGACACCGCCAGCCCGTACGAGCTGAACGGCGACGAGGGCCTCGACCCCGTTTTCATCGACCCGGTGAACCTGAAACGGTACGTCGTCGTCAAGGATTCGCGCGGTCGCGAGCTGCAGACCGACGACATCAGGACCGACCTCACCGACGACCGGACCGGCACGCTGCGGTTCACCTTCGCGGCCCCGCCGGAGCACGTGAAGGCCCTGGACCTGCAACTGGGCGAATGGCCGACGTTCCGCGACATCCCCGTGACGCGGTGAGCGGTCACCGGACGGCCGATGCCCCGGACGCACCGGATTCGCGGACGGCATTCGCGCGGGATTCGCCCGCCTGATTCGAGTCCGGCATTCCCGCGCACGCGCCGGGACATGGGCGGTCCGGCGGCGGCCGGAAGCGGCCGCGAACAATTCGCGCGCCCGGCACATCACCGTTGATACCGGACCATCATGATCGGCAGACGACCATTTCCGCACGGCGAAGAACGGAGGTTCCGATGCGCCGAGCACGCCCGGCGGCCGCCGTTGCCTGCGCCGCTTTCATCATCGGCGCGGCGGCCGGATGCTCCGTGTCCGAAGAGCCCGGCCCGTCCGAGGACGGGAAGTCCGCCGCCGGGAAACCGGCCGGCCCGGCGGCGGCCGACGGCACCGGAAAGCCCGTCGCGCAGGGCACGTTCGACTCCCCGCACGTCGAGGGCGCGACCGTCGACATCGCCGTCATGGGCCTGAAGGCGCAGGGGCGGCTCGCGACGCTGACCGTCCGGCTGACCCCCCACATGCCCCCGGGCGAGCGCAACGCCAGCCTCATCCGCCTCCACGGCGCCCACGTCGCGACGTTCCTGATCGACCCGGTGAATCTCAAACGCTACGTCCCCGTCAAGGACTCGTCCGGCCGGGTAATGCAGCCGAGCGACCTGGGCACCCGGCTCACGCACGGCCACGCGACCGCGCTCGTCTACACGTTCGCCGCCCCGCCGGAGAACGTCCCGGCGGTCAATGTGCAGGTCGGGGTCTGGCCGACATTCCGCAATATCCCTGTGGAGAGGTGATCATATGCGCCGGAAAACGGTAATCGCGGTCGTCGCCGCCTTCACGCTGGGCATTCCGGCGGTCGCCGCGGCCGAACCGGACGTGCCGGACGCCGCCGTCGACGCGTCCGTCCCACGGGATCGACGCGGCCGCCGCCGTCCACGACATCGACCTGTCCCGTTCGGTCGTGGACCTGGAGCGCGAGGAGAGCACCGACGGACGGGTGACGGTGCAGATCTCCTCCGACGTCCTGTTCGAGTTCGACAAGGCGACGCTCACCGCCGACGCGCGCCGCCACATCGCCGAACTCGCCCGCCGGCTCCGCGCCGCCTCCGGCACCGTCGAGGTCTCCGGGCACACCGACTCCCGCGGCGAGCCCGGCTACAACCGGAAGCTGTCGCAGCAGCGCGCCGACGCCGTCAAGGCCGAACTCCTGCGCCACCTGGGCGGCGCGGGCGTCGAGATCACCGCCGAGGGCCACGGCGAGACCGACCCGGTGGCCCCCAACGAGAAGAACGGCGAGGACGACCCCGAAGGACGCGCGCAGAACCGCCGCGTCGAGATCAGCTTCAACGAATCGTGACCCCGTGAGGGCCGCCGCCTCCGCAACCGCGACCGCCGGCCGTCCGCCCGCGTCGACGAAAGGGAACCCGATGCGCCGATCGAACCGGGCGAGGATCTCGCTCGCCGCCGCCCTGGTCGTCGTCTGCGCGACGTCGGCGTGCTCCGCGCTGGACGATCCGGACGCGACGGGCGCGACCGGTCGCGGGACCGCCCAGGGGGCGGTCGGCGGCCGGGCCCCGTCCGCCGAGCGCGGCGATCCCGTCGCGAAGCAGACCTTCACCAGCCCGCTCGCCAAGGGCGCGACCGTCGACATCGCGATCATGGGCCTGTCGGTGTCGGGGAAGCTCGCCGTCCTCGACCTGCAGTACACCCCGCACGTCACCGGGGGCAGCGGCAGTTCGTCCCTCGCACAGCTCCACGGCATCGAGCCGCCGGTCGCACTGATCGACTCGGTGAACCTCAAGCGGTACGTGGTCGTCCGGGACTCGTCCGACTCGGCGCTGCAGAGCGACCTCGTCTACGGCAGCACCCATAACGAGCAGCCCGCCGCGCTCCAGTTCACGTTCGCCGCACCGCCGGAGAAGTCCGGAAAATCGACGTGCAGGTCGGCTCGTGGCCCACGTTCCGCGGCGTCCCCATCGAGCGGTGACGACCATGCGGCGACCGGCCGCAGTCACCGTGCTCGGGCTCGCGCTCGCCGTACCGTCCGTCCTGCTCACCGGCTGCGACGGCGGCGGAACCCCGGCCACCGGCCCCGGCGGCGGGCCGCGGGAGGAGCCGAAGCCTTACGCGGGGCCGCCGGCCAAGGAGGGGTGGTCGGCGCTCGGGGGCGGCCGCTCCCGCATCGAGATGAAGGACGTCCAGCACTTTCCCGACCATTCGGTGCTGCGCTTCTACCTGTCCAATCCCGGTAAGGAGTCGACGTTCTTCTCGTTCGGCACCTCGGTGGCGGGGTCGGCGTTCGGCGCCCTGAACTTCGGCCTCGTCGACCCCGTCGGGCACAAGGCGTACACGCCCCTGTACACCGGAAGCAGCACGGTCGGGAGCGACCTCCGGTTCCAGAGCGCCGACCCCGGCGCGCGATACGAGACCGTCCTGGCGTTCCCGCCGCTGCCCGCATCCGTGGACACCGTCACGGTGGTCACGCCCACCACGGCGGGCGAGTTCACGAGCGTCCCCGTGGTCGACGGGACGTCCGAACCGCCCTTCGCGCCGGAGATACCGAAAGGCCTGTCGTCGGACAAACCGGGCACGACCCTGTCCTGGCCGACAAGGCAGCGGACGAAGGAGGCGGCGGGCGGGACGTACGACCTCTACGGACTCACCGAGAGCCCGACGAAGTCGACGACCACCAGCTCGACCGAGGAGAAGGTCGGGCTGCGCACCGACGTGCTGTTCGCGTTCGACAAGGCCACGCTGTCCGCACGGGCGGAGACCGTCCTCGACGAGGTGGCGCGCGAGACCAGGGCCAAGGCGGACCCCGCCAAGCCGCCGATCGTCATCACCGGGCACACCGACGGCAAGGGCGACGACGCGTACAACATGGACCTTTCGCGGCGCCGCGCGGACGCCGTCCGCGCGGCGCTCCAAGCCCGGCTCGGCACCGGCTACCGGTACCGGGCGACGGCAAGGGCGAGACCGAGCCGATCGCCGAGGAGGGCGGCGCCGACGACGAGCGGGCCCGCGGCCGCAACCGGCGCGTCGAGATCTCCTACAAGATCAAGCAGCGGACGGCCGCGACCGCGACCGCGACGTCCCGGGCGCCCCGCGACGAACGGGCGAGCGGCACGGGGACGCCCGCGCCGTTCCGTCCGGACGACGGCCCGACGGTGGCGAGCCGCACCGCGTCGTTCCGCGCCGGCGACGAGCGGCGGATCGACGTGAAGCCGTTCTACCGCGACGGCGCATACCTCGTCGTCGTGTTCGAGATCGCGAACCTCGGGCCGGACAACGGGCCGAACGAGGTCGACTCGTACATGGGGGAGGCCGGATCGCACGGCCGGTTCGGCGCGTTCTCGGTCACGGACCCGGCGTCGAAGACGACGTACCGGGCCGTCCGCATCGGCCCGCAGCCCTCAGGGGCCACGGCGCCCCTGAACCTCAAGTTCGTCGACCCCGGCTGGGCCGTCTTCAGGACCGAACCCGGCACGAGCAACCGCGGATTCTTCTACGTGCCCGCTCCCCCACCGGACGTCCGCGCCGTCACGTTCGACGCGGGCCCGTTCGGCCGGATCCCGAACGTCCCGATCCGGTGACTCACCGGTGACTCACGGGCCGGGCGGGCCCAGGTGGTCGAAGATCTGCAGGGCCTCGCCGTCCAGTGTGCGCGCGGGAAGCCGGAGCTCCAGCCCGCACATGGCGAGGGCGCGCCGCGCCCCGGCGGCGTCCGGCGGGCGCCGCTCGGGGTCGGGGTCGCACAGACAGGCGATCACCGACCACAGGCCCCGGGGCGTCCCGGCGGGCGGCGCGCCCACCCGCTGCCGCGGCTCCGGGTCGCCCGCGCCGGTCAGCATCCGCCACCCGACCATCCCGGCCGCGTACAGGTCCTGGCGCGGCCCCGGCCTGTTCCAGTCGAGCACCTCGGGCGCCAGGTAGCCCGGGGTTCCGACGGCGAACCCGGTCGTGGTGACCCGCGTCCCGGCGTCCTCGAGCGCGATCCCGAAGTCGGCGAGCCGGACGTGCGGCGCGCCCACCGCGCTCGGCTCCAGCAGCAGGTTCGCCGGTTTCACGTCGCGGTGCACCACTCCCGCCCCGTGGATGTGGCTCAGCGCGGCCAGCAACTGGTCCAGCACTTCCGCCGCGTACGCGGCGGGCAGCCGCCCGTAGTCGCCGAGGAGCGTCTGCAGGGACCCGCCGCGCACCAGCTCCATCGCCAGCAGGACGTCCTCGTCCGCCGCGCACGAGTCGTAGGGCGTCAGCACGTGCGGATGGGCGAGCCGCAGCGCCTGCTCCCGGACGGCCCGCAGCACCGCCGTCGGCCCGCACCGCTGCACGAGCTTCGCGGCGCAGTGCCGTCCCTCCGCACGGTCGAAGGCGCGCCAGACGCGGCTCGTCCCGCCCGCCCCGATCCGGTCCAGCATCGCGAACCGTCCGCCGATCACCCACCCCGTGCTCACGGTGCGATCGTACGGAAACCGCCGCGGCGCCTCGATTCGGACGAACTTGTCAACAGAATCCGACTTCTGCGCATCTAATAAGAGAAGCGACGCGATGATCCGCGATGCCGCCCAGTTCGTAACCGACGAGCCGCACCGACCACGCCCCGGACAGGGCCTGCCGAGACGGGACCGATGAGCGACACCCACCGTTTCACGAACGGCTGCGCACACTCATGAACACAGAACCGCCGACGGGCCCCGATCCACGCCGCGAAGACCTCGCGGACACGACCGACGACGACAGGGCGCGGGACCGTGCCAACGACGACGATGCCGCCGATGTCGACACGGACGAAGGTACCCCGGAGGCTGCGGACGCCCCGGAGGACGGCCCGGACACGGACGATCCCGCGGACGACGTCTCTGCCGAAGAGGAACCGGAACCGGGATCGGGATCGGACGAACGCGACGCCGAGGGTGCCGATGCGCACGACGACGAGTCGTCCTCGTCCGGACGCGGCGGTGCTCGGCGGGTTCGGCGTCGCAAGATCATCCGCCGGACCGCCATCGGGCTGGTGGCCGTGCTCGTGGCGGGGAGCGGGGGCGCGTACTGGCTGTACCGCGACCTGGTGGGCGGCATCGACAAGAAGGACGTCGGGTCGCAACTCGGGCCGAACCGGCCCCAGAAGCTCAACGAATCGCTGAACATCCTGCTGCTCGGCTCCGACACCCGCGAGGGCGACAACTCCGAGTACGCGGTGCCTGGGATGGCGGGGGCGCGTTCGGACACGACGATCCTGCTGCATCTGTCGCCGAACCGGGACCAGGCGGTCGCGATGAGCTTCCCGCGCGACTCGATGGTGAAGATCCCGGAGTGCGAGAAGGAGAACGGGGACGACGTCGACGCGCGGTTCGGGATGCTGAACAGCGCGTTCTCCTACGCGGGTCCGACATGCACGTGGAAAACGCTGGAGTCGCTCACCGGCGTCCACATCGACCACTTCGTGCAGATCGACTTCTCCGGCTTCAAGCGGATGGTGGACGCGCTGGGCGGCGTGGAGATCTGCGTCGAGAAGCCCGTGAACGATCCGCGCGCCGAACTGCACCTGGAGGCGGGAAAGCAGACCGTCAAGGGCGAGAAGGCCCTCGGGTACGTCCGCGCCCGCTACTCGCTCGGCAACGGGTCCGATCTCGGGCGGATCGAGCGGCAGCAGAAATTCATGGGCGCCGTCGTGGACAAGGCGCTGAGCTCCGACGTCCTGACGGACCCTGCCCAGACCTACGACTTCCTCAAGGCCGCCACGGACTCGATCACCACCGACGACGAGTTCGGCCTGTCGGACATGCGCAAGCTCGCGGACGGGCTGCGGGGCATGAGCGCCGGGCAGGTCCGGTTCGTCACGGTCCCGGTCGAGGGCTACAAGCCCGACCCGAACCGGGTCCAGTGGAACGACGAACTGGCCGAGCCGATGTTCGAGGCGATCAGGCACGACGACAAACTGCCCGCCGCGCCCGCCGCACCGGTCGACGCCGAGCCCGCGCCGAAGCCGAAGGACGTCGACGTCACGGTCGTGTCGGCCGGGGCGAAGGACAAGGCCGTCGACCGGGTGGTCAAGCAACTCGAACGGCGCGGCTTCAAGGTGGCCGACGACGTCGAGGAGACGGCCGACGCCCCGGACAGCCGCATCGTGTACGCACCGTCCGCCGAGGCGCACGCGTCCGTCCTCGCGCGGGACGTCCCGGACGCGCTGCTCACCGCGGACGGCGGCGCGCCGGAGGACGGCGTGCGGCTCGTGATCGGGACGAAGGGGCTCAAGCTCGCACCGCCCGCCATCCAGAACATCGGGGAGAAGGCCGACTCCGGGAAGAAGCTCTGCGACTAGGCCAGGACGGCGGCGCCGAGCGCCCCGGCCAGCATGTACGGACCGTAGGCGAACTCCCGCCGGAGCGTGCGGCGGACCATCATGATGCCGAGGTTCAGCACGCCGCCGAGCAGGTAGGTGAGCAGGACCGCCGCGAGCCAGGTCTCCAGGCCGAACCAGCCGAGGCACAGGCCGAGGACGCCCGCGAGCTTGACGTCGCCGAGCCCCAGCCAGGACGGCTTCACGAACGCCGGGACCGCGTACAGGAGGAACAGCCCCGCCATCCCGAGGATCGCGTGCGCGAAGTGGCGCGGCCCGTCCTCGGCGAAGGGCGCCGCGGCGGCGAGCAGCGCCGGGACGATCGCGTAGGAAGGGAGCGTGAACTCGTCCGGCAGCCGCTTGACGTGCACGTCGACGAACGCGAGGAGCGTGCCGACCATCCCCAGGTAGAGGAGGGCGGGCAGGACGGGTGCCGGTCCGACGGCGAACCCGAGCACGCCGAACACCAGGGCCGTGACCGCGCCGACGGCCGTCCGGTCGCGGGCGGGGACGTCGCCGACGTACGGCTCCGCCAGCGGCGCGACGAGCGTGCCGGTGACGAACCCCAGCGGAAGCAACGCCAACGCGACCATCGAACCTCGCCCAGATCCGCCGAGTGGAGCCCCCGGAACGATAACCGAACACCCCGGACGGGCGAGGTGCGTTCGCCCTCGCCGACGGTTCCGAAACGACGCCCGAACCGCGGCGGGCCTCACCCCTCGGTGACAGTACTGACGCGTCGGCGCACGAACGTGTCGTCCCGGCGGGTACCGCGCGGGCGCGGCGGCCACGCCGAACGGCCCGCGGCTTCGGCGGACGGTGCGGGTCGGTGCCCGCACGGGACCGTGCGCAGGCCGTAGAGTCTTCCTGAAGGCGGCTCAACACTGGAGACGACGGCTGATGACGAACCCCTCGGACCCCGGCCGGCCACCGCGCCCGCCTGCGGGCGGACAGCAGCCTCCGGGAGGGCCGTACGGCCCGCCGCCCCCACCGCATCCCCAGCAGCAACCGCAGCCGCAGCCGCGGCATCACGGCACCGGCCCGATCCCGGTCCCGAACCCGCGCCCCCCGGCCGCCCCGCCGGGCCCGGGGCACGGTCAGGGGCCACAGAACCCGAACCAGACAGGCCCGGGCCCGTACGCGACCGGCCCGCAGCCCCAACTGCCGTCGCAGCCGGGAGGCAGCCTCCGCCCAAAGACAAGGGGGTGATCGGCGCGCTGCTCGACACCAACTTCGACTTCATGATCACCTCGGTACTGATCAAAAAGGTCTACCGGCTGGCGATCGTGCTGATCACACTTTTCGCGTTCCTCCTGGTGTGGACCGGTGTCGGATTCATGACGTGGAACGCGTGGCTCGGCATCGGAACATTGATCGCCACGCCGATCATCTGGCTCCTCCAGTTGGTCACGGTCCGCATCGGCCTTGAGTTCCTCATCAACCAGTTCAAGATCACCGAGTACATGCGCGTCATCAAGGACAAGCGGTAGCCGGGGCTGTCAGTGGGCGAGGTCGACGGGACGGACGAGGCGGCGGGGACTCGGCGGGACGCCGGGGCGACGCGGCGCGACGAGCCGCGGGTGCCGGTGCCGCGGACCGCGGCGGAGACGCGGCGGGACGGGCACGGGACGGGCGGCGCGTCGCTCATGCGGCTGCCCGCGGACCTCGCCGGACGCTACGAGGCCGTCGCGGAACTGCCGGTCCAGGGTGCGGAGTCGGACCTGCTGCTGGTGCGGGACGAGCGCGGCGCGGAGCACGTGGTGAAGATCTTCCGCCGGGGCTACCGGGCGGATCGCGACGTGTGGGCGAAGCTTCCCGAGCTCGGCTCGCCGTACGTCCTGCGGATCCTGGAGACGGGGCACGCGGACGGCCGCGACTACGAGGTGACCGCGTACGCGCCCGACGGGAACCTGCGGGCGCTGATGGACGGTCCGCTGCCGCCGGACGCGGTCGCCGACGTCGCCGCGCAGCTCGCGGACGGTCTCGCGGCGCTGCACCGGGCGGGGATCGTGCATCGCGATCTGAAGCCGGAGAACGTGCTCGTATCGGGCACCGCGCCGCTTCGGCTGGTGATCGCCGACTTCGGGCTGAGCAAGGTGCTGGAGCAGAGCGTGGTGTTCGCGTCTTCGTCGCGGACGCTGGCGTACGCGGCGCCGGAGTCGCTGTCGGGGCAGGTGTCGCCTGCCCGCGACTGGTGGTCGCTCGGCATGATCGTCCGGGAGCTGGCGACGGGGCGGGCGCCGTTCCGGGGGCTGAGCGAGACGGTCGTCGTCGACCATCTCGCGACCCGGCCGGTGAGCGCGGACGACGTCGCGGACCCGCGGCTGCGGCTGCTGTGCCGCGGGCTGCTGGCCCGCGATCCGCGCCGCCGCTGGACGGGCGAGCAGGTCGCGGCCTGGCTGGACGGCGGGTCTCCTCCGGTCGTCGAGGAGTCCGCCGAGGCGGAGCCGGGCACCGGCCTGCCGTTCAAGGGACGCCGGTACGCACAACGGGACGAACTCGCGCGCGCGCTCGTCGCGGAGTGGGACCACGCCGCGCAGTACTTCTTCGGGCGCGGCGAGAGCAGTGAGGCGTGGCGGAGCCTGCGGGCCTGGCTCGCGGAGGTCCCGGACGACACCAGCATCGAGCTGGTCGACGGCCGCCTGACGGCGGATCTCTCTCCGGACGTCAAGCTGCTGCACCTGGTGCGGTGGCTGGATCCGGAGCTTCCCCCGCATTTCCTCGGTCGCCGGGTGACCGAGGACGACCTCGGCAGGCTCCCCCGGTACGTCGAGAATCCGGGGCCGGACCATCGGGTGGCGTGCCGGCTCGTCCGGGAGCTGTGGCGGGAGGGCCTGCTGCGGGACCTGGCGGGGTTCGCGGGCGGCGCCGACCTGGCGGGGGTGGACGAGCAGTGGCGGGCGCACGCGGCGGCGTGGAACGACCTCGCGGCGTGGATCCGGACGCAGGACGCGCCGCCCCCGGCGCTGGCGGCGCGGCTGCCGGACGCCGGGGCGGACGATCCGCCGCTGGTGTCGGCGATGCTGCTGGCGCTCGCGGCGGCGGGCGGACGTCCACCGGCGGCTGGCCGAGGGCGTGGCGCGGGCACGGGAGCGGGTCGCCGAGCCGGTGCCGTGGTTCGAGTGGCTGGCCGACGGGGCGGGCGACGATCCGCTGCGGCTGCTCGCGGTGCTGCTGGCGGCGCCCGAGGCCGTCGTCGAGGTCGAGTCGCGCAGACGGGCGCGGCACGCCGAGCGGGAGCGGTCGGCGGCCCTGGCGGCGCAGCGGGACGAGCGCGAGCGCGTCCGGCTCGCGGGGCGGGGCGCGGCCACCGGACGGGCGGTGCTGTGGACGCTGCCGCTGCTGGCCTTCTGGTTGTTCGGCAGTTGGATCGTGGGCGCGCTGTTCGGTGGCGGGTCCGATGACGGGACGAGTTCGGTGGGCGGCTTCCAGCGTTCGTCCGGGGTTCCGTTCGGTTTCCTGGCCGTGCTGTCGGTCGTCGTGTGGGGCGCGCAGTGTGTGTTCGAGGTCATGCTCGCGCGCGCGCAGGGTGCGGACTATCTCCCGCACGGGCCGTGGGCGATGTTCTCCAAGGTGCTCGGCGTGGGCGGCCGGGGCCTGTCGAAGGCGTCGCAAACCGTGTCGGGCGCGGCGCGGCGGACGGGACGGCGCGGGTGCGGGCTCGTGCTGCTCGCCGGGACGGTCCCGCTGCTGCTGATCTTCCTGCTGCTGGCGGCCGTGACGCCGGTCGCGGGCCTGCTGTGGACGCTCGTGCTGATCGTCGCGCCGGTCGCGCACGGCGCGCTGGCGGGCGTCCGGCTGCACCGCTGGCGGGAGGCGCGGCGGGGCATGGCGACGGGAGGGGCATGAGCAGCGGAGTCGAGGCCGACATCGCGCTGGACGCGGCGGTCGTGCTGAGCCTGGGCATGAACCGGGTGCTGGGCCGGGCCGGGGGCCTGGCCGGGCGCGGGGCGGAGGCCCTCGCCGCGCTGGCGGAGGGACGCGCGGAGGCGCGGGCGGCGGCGCTCGCCGAGGCGGCGACGCGGGAGCGGGCGCTGCGCGAGGCCGTCGAGCGCAACGCGCGGATCGCGGCGCTCACCGAGACCCGCGGGCGGTTCGGCGCGCACGTCCGCCTGCCCGCTCCCCTGGATCTCGGCGAGCAGCCCGCCGAGGAGCTGACGGCGTGGTGCGCCGCCACCGACCGGGCCCTGGACGAAGCGGAGCGGGCGCTGTCGGACCACCTGGCCGCCGAGGTCACCGCGCAGATCTTCGCCGCGTCCGGCGAGGGCCTCGCCACCGACCTCGAACGGTCCGAGGACGTCCCGCGGGCGGACGGCGAGGACGTCCGGCGGACCCTCGCGCGGGTGATGGCGCGGCTGCTGCCCGACGCAGGGCCGGCCGAGCGGGAGGCGGTCGCGGAGGCGGCGCGGCTGCTGGCGTCCGCCGCGACGGCGGGCGAGGCCGAGGGCGTCCTGCAGGAGGTGCGGCTGCGGATCCAGGACGCCAACCGCCGCACGCGGGAGCTCCGGGAGGCGGAGCGGCTGCGGGCCGCCGAGGCGGACGCCGCCGCGCAGGCGGAGGCCGAACGGCGGTACGTGCTCGACTCGATCACCGCGGCGTTCGAGGATCTCGGCTACGAGGTGGAGAGCGGCTTCGAGACGCTCACCGCGTCGGACGGGACGATGGTCCTCACCAAGGGCGCGTGGCCGGACCACAGCGTCCGGATGCGGGTGGACGCGGCGCAGGTGCGGGCGTCGATGACACGGGAGCGGCCCGCGGAGAGCGAGGACGACCGGCGGGTCGACGCCGAGCGCGAGGCGGAGTGGTGCGCGGCATTCGAGGCCGCGCGGGCCCGGCTGGCCGAGGCCGGGATCCGGTCCGACGTGGGCTGGCGGCTCGACCCGGGCGTGCGCGAACTGCCGGTGACGACCGAGTCACGGCACACTAGGGGGCGTGCGGAGCGGCGGGAGCGCCATCGCTCGCGCGACCAGTGACGGCGGGGGTCGCCGGAGCGACCGGACCGGATAGCGGAGTGGAGCGGGCCTGATGAGCATTGATTCGCCGACGCTGGGCGGACGGCTGCAGGGCTGGCCGCCGTTCATCCGGGAGCTGGACGCGACGCTGTCGGTGCACTCGCAGTACGTGCTGTCGGGCAACCTGCACGACAGTTTCCTCGCGCCGCCCGCGCAGGTCGGGAGCCCGGCGCGGCTGCTGCCGCTGCGGGAGCTGCTGTGGGAGACGCTGCGGGCCAGCGGCGCCTCGTTCATGATCGTGTACGACCCGGTGGACGGGCTGCAGATCTGGCCGGACGACGGCGACGAACTGTCGGACGAGGCGCGGCGCGAGGCCGAGCGGCTGATGGGTCGGCTGAAGCCGGACGACAAGCCGTCCCTGGAGGCGCTGACCCGGCACATGGCCGCGGTGGTGCGGCCGCAGGAGAACGTGCGGGGCGCGTTCGTGATCGACTCGGCGTCCCGGATCGCGCGGACGCGACCGACCTGGAGCCCGCCGAGCGCGACTTCTTCCGGTTCTGCGCGAAGCTGTCGCGGACGGCCCGTCCGGTGCGGGTGGTCGGGGCGCGCCCGAAGCCGCTCTACAACCCGGTGGTGTGGCTGGTGGAGCGGCCGGGCGACCTGCCGCCGTGGATGACGACCGACAACGAGACGATCCGGGAGATCACGATCCCGCGGCCGCATCTGGGCGACCGGCAGGAGACGGCCCGACTGCTGGCGCGGGCGTCGGGGTGAGCGACGTCGGCGCGGACGAGACGGCCGGGGCGGCGTGCGACGCGTTCGCCGAGCAGGCGGACGGGCTCACCCTGCAGTCGATGATCGAGGTGACGCGGCTGGCGAAGGAACGCAACGTCAACCTCGCGGATCTGCCGGACGCCGTCCGCACCTACAAGCTCGGGGTGCTCGACAACCCGTGGAGCCGCGGGCACCTGCGGCGCCGGGTGCTGGAGGGCGAGAAGCGGGTGCCCGAGCGGGTGATCGGGCAGCCGCAGGCGGTGACGAAGACGCTCGACATCCTCAAGCGGGCGGTGCTGGGCCTGTCGGGCGCGCAGGCGACGCGGTCCGGGAGCCGTCCGCGGGGCGTGCTGTTCTTCGCGGGCCCGACCGGCACCGGCAAGACGGAGCTGGCGAAGGCGGTCACCGAGCTGATCTTCGGGGACGAGTCGGCGTACCTGCGGTTCGACATGAGCGAGTTCTCCGGGGAGGGCTCCGGAGACCGGCTGATCGGCGCGCCGCCGGGCTACGTCGGGCACGAAGCCGGGGGCGAGCTGACGAACGCGGTGCGCGAGGACCCGTTCCGCGTGATGCTGTTCGACGAGATCGAGAAGGCCCATCCGCGGATCCTGGACAAGTTCCTGCAGATCCTGGAGGACGGGCGGCTCACCGACGGGCGCGGCAACACCGTCCACTTCTCCGAGTCGATCCTGATCTTCACCTCGAACCTCGGGATGTACGTGCCGGGGCGCGACCTGACGACTCCGGGCGGGCAGACGTACGCGTCGCCCAACCGTGTGCAGAACATCACTCCGGGAATGTCGTACGACGAGGTCGCGCAGCGCATCAAGGGCGCGGTCGCCGAGCACTTCACCGAGGTGCTGAACCGGCCGGAGCTGCTCAACCGGTTCGGCGACAACATCGTGGTGTTCGACTTCATCTCCGCCGACGCCGCGCAGCGGATCTTCGACCTGCAGTTCGCGAACATCTGCAAGCGCGTGTCGGAGGAGCACCGGCTCGTCCTGACGATGGAGGACGACGCGCTGGAGACGCTGCGGGGCTGGTGCACCGCGGAACTCGACAGCGGCGGGCGCGGCATCGGGATGGCGCTGGAGTCCTACTTCGTCAACCCGCTGGCGCGCGCGCTGTTCGACCGGGAACTCGTCCCGGACGAGCCCATGACCGTGTCCGGGATACGCCGCGAGGGCAGTATCGTGCATCTGGACCTCCTGTGACGGGCGGCGGCACCCCGCGTTCGCTGCTGCTCGCCAAGGCGCACCATCCGGTGACCGCACTCGGCCCCGGTACCCGCGCCGGCATCTGGACGCAGGGCTGCACGCTGCACTGCCCCGGATGCCTGTCCCGGGACACCTGGGACGCCGATCCGGGCAAGGCCGTCCCCGTCGAGACGATCCTCGGCTGGCTGGCCTCGCTGCCCGGACCGGTGGACGGGCTGACGATCTCGGGCGGTGAGCCGTTCCAGCAGCCGGCCGCGCTGGCCGCGCTGCTGCGCGGGGTCCGTGCATGGCGGGACGCCCCCACGCGTGAGACGATTAGGTTCGACATATTGGTCTACAGCGGATATGCCTACTCTCGGCTCGCGCGGTCCCGCGAGTTTCGGGAGATCCTGGACATGTGCGACGCCGTGATCACGGGGCCGTATGTCGACCGGCTCAACCCGAGGGGGCGACACCCCGAGGGCGGCTCCCTACTCTGGAGGGGGTCGGCCAACCAGCGCGTCGTGCCGCTGTCGCCATTGGGGCGGGAACGGTACGGGGCACTGGCCGACATCGGGAAGACTGAGGAAGGCGCTGGGCCCAGAGTGCAGGTGTCCGTGGACGAAGGGCCGGAGGGAAGGCGGGTGTACTACATCGGGATCCCGCGAAGGGACGACATGGAGCACCTCACGTCGAGGCTCGAACGCGCCGGCGTACGCTCGGGGGAAGTGTCATGGCGAGCTTGAACTGTCCAGTCTGCGGTGAGCAGTCCCAGCCTGGGGACCTGGTCTGCATGAGCTGCGGCGCGAACCTGGCGCGGGCCGGGGCCGGTCGGCCGGGGCCCGGCGGGTACGACGACCAGTCCCAGATGCCGGGGTCGCAGTACGGCGCACCCCAGCACGGTGCTCCGCAGCACGGCGGCCCGCAGCACGGTGCCCCGCAACACGGTGCGCCCCAGCACGGCGCTCCCCAGCACGGGGGGCCGCCGCACGGTGCCCCGCAGTACCAGCAGCAGGACCAGTACCAGTACCAGCAGGCACCCCAGCAGCAGGCGCCCCAGCAGCACCAGCGCCGCAGCAGGACCAGTGGGGTGCACCGCAGCAGCAGGCTCCGCAGGCCAGTGGGGCGCGCCGCAGCAGCAGGACCAGTGGGGGCCGCCGCAGCAGCAGGCCCCACAGCAGGACCAGTGGGGCGCACCACAGCAGCAGTCCGGCCCGCCCGGCCAGGACCAGTTCGGTCAGCCGGGTCCGCAGGGCGGCGGAATGGGCGGGATGCAGGCGCCGCAGCAGCACCAGGCGCCGCAGAACGACCAGTGGGGCGCACCGCAGCAGGACCAGTGGGGTGCACCGCAGCAGCAGGCTCCGCAGGACCAGTTCGGTCCTCCGCAGGACCAGTTCGGCCCGCCCGGCGGCGGCCAGGACCAGTTCGGTCCGCCCGGCGGCCAAGACCAGTTCGGCCCGCCCGGCCAGGATCAGTTCGGTCCTCCCCAGGACCAGTTCGGCCCGCCGCAGCAGGACCAGTGGGGCGCGCCGCAGCCGCACGCTCCGCAGCAGGACCAGTTCGGTCCCCCGCCGCAGCCCGACCAGCGGCCGCCGATGCCGCCGCCGCACGGCCGCGAGCAGACGCTCCTGCCGCCGGAGCAGCAGCGCGGCGGCCCGCACGGCGGCCCGCCGCGCAGCGACAACACGGCGATGATGTGCCCGTACTGCGAGGCGGTCCTGTCCAGCCCGGGCGCCGCGCAGTGCGACCAGTGCCTGCGGCCGCTGCCGCAGCAGGGCACGCCCGTCCTGCGGATGCAGTTCCCGACGGGCGAGCTGAAGGTGTCGGTGGGCCAGCACCTGGTGCTGGGCCGCGACGCCGGGCAGTCGCCGGTCGCGTCCACGTTCACGCAGTACGACAACGTGTCGCGGCGGCACTCGACGGTGTGGCTCGACCCGTCCGGGACGGCGTGGGTGCGCGACGAGGGCTCCACGAACGGGACGTTCGTCAACGGTGAGCGGCTCCCGCGCGGCGTCGAGGCGCCGCTGAAGAACGGCGACCAGCTCCGCCTGGCCGCCGACGTCACGGGCAACGTCCAGCTCAACTGACGCGGACGACCGCGCACGACGGACGCGCACGACGGAAACGGCCCCCGGTTCGGACGAACCGGGGGCCGTTTCCGTTCGGCGTGCGGACCGGGGCGGCGGGACGTGGCCCCGGAACCGCCGCCCGGGGTCAGCCGGAGCGCTTGGTGCGGGCGCGCGTGCGCTCGCGCTCCTTGGCGTCCAGGACGACCTTCCGGATGCGGACGGCGGTCGGCGTGACCTCGACGCACTCGTCCTCGCGGCAGAACTCCAGCGCCTCCTCCAGGGACAGGTTGCGCGGCGGCGTGAGCCGCTCCAGCTCGTCGCCCGTCGAGGAACGCATGTTCGTGAGCTTCTTCTCCTTGGTGATGTTCACGTCCATGTCGTCGGAGCGGGAGTTCTCCCCGACGATCATGCCCTCGTACACCTCGGTGGTCGGCCCGACGAAGAACGTGCCGCGCTCCTGCAGGTTCGTGATCGCGAACGCGGTGGCGGCGCCGGTGCGGTCGGCGACCAGCGAACCGGACGGGCGAGTGCGCAGCTCGCCGAACCACGGCTCGTAGCCCTCGAAGACGTGGTGCGCCATGCCGGTGCCGCGCGTCTCGGTCATGAACTCGGTGCGGAAGCCGATCAGGCCGCGCGCGGGGACCAGGAACTCCATCCGCACCCAGCCGGTCCCGTGGTTGGTCATGTGCTCCATGCGGCCCTTGCGGACGGCGAGGAGCTGCGTGACCGCGCCGAGGTGCTCCTCGGGGATGTCGACGGTGAGCCGCTCGACCGGCTCGTGCTTCTTGCCGTCGATCTCCTTGGCGACGACCTGCGGCTTGCCGACCGTCAGCTCGTAGCCCTCGCGGCGCATGTTCTCCACGAGGATGGCGAGGGCCAGCTCGCCGCGGCCCTGCACCTCCCAGGCGTCCGGGCGGTCGGTCGGCACCACCTTGATCGACACGTTGCCGACCAGCTCGCGGTCGAGGCGGTCCTTGACGAGGCGGGCGGTGACCTTGGTGCCCTTCTCGCGGCCCGCCATCGGGCCGGTGTTGGTGCCGATCGTCATGGAGATCGCCGGCTCGTCCACCGTGATCAGCGGCAGCGGGCGCGGGTCGTCGGGGTCGGCGATGGTCTCGCCGATCATGATCTCCGGGATGCCGGCCAGCGCGATGATGTCGCCGGGCCCGGCCTCGTCGGCGGGCTTGCGGGTCAGCGCCTCGGTCATCAGCAGCTCGGTGATCTTGACGCGCTCGACGCTGCCGTCGCGGCGGCACCAGGCGACCTGCTGCCCCTTCTTGATCGTCCCGGCGCGCACCCGGCACAGCGCGATCCGGCCGAGGTAGCTGGACGCGTCCAGGTTCGTGACGTGCGCCTGGAGCGGCGCGTCCGGGTCGTAGGACGGCGCCGGGATCGTCTCGGTGATGACCGTGAACAGCGGTTCGAGGTCCGCGCTGTCGGGCTGCTCGCCGTCGCCGGGCTTGTTCATGGACGCGCGGCCGGCCCGCCCCGACGCGTACACGATCGGGAAGTCGATCTGCTCCTCGTCGGCGTCGAGGTCCATGAACAGCTCGTAGGTCTCGTCGACGACCTCGTCGATGCGCGCGTCCGGCCGGTCGGTCTTGTTGACGACCAGGATCACCGGGAGACGCGCGGCGAGCGCCTTGCGCAGCACGAACCGGGTCTGCGGGAGCGGCCCCTCGCTGGCGTCCACCAGCAGGACGACGCCGTCCACCATGGACAGGCCGCGTTCGACCTCGCCGCCGAAGTCGGCGTGGCCGGGGGTGTCGATGATGTTGATCGTCAGCCCGTTGTGCCGGACGGCGGTGTTCTTCGCGAGAATGGTGATGCCCTTCTCGCGCTCCAGGTCGTTGGAGTCCATGACCCGGTCGTCGACGTCCTGGTTCTCGCGGAAGGCACCGGACTGCCAGAGCATGGCGTCGACCAGCGTCGTCTTGCCGTGGTCGACGTGGGCGACGATCGCGACGTTCCGGAGGTCGTCGCGCGTGGAGATGGGCATGCGGTTTCGCCTTGCGTGAGAGTTCGGGAGTCGCCGCAGATGTGCAGCCCTCTCATTCTACTTGCCGCTGTCCGGTTCCTGCCGTACTCGCCGCCATCCGAGGCCCCCGGAACCGGCCCCGTCTCGCCGGTCCGTAACATGAGTCACTTAAACCCCGGTTGGCGAATTTTGCTCAATGTTTGTAATCTCCCGGTGATCCGGCCGTCGAGAACCGGCCGTCGACGAGAGGAGACCCCGGCTTGACACCGGACCATCTCCGGCGCAGGCGCTCCCCCCGGCGGGGACTCGCGCCCGCCGCCGCGGCGACGCTGTTGCTGATCACGCTCGGCTCCGCGCCGGCCGCGCACGCCGATCCCTCCCCGCAGCCGTCCGGCTCCCCCGGCCCCCTTCCGACGACGGTCGACGGGCTGAAGAAGGAACTGGACAAGCTGCAGGAAGAGGCGGAAATCCTCACCGAGCAGTACAACAAGACCCGCGTCGAGCTGAAGGCCGCGAAGAAGGCCGAACAGGCCGCCGCCACGAAGGCCGCGGCGCTGCGCGCGCAGGCCGAACCGGCCCGGCAGCGGCTCGGCGAGATCGCCGCCGCCAACTACAAGGGCGGCCGCCCGGACGTCCTGTTCATGGTCGACGGGAGCGCGGAGGGGCTCGCCGCCTCGGCGTTCCTCGCGCAGCGCCAGGTCGACACCGTCGCGGCCCTGGAGAAGCAGGTCGGGCAGGCCGAGGCCGCCGAGAAGGCCGCGCACGACAAGACCGCCCAGGTCGAGAAGGCCGCCGAGACGTCCGAGGAGGCCAAGGGCAAGGCCAAGGACAAGGTCGACGAGGTGCTCAAGCGGCTCGAGAAGCTGACGACCACCAACGCCTACAGCCCCCGCACCGGCCTCAAAGCCTCGGTGAAGGGCACCGGCCTGCCCGCCGAGATGGCCCGCAAGGCGGCGAGCAAGCTCGGCTCCCCGTACGTGTGGGCGGCCGCCGGGCCGAGCAGCTTCGACTGCTCCGGACTGGTCGTCTGGGCGTACGCGCAGGTCGGCAAGTCGGGCCTGCCGCACTACACCGGGGCGCTGTACGGGCTGGGCAGCAAGGTTTCGCGCAACCAGCTCCGGTCCGGCGACCTCGTGTACTTCGGCAGCAATCTCCACCACATGGGGATCTACCTCAGCGACGGCAAGTACCTGCACGCGCCGCAGACCGGAGATGTGGTGAAAATCTCCCGGCTGTCGGAGCGCTCGGACTACGCGGGCGCCAACCGGATCGGCTGAGCCGCCGCCCGGACGGCCCCGCGCCGCACGGCGCGGGGCCGGGTCGCGATCAGCCGAGGCCCTCCCGGGCCAGCACGTCGATGACCGGCCGGTCGCCGTCGAGCCACGCCACGTCGAACAGCTCGTCCGGGGCGAGCCAGCGCAGCGCGAGATGCTCCAGCGCGCGCGGCTCGCCCTCGACGATGCCCGCCGTCCACACCCGCAGCACCGCCCGTTCGCTCAGCCGCCAGTCGGCGCCGATCCGGCGGCCGAGCCGCACCTTGATCGCCAGTTCCTCGTGGCACTCCCGGACGAGCGCGTCGGCGTCGGTCTCGCCGGGGTCGACCTTGCCGCCGGGCAGCTCCCAGCCGCCCGCCATGTGGGCCGGTTCGGCCCGCTGTGCGGCCAGCAGCCGCCCGTCCGCGATGATCGCCGCACCCACCACGATCAGGTCGATCGGAACCAGCTCCTTCCTCGTCTCACTCCGGGACGGCGGCCCCGGCCCGGTCGCTCCCGCCCGCGCGCCCCTCGGCGGCGCCGTCCGCGCGGTCGTCCGCGACCAGTCGCGTCGCCTCCCGGACGATCTCCTCCAGGTGGTCGCCGTGGGCGCCGCGCCAGTACACCTGCCGGCACCGCCCGCACCGTCCGTAGATGTCGTAGCTGCGCCGCGTGCCCGCCTCCAGCTCCCGCTCGATCTCGGTCTTGTCGACCGGGACCAGCTCGCCGTTGCAGGCGGTGCAGCGCGTCCACGGCCGCAGCACGGGCGCGAACCGTCCGAGCATGTCACGGAGCTGGCCGTCCGGCTTCGGCCCCCGCACGTACGCGCCGAACCACAGCGCGCGGCGGCGCAGCAGCCCCCGGTCCTGGGTCAGCAGGACCCGGCGCTCCTCGTTGGCCTGCACGACGAGCGCGGGATCGTCCATGTCGTTGTGGTAGGCGGTGTCGAGGCCCAGCAGCCGCATCCGGCGCGCCAGCGTGCCCAGGTGCACGTCGAGCAGGAAGCGCGGGGCGACCTGCCCCGGCTCCAGCGGCACCGGCTGCGGGCGCGGGACGGCCCGTACCCGCACCTCGTCGCCGTCCCGCGTGCGCGTCGCGGCGTCGACCGGCTCCCCCGCGATCGTCATCGGGCCCGCCTCGGGCAGCGGAACGCCCAGCGACTCCACGAGGTGCCCCAGCGTCGACGTCCCGTCGTAGGGTACGCGCCGGACCGGCTCCCGCCGGGCGGCGGGCAGGAACATCAGCAGTTCGTCGGCGACTCGGATCGTTATCTCGGCGTCCACGCGGGCCAGCATGCCACGCGGCACCCCCATTTCCGTCCGATTTATCCGCGGCCCGCCCTCACGAACGCTCCTCGGCCGCCGCGAGCTGCCGCTGCAGCTCGGGCTTGGCCAGCGGGCGCGTCGACCCGATCCAGTCCGAGCGCTCGTAGGACTGGACGGCGATCGCCGGCACGCACGTCGAGCAGCGCGCGACGATCATCTTGCCGTCCGAGATGACCATCCCGACATGCCCCGGATTGTTCGCCGACGTCCCGGGACCGGAGTCGAAGAACACCAGATCGCCCGGCTGCTCCTGCCCCTTCTCGATCTTCTTTCCGAACGGCCACTGCTGGAACGTCGTGCGCGGGATCGCCAGGCCCACCGCCCGGTAGGCCGCCTGGATCAGGCTGGAGCAGTCCCACGCGTCCGGCCCGTTCGCGCCGAACACGTACGGCTTGCCGCGCTGCGCCATCGCGAAGTCGATGATCTCCTTGACGATGCCGTCGACCCCGGCGGGCAGCTCGTTGTCGCCGCAGTTCACGCCGTTGCTCTGGACGACCTCGAACTCGCCGCCCGCGTACTTCCCGGCCCACTCCAGCACGAGGTCCACGTAGTCCCACGAGTGGTTGTAGGCGAAGATCGCGTCCCGCATCCGCTCCGGCGCCCCGCTGGCCTTCAGGTACGCGGCGGCCGACGGGATCGCGTCGACCGGGTCGTACCGGTCTTTGTGCCCGTCGTCGTCGCCGTCGACCCCGTACGACTTGAACGTTGCGGCGAGGAACTGCATCGGGCCGCCCGCCCCCGCGTAGTTCTCCCCCTCGGCGACGCCCGGCAGATCGGACCGTCCGTGGTCGGTCTCGACCTTCCCGACGCCCGCGAGGACGTTCCAGGGGATCCCGTACTCCTTGCCCGCCTTCTGGTACAGCTCAAGGAACGCGCCCGGGATCGCCTCCGCGTCGCCCCCCGCCGCGGGCTGCGCCCCGGCCTCCGACACGTCCGTGCACCGGGACCCCGCCCCGCCGCCGAACATGAACTGGCTCGCCCCGAACAGCACCGGAACGAAGATCAGCGCGACGAACAGCAGGCCCGCGGCGCCGAGCGCCCCGGCGAACAGCAGCCGCCGCGCCGTCATCCGGTGTCACCCGCCTGCCCGGCGTCCGCCGGCTCGAACGCGTAGACCTTCAACGATCCGCCGTCCCGCACGACCGTCACCGCCCACCGCTTGTCCTCGCTGGTCTCCTTGCCCCCCGCGGTGACCTTCTGCGTGCCCGTCACCAGGAAGATGATCGAGTTGTCGCCGATGTCGCGGACCTGGTCCAGCGACGCCGTGCCCGTCGCGACCGTCCGCTCCTCCTCGCGCTTGGCGACCAGACCCGCCGAGGAGTGACCGCCCACCAGTTCGGTGCCAAGCTGGTCGGTGACCAGCCCGGACAGCCGCTCGGCGTACTTCTGCGGCTCCTCGTCGTACCGGTACGTCGCGTACGCAGACACGAACTTCTGGGCGACTTCGGCGGCCGTCGCGAACTCGGCCCGGGAGAACGGCAGAAGCCGGTACAGGTCGAAGTCCTCCGGGTTCACCTCCGTCCGGATACCGGGCGGCGGCGACGCCGGACCGGTCGGGACGGTCGCCGCGGCGGTCGGCCGGTCGTCCGGCTCGTCGCGCACCCGATCGGGCCCGGCGACCGTCAGGTACACGCCGACCGCGGCGAGCACCACCGCCAGGACCCCGAAGACGATCTTGCGTTGACGGTCGTCGAGATTCATCACTCGTCCCGGCCCGGCTCACCGGACGAGCCCTCGGCCGGACGCAACCAGAACGGCATCGGCGGTTCGTCGCCGGGCGAGCGCCGTCCCCACAGCGGCGGGGGCGACTGCCGCCCGCCCGAA
>NZ_MKJY01000576.1 GCF_001942465.1 Actinomadura sp. CNU-125
GGCCTCGACACGCCCGCGGCCGTGGCCGTCCTGAGCGCGATGCCGCCGGACGAGTCGGCGCGGATCCTCGCCCGCGCCGAGCCGCGCGCCGCCGCGGGGATCATCGCGGCGCTGCCCGCCGCCGCGGCGTCCCGGGTGGTCGGCGCGATGCCGGTGCGGCCGCTGTGCGCGGCGCTCGGTTACGTGCCGCCCGCGGTCGTCGCCGACCTCCTGCGGGGCTCCGGGGGGAGCCGCACCGAGACGATCCTGCGGAACCTCGCGCGTCCGGTGCGCGACCAGGTCCGGCGCCGGCTGTGACCCGTCAGGCTCGGGCCTTGCGCGTCCGGCTCCGGTTGGCCTTCTCGATGGCCTCGACCAGCTCGTTCTTGCTCATGTTCGAGCGGCCGGAGATGTCGAGCGCTTGGCGACGTCGTAGAGGTGCGTCTTCGACGCGTTCGCGTCCACGCCGCCGGCGGTCTCGCGGGAGGTGTTCCGGCCGCCTTCCGCCTGCCGGTCGGACGGCCCCTTGCCGCCGGACTTCGGCTCCCAGCGGTCGCCGACCTTCTCGTGCGTGTGCTTCAGCGCCGCGTAGGCGACCTGGTGGGCCCGGCGGCCTTCGCCGTACTCGTCGACGGCGGAGTCGTGCGCCTTCGCGAAGGTGCGCTGCGCCTTGGCGTCCGAGCGCTTGATCGTGTCGGGCAGCTCCTCCTTCTTCACACGGCCTCGGCCGGTTGTCATGGGCATCGTCCTGCTCCTCTCTGATCGCCTTCACTGGGGGCGATACCCGACGAAGCGGGTTAATCACTCTTGACGTACGTCCCGTGGGGGCGGACGTTTGCGGCGCGCCCACGGGGCAGGGGCCGGGTGTCCGCCATCGAGAGGAGGGATCCATGGCCAACGTCTTCGAGGTACTCGGCCGCGACCACGATCACGTGCAGGAGGTTTTCGACGAGCTGGAAGCCGGGGCCGGACGGACGGAACCGGACGCGCTCGAACGGCGCCGCAAGACGGTCGAGCGGCTGATCATCGACGAGTCCAAGCACGAAGCCGTCGAGGAGGAGTTCTTCTGGCCGGTGGTGCGGGAGCTGGCGCTCGGCGGCGACCGGCTCGCCGACCACGCCGTCGAGCAGGAGAAGTCCGCGAAGTTCGTCCTCAACGACCTCATGGGCATGGACCCGCGCGACGAACGCTTCGAGGAGCTGCTGCGCACGTTCATCGTGGACGCGCGCGAGCACATCTTCTTCGAGGAGAACATGGTGTGGCCCGAGCTGCACGATCTTCTCAGCAAGGAGCGCGCCGACGAGCTGGGCCGCAAGATCGCCGAGGGCGAGAAGCGGGCACCGACCCGTCCGCATCCGCGCACGCCGCCCAAACCGGGCGTCCTGAAGGCGGCCGGGCCCGTGATGGCCGCCGCCGACCGGCTGCGCGACCGGGTCGCCCACCGCGGCTGACGTCCGTCAGAGGTAGCGGAGCCACAGGTACGGGGTCGCCAGGGCGATCATCGCGACCGTGGCGACGATGCCGTACTTGGTGAAGTGCCAGAAGCTGATCGGCGCGCCGTTGCGGGCGGCGATCCCGAGCACGACCACGTTCGCGCTGGCACCGATCGCGGTGGCGTTGCCGCCGAGGTCGGCGCCGAGCGCGAGCGCCCACCACAGCACCTGCCCCTCGTCGCCCGGATACCCCTGGACGAGGTCGGCGACGATCGGGCTCATCGTGGCGACGTACGGGATGTTGTCGACGATCGCCGAGATGACCGCCGAACCCCACAGCAGCACCATCGAGGCGAGCCCGAGCCGTCCCTCGGTCTGCTCGGCGGCGAAACTCGACACCTCGCCGATGACGCCCGTCTCGACGAGCCCGCCGACCATCACGAACAGGCCCGCGAAGAACACCAGCGTCGGCCACTCCACCTCGCGCAGCGCGTCCTCGGTCGTCACCTTGGTGGCGGCGACGAGCAGGCCCGCGCCGAGCAGCGCCACCACGGACGGCTCGTAGTGCAGCACCGGGTGCAGGACGAACGCGACGACCACGACCCCGAGGACGGCGAGGCCCTGCCACAGCAGCCGCCGGTCGGTGATCGCCTCCCGCTCGTTCAGCGACATGACCTCCTTCGCCCGCTCCGGGTCGTACTGGAACGCGGAGCGGAACAGCACCCGGCACAGCAGGCAGAACACGGCGATCAGCACCAGCACCAGCGGCGCCAGATGGACCAGGAAGTCGTTGAACGACAGCCCGGCGCGGCTGGCGATGATGATGTTGGGCGGGTCGCCGACCAGCGTGGCGGTGCCGCCGATGTTGGACGCCATGACCTCGGCGATCAGATACGGGACGACCTTCAGCCCGAGCCGCTCGCACACCAGGAACGTCACGGGCGCGATCAGCAGCACGGTGGTCACGTTGTCCAGCAGCGCGGACGCGAACGCGGTGATGAGCACGAGCATCACCATCAGCCGGTACGGCTTCCCGCGCGCCCGTTTCGCCGCCCAGATCGCGACGAACTCGAACACGCCCGTCTGCCGCAGCACCGAGACGATCACCATCATGCCGAGCAGCAGGAAGATGACGTTCCAGTCGATTCCGGTCTCTTCGGAGAAGAACGCCGATTCGGCGTCGGCGATGTGCAGCAGCAGCATCAGCCCGGCGCCGCCGAGCGCGACGGCGGTGCGGTGGATCTTCTCCGAGGCGATCAGGACGTACGCGACGACGAAGATCGCGATTGCTGCGGCGGCCAAGGCGGCTCCGATCGGGTGCGGGTGCGGATGGTTCTACGAGGTCAGCCGGGGCTGCCTGGGCACGGGCCGATCATCCGGGGCGTTCCCCGCGCGGGCCGGGCGACTCCTCGGCGTCCCCGCCCCGGTCGTCCTTGCGGAACCAGGCCGGTACTTCCCGTTCGTCGTCGAAGCCGCGCGCCACGACGATGTCGGTGGACGAGTGCGCGACGATCGACAGCACGATCGTCACCGCGACCAGGTGGAAGATCTCGTCGGCATCGGCGATCTGCGATTCGAGCACGATCAGCCCGTACACGACCGACGCGAAGCCCTTCGGGCCGAACCACATCACCGCGCCCTGCTCGCGCGCGGTCAGCCGGGAGCCGAGGAACGACACCCAGATCGCGGCGGGCCGCGCGACGACGAGGGCCAGCACGGCGAACACCCAGCCCGTCCAGCCGACGTCCCCGAAGAACGTCGGCGACAGCAGCGCGCCGAACACCAGCAGCGCCGCGAGCTTCAGCAGTTCGGCGACCAGTTCGCCGAACTCCTCGAACGCCTCCCGGAACTCCTCGCCGACGGTCGCGACCGTGACGCCCGCCGCGAACGCGGCCAGGAACAGGTTCCCGTGCGTGGCCTGGCCGAGGGCGAGGACGAGCAGCCCGATCGCGACCGCGTTCAGCGGCGCGTACTTGGGGGACACCGCGAACCAGCGCGTGCTCTCCAGCTTCAGCGCCGCCCACGGCACCGCGACGCCGATGACGATCCCGACGAGCAGTTCGGACGCGAGCGCGCCGAGGTGCAGGTCGTCCGCGCCCTCGGCCACCGCCAGGAAGATCAGCACGAACGGCAGGACGAGCCCGTCGTTCACGCCCGACTCGACGTTCAGCAGGTGCCGCAGCCGGGGCGGCACCTTGTCGTTGCCGACGAGCGCCGCCGCGAACACCGGGTCGGTCGGGGTCAGCACCGCCGCGATCAGCAGCGACTCGATCCAGCCGAGGCCCACCACGTAGTGCGCGAGGACGGCCGTGATCAGCAGCGTCAGCGGCAGGCCCCAGCCGAGCGCCCGGCCGGGCAGCCGCCACGCGCTGCGCAGGTCCCGCCAGCCCGCGTGCATCCCGTCGGTGAACAGCACCGCGAACAGCGCCAGCTCGGCGAGGTTCTCCACGATCCCGTCGTCCGGTCGCAGCGGGATCACATCGAGGACGCCGTCGCCGAGCAGGAACCCGCCGAGCAGGAACAGCACCGCCGTCGACAGGACGGTGCGGTTCGCCAGGCTCGACAGCAGCACCGCCGCCAGGAGCAGGACGGCGAAGGACAGCAGCAGATTCGTCATGACCGGGACTTTCAGGTATAGCGGATACCACGCCGACCAGACTTCCCGGCACACCGGAGCAGACCTTAACGGCATCCGTGCGCCTTTTCCATGGGCGGGGTCCCCCGACGGGCGCGGACGCGCGGTACGTTCGAGACGTGCGCGCACGCGATCTCGCCGTCGAGTACCCGACCGTCACGCCGGACGACAGCGCCCTGGACGCCGCCCGGCTGCTCGCCCGGCACGGGCTCCCCGCGCTGCTCGTCGCCGACGCGCGGGGCCGTCCCGTGGCCGTCCTGCCGGGCTCGCGGCTGCTGCGCCTGCTGATCCCGCGGTACGTCCGGGACGACCCCAACCTCGCCCGCGTCTACGACGAGGGCCACGCCGACCGGCTGTGCGCGCGGCTCGCCGAGCGGACCGTCGCCGACCTGCTCCGCGACGACCGGCTCCCGCTGCCGGTCGTCGACGCCGACGCGACCGTCATGGAGATCGCCAGCGTCATGGACCAGGCCCGCAGCCCGATGGTCGCGGTGTGCGAGCGCCGCGGCGAGGCGATGCTCGGCGCCGTCGCCGTCTCGCGGCTGCTCACCCGGCTGCTGCCGGACGACTGACCGTCACACCCCGACGCCCAGCGGGACCAGCAGCAACAGCAGCGGCAGGACGGCCGCCGCGGCGAGCGAGATGCCGAGCAGCCACCGGAACACCCGCGGGTTCTCCTCCTCGCTCGTGTTCGCGAGGACGAGCCCGCCGCCGAGGTGCATCGGGCTGATCCCGACCGCGCCGATCACCCCGCAGATCGCGATGAGCAGCGCGGTGAACCCGGCGGACGACTGGTGCGGCAGCGCCGTCGCGGTGAGCGGGACGATCACGCCGAGCACCGCGACCGTCGACGACTCCACGGTCGCGAACAGCGCCGCCAGGTACGCGATCGCCAGCACGGTCAGCAGCGCGGCGTCGATCCCGCCGAGGTGCCCGGCGAGCGCGTCGAGCGTCCCGACCCGCTCCAGCACCCCCACGTACACCAGCACTCCGGCGGTCAGGACGACGACGCCCCACGGCAGGTCCCCGATGACCCGCCGGGTGTCGGGCTTGAACACCAGGTGCAGGACGAGCCCCACGAGGAGCGACGCGAACAGCGGGTTCGTCCCGAGCGCGAGCACCATGACGAGGAAGGCGCCGATCCCCACCATCGACCCGAGTTCGTAACCGCGCAATGGGGAGGACGCGCCCGGCCCTCGTTCCTCGGGCCGGGCGGGGGGACGCCCGGCTCCCGCAGATGCGGCGTCCGAAGCGCCGTCCCCGGGGGTGGTTCCGGCGTCTGCGGTCGCGGGGGCGCCTCCGGCGTCTGCCCGTCGCGCGGGCGCGTCCGGCTTCTGCGGTCGCGCGGCGCGTCCGGCTTCTGCGGTCGAGGCGGCGTCTTCGGCGCCTCCGGCTTCTGCCGATGCGAGGGCGGTCGCGGGGGCGGGGGTGGTTCCGGCGTCTGCGGTTGCGAGGGCCGGTGCGGGGGTGGGTTTGCCTCGGCGAATGACCTTCTTCAGCAGGAGGTACGTGAGGATCGCGGTGCAGGTCTTGATCGCGGCGAGGCCGAGGAAGAGGCCGGTGGGGGAGAAGTCCGCGCCCTGCTTCTCGGCGAGCTGCCGGACGATGGCGCCCCACGGCGACAGCGGCGAGAAGCCGCCCACGCCGGCGCCCGCGCAGGCGACGACCGCCATGATGACCGGGTCCATGCCGCGGTTGCGGGCCAGCCGCATGGCGATGGGCAGGACGATCGCGACGGTCGCGCTCGGCAGCGTGCCGATCGCGCTGAGCACCGCGCCGGTCAGGAACATCGACCACGGCAGCATCCAGTCGCGGCCGCCGGACGCGCGGATCACCAGGTGCACGAGCCGGTCGATGGCGCCGCTGCGCTGGGCGTGGCCGAACAGGTACATCACGCCGATGATCAGCACGACGATCTGGACGGGGAAGGCGGCGAGCGCCTGCTCGCCCGGCACGCCGGTGATCTTGGCGAGCAGCAGCCCGGCGGGCAGTGCGACGAGCCCGACGTTGACGTCCCGCCAGATCGCCAGTGCGAACACCGCGAGCAGCAGGACCAGGGACAGGATTTCGTCGGCGGTCATGGGGTCATCACGTCTCCAGACACCCGTTCCTGAACAAAGAGTTCAGTTACGTTCAAAGTGTCGGGCAATCTACGTCACATTTCCCGCGTCCTCAAGGGGTCGGCGCACGCGAACGCCCCCGGCCGGTCGCGGCCGGGGGCGCGGAGGTCCGTGCCGGTACGGGTCGCCGGGTCAGGCGGGCAGGTCGAATCCGCTGGCCCAGTACCGGCCGTGGACGGCCAGATCGAGCAGCATCCGGGCGACCTCCTCGGCCGGCGGGCGGGGGTCGTCGATCTCCAGCCACCACTGCAGGACGGCCGTCTGCTCGCCCACCCAGGCCCGGGCGAGCAGCCCGGGGTCGAGGCGCGGTTCGACGCCGTTGCGCTCGGACCGGCTGCGGAACTCGTCGGCGGTCACCCGGACGCACGACTCGACGAACATCCGCAGCGGCTTCCCGTCGCCCTCGCCCCGCAGGATGATCCGGTAGAGGTCGCGCTCCAGCTCCGCGTGCCGCAGCAGTTCGAGGACGGGCTTCCCGGTGAAGCCCACCGCGTTCTCCGCGATCAGCGGCCGCTGCCGCGCGCCCAGTTCGTCCAGCAGGTCCTTGGTGAGCCGGGTGAACAGGTCGTCCTTGTCGCGGCAGTGGCTGTAGAAGGTCGCGCGGGCGATGTCGGCGCGCTCGGTGACGTCCTCGACGGTGATCGACGCGTAGCCGCGCTCCAGCACGAGTCCCACCAGGGCGTCGCGCAGCGCCTTGCGCGTCCGCCGTGTCCGCCTGTCCTCAGCCATCGTCGTCCTTCGTCTCGCCGGGCGTCCAAGTGTAGAGAGGTCTTGACAAGATTTACGTTTCTGAACACTCTGTCTGCTATTGGTCGAACGGTATGGAGTGTGCGGATGAATCTGGGGACCTACCTGAGCGCGCCGCGCGGTACTGGCCGGACGAACGGGCGGTCGTCTGCGGCGAGCGCGTGTGGACGTTCCGGGGGCTGGAGGACGAGGCGAACCGGCTCGCGTCGGCGCTGCTCGCCCGCGGCCTGCGGCCCGGCGACGCCGTCGCGTCCCTCGCCTGGAACCGGGGCGAACTGGTCGTGGCCGAGTTCGCCCTCTACAAGGCCGGGCTGCTGCGGGCTCCGGTGAACGCGCGCCTCGGCCGCGGGGAGATCGAGCACGTCCTCGGCTACGCGGGCGCGAAGCTCCTGCTGTTCGACGCCGCCCACGCGGACGACGCGCTCGCGGCCGTCCGCGACGGGTGCGAGCCCGTCGTGTTCGACCCCGCGAACCTGGGCGGGGAGGCGCGCCCGCTCACCTACGCCGAGCTGCTGGACGAGGGGACGCCGGAACCGGTCGCCGTCGACGTCTCCGCCGACGACCCCTGCACGCTGCACTTCACGTCCGGTTCGACGGGCAAGCTGAAGGCCGCGACGCAGACGTTCGGCAACCGCCGCGCGAACATGCGCAAGCAGATGATGAGCGACGACTCCCGCTCCCGCCCCGGCGTCCGCTACCTGGCGTGCGGGCCGATCACGCACGCGCCCGGGATGGGCCTGCTCGCGGGCGTGTTCGGCGGCGCCACCGCGCACATCCTGCCCGCGTGGGACGTCGACGTCTTCCTCGACACGGTCGAGCGGGAGCGGATCACCGCGACGTTCATCGTCCCCGCCATGCTCAACATGCTGCTGGCCCACCCGGGGATCGAGGGCCGCGACCTGTCCAGCCTGACGAGCCTGCGGATCGGCGGCGCGCCGGTGTCGCCGCAGCGGCTCCGGCAGGCGGTGGAGACGTTCGGCCCGATCGTCGCGCAGGGCTACGGGCTCGGCGAGACGACGAGCGTGGTGGCCGGGCTGGGCAGCGCCGCGCTCGCCGAGGCCGTCGCGAACGACCCCGAGCTGCTCGCGTCCTGCGGCCGCGCCGCCTACGACAGCGAGATCCGCGTCGTGGACGACGCGGGCCGCGAGCTGCCGCCGCGCGAGATCGGCGAGATGGTCGTGCGGGGCGAGGACTGCGTCCGCGAGTACTGGCGCGAGCCCGAGCTGTCGGCGGAGACGTTCCGGGACGGCTGGGTGCACACCGGCGACCTGGCGTGGATGCGCGAGGACGGCTACCTGTTCATCGTCGACCGCAAAAAGGACATGATCATCTCCGGTGGGTTCAACATCTACTGCACCGAGGTCGAGTCGGCCCTCTACGAGCATCCGGCGGTCCGCGAGGTCTGCGTGATCGGCGTCCCGGACGAGCGGTGGGGCGAGGCCGTGAAGGCCGTCGTCGTCCGCGCCGAGGGGGCGGGCGTCGCCGCCGACGAGCTGATCGAGTTCTGCGCCGCCCGCCTCGACCGCTACAAGAAACCGCGCTCGGTCGACTTCGTCGCCGGGCTGCCGACCAACCGCAACGGCAAGGTCGATCGCAAGGCCGTCCGCGAACCGTTCTGGGCCGGCGTCGACCGGCGCGTCAACTGAGAGGACGCCGTGAGCTTCTCGACCTTCACCCTGCGCCCGTCCTACGAGGAGACCCGGAGCTGCACGCGCTCGTCGCGTCCCTGCGCGGCCACCTCGCCGGTGAACTCGCCGACTACGAGCGCGAGCACGGCATCGACCGCACGACCCGGCTCACCCGCGAGGTCCTCGAACCGGTCTGGCGCCGCAGCCGCGAACTCGGCTTCTACGGGATCCACCTGCCGGAGGAGTACGGCGGCCGGGGCATCTCGCACACGTGGCTCGCCGCGCTCAAGGAGGAGGTCGCGGCGGGCGGCCGGACGCTCGGGCACAGCGTCCTCGGCGAGATGGGCGGCCCGCTGCGCGCGGGCGACATCTTCCGGCACGCCACCGAACGGCAGATCGAGGAGTACCTGCTGCCGGTCGCGCGCGGCGAGCGGGCCTGCTGCTTCTCGCTGACCGAGGCCGACGCCGGCTCGGACGTCCGCGCGATGCGCACCACCGCCGTCCGCGACGGCGACGGCTACCGGCTCACCGGCCACAAGGTGTTCAGCACCGCCGGGCCGTTCGCCGACTTCGCGATCGTCATCGCCCGCATGGACGGCACGGAGAACTCCTACTCCGCGTTCTTCGTCGACCTCGACGGCCCCGGCCGCCGCGTCGAGGAGGGCGCCACCCCGATGTCGGGCGAGCACATCGAGGCCGACGTCGTCCTGGACGACTGCTTCGTCCCCGCCGCGAACCTCATCGGCGCCGAGGGCGACGGCATGCGCATCGGCCTCGGCCGCGTCACCGTCAACCGGCTCCTGCACTGCCCGACGCTGCTCGGCATGGCCCGCCGCGCGATCGAGCTGTCGCTCGTGCGGGCGCGGACCCGGACCGTCCACGGGGAGCCGCTGCTGAAGCTGCAGGCCATCCAGCACAAGCTCGCCGACATGGCCACCGAGTACTACGCGGCCCGCTCGATGACGTACGGGGCGATCGCCGCGCTCGACGCGGGCGTCCGGCCCCGCCTCGAAGCGTTCATGTGCAAGCTGTACGTCGCCGAGACCGCGTTCCGGATCCTCGACGAGGCCGTCCAGATCCACGGCAAGGAGGGCCTCACCCAGGGGTCGGAGGTCGAGTACCTGTTCCGGAAGGTCCGGATGTTCCGCGTCCTGACCGGCACGTCGGAGATCCAGCGCAACGCCGTCGCGAAGGGCCTGTCGATGTACGCCGAGGTGCTCGCCGCCGGGCCGGACGCTACGAACCGAGGGTGACGGCGACCTTGACGTCCTCGGGACGGGAGTCGAACGCGTCGGCGAAGCCGTCCAGCGGGACGCGGCGGGTGACCAGGCGGCCGAGCCAGGACAGGTCGGCCTTCGCCAGGGCGTCCGCCGCGGCCGCGTAGTGGTTCCGGTTCGCGTTGACCGAGCCGACGATCGCGTCGTTCTCCAGGACGATGTCGCGGTTCAGCGTGCCCGCGTCCACGGTGAGGTTCCGGCCCGCGGGCGACACCCCGGTCAGGCACACGATGCCGTAGGCGGCGGTGGACCCGATCGCGCCGAACACCAGCTCGCCGACGCCCGTCGCCTCGATCACCACGTCCGGCTTCGCCGCCCGCACCGCCGCGTCGAGGCCGTCGTGGTGGTACGTCGCGCCGAGGTCGGCGACCAGGCCCGGCTTCGGGCCGCCGGTGACCCGGTCGAGGACATGGACGTCCAGGCCCCGCTGCACGCCCAGCAGCGCGGCGAGCAGCCCGATCGAGCCCGCGCCGGTCACCAGCGCCGTGCGCGGCTCGAACCAGGCGCGCGACCCGACCTTCTCGACCTGCTCCCACGCCTTCGCGACCACGGTCGCCGGTTCCATCAGCAGGCCGACGTCCGCGAGGCGCGGGTCGAGCGTCACCGCGTACCCGGTCTCGACCGTCCACAGCTCGCTCGCGTACCCGTCGATCTCCTTGATGCCGCGCTCGGTGTAGCGGCCGTTGCGGCACATGTCGAACTCGCCGTGCGCGCACGCCCCGCACGGTTCCGGGTCGGGCCGCCGCACCACGCCCACCACCAGGTCGCCGGGGGAGAAGCCGCCGCCGGACGGCGCGCGCACCACCCGGCCGAGCGACTCGTGCCCGATGACCAGCCGGTCGCGTCCCGGGGGAGCCCACCCGTACTCGCCGTCCGCGATCTCCCGGTCGGTGCCGCACACCCCCACGGCCAGTCCCTCGACGAGCAGCTCGTCCGGGCCCGGCTCCGGATCGGGGACGTCCGTGACGGCCAGCGAACCCTGCTGCCCCGGCAGTACGGTCAACGCGCGCATGTCGCCTCCTCTATGACGTTCGCGGGCGCGCCGCGGCCGGCGTCCCGCTGAGATGCCGGGCGGTGTTCACCAGCCCGACGTGCGAGTACGCCTGCGGGGTGTTCCCCACCTGCCGTCCGGCCACCGTGTCGTACTCCTCGCTGAGCAGCCCGACGTCGTTGCGCAGGTCGAGGAGCCGCTCGAACAGCTCCACCGCGTCGTCGCGGCGGCCGATGCCGTGCAGCGCGTCCGCGAACCAGAACGTGCAGGCCAGGAACGCGCCCTCGTGCCCCGGCAGCCCGTCGACGCCCCCGCTCGTGTCGTAGCGCAGGACGAACCCGTCCCGGTACAGGTCCCGCTCGACCGCCTCGACCGTCCCGACGACCCGGGGATCGCCCCACGGCAGGAACCCGACCTGCGGGATCAGCAGCGTCGCCGCGTCCAGCCCGTCCGACCCGTAGAACTGCGTGAACGTGTTGCGCCTGGAGTCGTAGCCGTTCTCGCAGACGTCCCGGTGGATGCGGTCCCGCAGCGCCTTCCACCGGTCGGCGGGCCCGTCCATCCCGTACCGCTCCACCGCCCGCACGCCCCGGTCGACGCCCGCCCACGCCAGCACCTTCGAGTGGACGAAGTGCCGCGGATCCCCGCGGACCTCCCACAGGCTGTCGTCCGGGTCGTCCCAGTGGCCCTCCAGGAAGTCGAGCAGGGCTCGCTGGACGTCCCACGCGGTCTCCTCCGCCTCGATCCGCGCCTCCCGCGCGAGGTGCAGCCCGTCGAGGACCTCGCCCCACACGTCCAGCTGGAACTGGCCGGACGCCGCGTTCCCGATCCGCACCGGCGCCGCGCCCTCGTACCCGCCGAGCCAGTCGAGCTCGTACTCGGGGAGCCGCCGCGTCCCGTCGATCCCGTACATGATCTGCAGGTCGGCGGGTTCGCCCGCGACGGCCCGCAGCAGCCACTCCCGCCACGCCTTCGCCTCCGTGACGAACCCCGTGCCGAGGAGGGCCTGCAGCGTGAACGTCGCGTCCCGCAGCCAGCAGAACCGGTAGTCCCAGTTGCGGGACCCGCCGAGCTGCTCGGGCAGCGACGTCGTCGCCGCCGCGACGATCCCGCCCGTCGGGTGGTACGTCAGCGCCTTCAACGTGATCAGCGACCGCCGGACGGCGTCCGGCCAGCGCCCCGCGTAATCGAAGTCCCCGATCCAGTCGGCCCAGAACGCCTCGGTGTCGGCCAGCGCCCGCTCGGGGTCCACCGCGTGCGGGCGCGGCTCGTGCGACGGCCGGTAGGTCAGGACGAACGGCACCCGCTCGCCCGCCGACACCGCGAAGTCGGCGTAGGTCGTCTCGTCGCGGCCCACCAGTTCCACGGGCGTCTCCAGCCACGCCGCGTCCGGCCCCGCGATCGCGTTGAGCTGCCCGTCCCGGTGCCGCACCCACGGGACGATCCGCCCGTAGTCGAACCGCAGCCGCAGCGCCATGTGCACCGGGACGCGCCCGCTGACGCCCTCGACGATCCGGACGACGTCCGCCGCCTCGCCGCGCCGCGGCATCGCGTCGATCAGCCGGATCGTGCCCTCGGGGGTCTCCCACTCGGTCTCCAGGATCAGCGAGTCGCCCCGGTACCGGCGCCGCGTGCACAGCCCGCCCGCGGCGGGCGCGATCCGCCAGAAGCCCGCGTGCTCGTCGCCCAGCAGGGCGGCGAAGCACGCGGGCGAGTCGAAGCGCGGCAGGCACAGCCAGTCGATCGACCCGTCCCTGCCGACGAGCGCGGCCGTCTCCAGGTCGCCCAGCAGCCCGTAGTCCTCGATCCGCAACGCCACAGAATCGCTCCTCGTGAAGGGGGACGCACTCTGCCTACCCGCCCCCGCGGGAGTGAAAGCTCGCGTTCCGGACCGTGCCCGCTATCCGGCGACGACCGCTTCGGTGGTGACCGTCCCGGCGGTGGACAGGACCCACTTCGCGGAGATCCGCACCTTCGTGCCCGCCGGGACCGAGTCGTCCACGGTGATGGGGAAGTTCTCGCCCACCTCGTCGGCCGGGATCTCGATCTTCGCCGGCACCGTCACGCCCGGGGTGTCGCTGGTCAGCTCGATGACCGCGCCGAAGGGGTGCCAGCGGTCGCCCAGGCCCACGGCCCCGAGGTTGTTCCGCGCCCGCGCGCAGCTCGCGGACGACGCCGACCGTGTACTGCTTCGGCACCAGCAGCGGCGCGACCCGCATGGCCGAGTGGCCGAGGTCGGCCGCGACGTCGGTGATGCCGATGCCGCTGACCGGCACGGCCGGGTACTCCATCGTGAAGGTGCCGCGGGTGCTGCCGGCGGGGACGACCGTGTAACGCGGGATCTTCGGCGTGGGGCTGCCGGGGAGACCGGACACGTGCGCGACGCGCAGGTCCACCGACGTCCCGCCGACCCCGGCCGGGGCCGCCAGCTCCACCGAACCGGTGACCTTCGTGCCCGCGACGACCGCCTTGGCGTCCCCGGGGACGTCGAGATCGACGTCCGTCACCGTCTGCTCGCGCCAGTCGAGCGGCCGCACCGTCACCGCCGTCCCGGCGGAGACGCCGTCGCGGCGCGCGACCAGCGGGACGACGGTCTCGTCCCCGTACGCCTCCAGCCGGATCGGGAACGTGACACTGGTCTGGCCTTCGGGGACGCTGACGTGCCCGCCGTCGGTGGAGTACCGGTAGTTGCCGTCGGCGAACCCGACGCTGAGCACCTCGACGCCGAGCCCGCCCGCGGGCGCGGGCGCGGTCAGCCGGACGGTCTGCAGCGCCTGCCCGCCCGCCGTGATCACGGCGGGCGAGACGCTGGTCGAGGCGACCTGCGGGCCCGTGTCGGCGGCGGCGGACGGGGCGGCGGCGAAGGCGGCGGGCAGCAGGAGCGCGGAGGCCGCGGCTCCCAGGCCCGCCCGGCGGCGGATCTTCATCTGTGACATGCCGCCGAAGGTAATGACCGCCGGGCCCACCTGGGAGAACGAAGATCGTTACGTTCGCGGCCCGTAAGAACTCCTGACGCAGCGGCGTTCCATGATCGCTCTGCGCCCCCCGGCCGTGTCAGCGGCGGCGCGTGATGCGGGACGGCAGGGACTCGAAGCCCCGGTCGTTGGACGAGCGGACGCGCCTGGCGTTCGCCTCGTCGATCTCGTAGTCGGCGACGAGGCCGGTGATCTCCTCGAAGGCGATCCGGGCCTCCAGCCGTCCGAGGTTCGCGCCCAGGCAGTGGTGCCGCCCGTTGCCGAACGCCAGCGTCGCCGACGTGTCGCGGTCGAGGTCGAACCGGTCGGGATCGGCGAACACCCGGGGGTCGCGGTTCGCGCTCCCGGTGAGCAGCAGGATCCGCGCGTCCGCCGGGATCGTCGTGCCGTGCAGGTCGACGTCCGCGGTCGTGGTGCGGGCGATCGCCTGCGTCGGCGGGTCCCAGCGCAGCGTCTCCTCGATCCAGTCGGGGATCCGCCCGCCGAACGCCGCCGCGCGCGCGTCCGGGTGCCGCCACGCCGCGTTCCACGCGTTGCCGAGCAGCAGCATCGTCGTCTCGATGCCCGCCCCGACCAGCAGGATCAGCACCCCGACGATCTCCTCGGGGGTGAGCCGGTCGGTGCCCTCGGACGCATCGATCAGCCCCGACAGCAGATCGTCCCGGCGCTCCCGGCCCCGCTCGATCGTCAGCTCGGTGTAGTACCCGACGAGCGCGCCGATCGCCTGCAGCGCCTCCGGCGGCAGGTCGTCGCCCTCCTCGGCCCGGTACATGATCGCCATGCCGAGGTCGCGGACCATGTCCCGGTCGGCCTCCGGGACGCCGACCAGCTCGGAGATCACGTCCGTCGGGAACCGCGCCGCGACGTCGGTCATCATGTCGAACGCGTCGCCGTCGAGATGCGGCCGCACGCACTCCCGGGCGATCTCCCGGATGCGCGGCTCCAGCTCCCGGACGCGCCGCGCCGTGAACGCCCGCGACACCAGGCCGCGCATCCGGGTGTGGCGCGGCGGGTCCATCGCGACGAACGAGAAGAACTTCTCGGCCTCCGGCCCCCAGAAAGCGGGCTCCAGCCGCAACCCGTTGACGCTAGAGAAACGGTCCGTGTCCTTCAGCGCCGCAATGACGTCCGCGTGCCGCGACAGGGCCCAGAAATCGTCCTTGTCATTCCGGTAGACCGGCGACTCTTCGCGCAAACTCGCGTACACCGGGTAAGGGTCGTCCTGGATTTCGAAGTCGAAGGGGCTGTAGAAGATGTCCACGGCGATGTCTCCCGGCTCGTCGGCGCCCAGCGGAGACGATCTTGCCTGCTCGCGGGCACGTCCGCCAGCATTTCGCGGCATCCCCGTGCCGGTCGTGCGGCCGTCCGCATTAAAGTGGTCCAAAACTACGGGAGGCGTCCATAGGACGGTTCGCCGGGGATCGATCCGACGAAGGCTCACCCTTCGCGCCGGTACAACTACTGGCTGGGCGGCAAGGACAATTTCGCGGTCGACCGCGAATCCGCCGACACCGTCGCCTCCGGTTTCCCGACCGTCGCGCTAGCCGCCCGCGAGAACCGCAAGTTCATGGCCCGCGCCGTCCGGTACCTCGCCCGCGACGCCGGCGTCGCGCAGTTCCTCGACATCGGCACCGGCCTGCCGTCGGCGGGCAACGTCCACGAGGTGGCCCAGTCCGTCGACCCGGCGGCCCGCATCGTCTACGTCGACAACGACCCCGTCGTCCTCGTCCACGCGCGGGCCCTCCTCACCAGCTCGCCCGAGGGCCGCACCGCCTACATCGACGCCGACCTGCGCGACCCCGCGAAGATCCTCGCCGCGCCCGAACTCGCCGCGACCCTCGACCCGTCCCGTCCGACGGCGCTGATGCTCGTCGCGATCATGCACTTCATCACCGACGACGAGGACCCGTACGGGCTCGTCGCGCAGCTCGTCGACGCGCTCCCGTCCGGCAGCCACATCGTCATCACGCACGCCACCGGCGACCACCTCACCCCCGACGAGTACGCCGCCGCCGAGGAGACGAACGCCCGCAGCGGCGTCCCGTTCCGGCTCCGCAGCCGCGCCGAGTTCGCCCGCTTCTTCGACGGACTCGACCTCATCGACCCCGGCGTCACGTCCGTCGTCGACTGGCGCCCCGACACCCCGCCGGAGCAGCGCCCCAGCGTGGAGGACGTCTCGATGTACTGCGCCGCCGCCAGGATCCCCTGAATGGAACTGTTCACGCGCTCCTGGACGGCGCTGCTCGCGGCGGTCGCCGAACTCCCGGACGAGCACTTCGCGCACCCGTCCGGATGCACCGGCTGGCTCGTCCGCGACCTCGTGTGCCACCTGGTCATCGACGCCCAGGACGTCCTGATCACGCTGGTCACGCCCGCCGACACCGAACCGACCGCGAACGCCGCGACCTACTGGAACCTCGTCGACCCGCCGACCGGCGACGACCCGCTCGACGCGCTGATCCCCCGGCTCGCCGCCGCCTACGGCGAGCCGCGGCTGCTCAAGTTCCACCTGGACGACGTCGGTTCGGCCGCGGGCCGCGCCGCCGCACTCGCCGACCCGTCCGTCCGGGTGAGCACGCAGGACAAGGTGCTGACCGCGGGCGACTACCTGTCCGCGTACGTCCTCGAATGGACCCTGCACCACCTCGACCTGATCGCGCACCTGCCGTCCGTCCCCGGCCCGCCGCCCGCGACCCTCGCGGCGGCCCGCGCGCTGCTGGAGGAGATCGCCGGTTTCCCGTTCCCCGCCGCGTTCACCGACACCGACGCGCTGCTGATCGGCACCGGACGCCGCGCCCCGACCGTCCGGGAGAAGAACACACTGGGCGCCGCGAAGATCCCGTTCGTCCTCGGCTGACCTACAGGGCCGCACCCGCGTCGAGGACCTGCGTGGTGCCGGTGACGTACTTGGCGTCGTCGCTGACCAGGTACAGGACGGCGTTGGAGACGTCGTCCGATTCGAGCGCGGTGACCGGAAGCCGGTTGACGGCCCGCGCCGCCTCCTCGAAGTCCGCACGCGTGGGCTCGTCCAGATCGGGCCGGAACAACCGGTAGGTGGCGTCGTTGAGGACCATCTGGGTCGCGACCGTCGTCGGGTGGACGGTGTTCACCCGGATGCCGTGCGGGGCGAGCTCCTTCGCCATGACCTTCATCAGCATGACGAGGCCCGCCTTCGCGGCGGAGTAGTGCGCGAGGTTCTCGTTCGCGTGGAAGGCGGCGATCGAACTCGTGATGACGACCGCGCCGCCCCGCCCCCCGGAGACGACGTGCGGCACCGAAACCCTGAGCGACTTCCACACGCCGGTCAGGTTGATGTCGATCATCTCCTGCCAGGTGTCCTCGCTCATCTCCAGCGTCGGCGCGGGCGCGGAGATGCCCGCGTTGGCGAGGACGATGTCGAGCCGTCCGAACTCGGCGACCCCCGCCTCGACGGCGGCCGCCAACGCCGAAGAGTCGCGGACATCGGCGTCGCGGGCGACGATCCGCCCCCCGGCGGCCTCGACCAGACGCACCGTCTCGGTCAGATCCTCGGCCGTGGCCAGCGGATACGGGACGCTCGCCGCCTTCGCCGTCGTATCGGTCGCGACGATCCCCGCGCCCTCCCGCGCGAGCCGCACCGCATGGCTCCGTCCCTGCCCCCGCGCCGCTCCGGTGATGAACGCGACCTTGCCGTCCAGCTTGCCCATGGCGCTCTCCCATCCCGAGGATTCCCCGGCAGGCTAAGCCACGGACCGCGCCGCGAGCGGAGGCAGCCGATCCGTCGGCGCGGGAGACCGCCCCTCTTCCAGCCAGAAGAGATAGACCCGCAGATGCATGCCCAACTCCCCGTCGAGGTACGCGGCGTAGCCGCGGGCGGCGGCGGCCGTCCCCTGCCCCGACCGCGCGTCGTCCTCCTCCCAAGCACGCCGGTGGTTTTCCAGGTACTCCCGGATTCGGCCCCGATCCCGCCACCACTCCCGGACGGTCGTCGGCGTCCAGTGCTCGTCGCCGTCGCACCCGTAGCCGACGAAGGGGTCCTCCTCGGCGGCGTCGACGAGCCGCGCGAGTTCCTGCGGCGTCCGGGGCTGGCGGTAGACGTACTCGGTGAAGTACTCGGCCTCGTAGAGCACGAGCTCCGGGGCATTGAGCCGTCCGGTACCGCAGTTGTCGGTATCGCCCCGTAGAACGGGCCGGGCACGTTGAGCCATTTCCGGGCGCGCCACCGCCCGCCGAACGACTCCCGTGCGTCACCGAGCAGCGGCACCGGATCGAAGTAGAGGTCAGGAGTGGAGTTCACCGCGCTTCACCCGCGTCACGAGTTCGGCGAAGCTTGACGGCGACAGGACCAGGTGCCCGGCATCGGGAGCCTTGCTGTCCCGGACGCCGATCGCGAGGGGAAGACGAGCCAACTCGACGCAGCCCTCTTGCCCGGAATCGGCGCTATGGACGGACTTTCGCCACTGGGTCATTGCTGAGCCTCGGTCATTTCTCGGAGCCTGGCACGGGTGGCCTCGGGGGAGAGCGCGCGCCCGCTCGTTCGATCGAACGCAATGGTGAGTCTACGCAGGTCGCCCATTTCGGTCACCAGTCTTCCGCGCGCGGGGGTCTCGACGAACCCGACCTCTCGCTCTGGGGCGCTGAACAGGTGGAACGTGCCACCGAGCCCTTCCTGAGGACCCGCATCGGTCATGAGCAGCCGAAGGGTGACGTGCGGTAGAGCTGCGGCCTTCTCCAGTTTCTCGAACTGGCCGAGTCGGAGAGGCGGCGGAGTGAGCAAAAGAGCGACCTCCGACAGGAGGACGGAGATGCAGGGCGGGTCGGGCCGCGTAAGGACTCCAGGTGATATACCGCGACCGGACGGCCGAAGGGAGTCCGCGCCGCAGTAACGCACCTCGCGTCGAGGGATGTCAAAGGATTCACGTCTCGTCCTCGACTCAGAGGGCGATGCGCGACCAGACCCGCTGGCTTGGGCGTTGCAGCCGATCGGCTGGAGATGCGGCAGGCTGTACGAGCGCGAGGAATTTGCGATGCGGGTGGGTGCACGCCAGCGGTGCGGGGGACCACATGGGCGTCCTTCGTCGGCGTCCTTGCCACTTTCCATGGTTCCTGGGGTTGCCACGGGGATCAGCGACGATTCGCCTTCCTGTTTCCATGTGGCCACGCTGGGGAACCGCTGAGTCAGTGGGCGTGGGCGGCTGCTCAGGCACCGGATGTTCTTCGGATCCTGGGTGACCGGGGCGCCGGTCGGATTGTCGGCGCATGAGGTTACTTGCAGTTGGTGACCCGGTGCATCGTCACGACGGTGCCCGCAGGGATCACACGTGGCGCGGCCGCCGACTTCTCCTTCACGACCAGGTTGCGGGCATCGATCCCGAGCAACTCACCGCACGTGCGTCCGCTGTCGTGCTGGACGTCCATCAACGGGGTCGACGGCTTCTCCTCAGGCCCGAGCCACGTGCAGCCGACGGCGGCCGCCACGCACACGATCGCCAGCGTCGCCAGCCGGGCCGCCCACCGGATCGACGTCGATATCCGCCTGACCTCGGCCATCGTCCATGCCCGGAGTGTCTCGCCCCTGATCTCGAAGTTCTCCCCCGGGCGCCCCGACGCCGCTCGGACGGCGAGGAGCGTCGCGATCACGAGCATCAGGAGGGCGGCCCCGAGCAGGATGGCGACGCCCCAGCGGAATGCCGGCGTGAGCGCGGTGATGTTGTCGCGCCCCTTCACGATGAGGACGGCACTCAGCAGCGCCGTGAGACCGCCCAGACCAGTGCGCCACCCCTCCGCCTGTTTGCGGGCGGTATCAAGCTGCGTGAACTTGAGCTGCTGTGCCTTCTGCGCCCAGCGCTTGCGGTCGAGGCTCTGGCTCACGGCAACTCGACTTCCCAGAACGCTCCGCAACCGTTGTCGATCGCGAACTCGGGACGGTCGGCGTGCATGTGGCCGCAGTCGCAGAACACGGTGGCGTCCTTCGGGAATGTGGACTCGGTTCGTCGGCTGAAGAACCCCTTCGTGCCTCCGGGCATCCCCCGTTCGAAGCGCATGATCGTCCGGCCCCCGCAGGCCGGACAGGCTCCGGCGACCTCGATCCCTTCGGGCACGGAGGTGACTGTGAACTCGCTGCGAACGCCGAAGCCCGTCTCGACGTACGCGATGTCGCGGTGGTGATCGATCTCAGTCAACGACGTCCCCCAGATCGAGCTCGAACAATGGTGCGTAGAGCTTGAGGCGGTCGACGATCCACGACTCCGACTCCTCGGTTTCCTCGGCCGCCTGCCGGAGATGCTCGCGCGTAACCCGTCCGGCGATGGCGGGCTCGTGTCCGTCGAAGAACCTGGTGAGGAGCAACAGGTCCTGCCACCGCACGATCTCGTCGGGAACGTGGTCGGTTGGGTAATTGAGATCGACCCCGATCGGCACGAACTGTGTCAGGCGCCGGTGAATTTCGGACGGTTGCATGCCGAGCCGACCAGATATCTGAGTCAGCGTGAGTGCGTCGAACTCTGATATGTAGAAATCGCTGTCATGTTCGTTGAATGACTTGAGTATGTCCTTGTCGTATTCGTCGGGAAAAATCTGATTGAGTTCCGCGTGGAGGTCCGGGGGTAGATTTGGGAGTGGTGCTCCCAGTTTTCGGTAGGGTTCGAGTATTCCCAGGAAGCCTCCCACTGACTGGCCGAAGGTGGTTGCTCCTCCGACGATGCCCCCAGGAGTAATTGCCCAAGCCGCAGGGCCGTGGCGCTCGAGCCAATGGGATAGTAAGGCCATGTTGAGTTCGGCGTGCGGATATATGTCCTTACTTTCCGCGATCATTGTCGGCATTTCCGTGGCCGGGAACGTCGCGAGGAGTGCAGTGTGGGCGTCGGTTACGGAACACCAAAGGTCTCCGGCCAGGTCGACCAACTCGGGCCAGGAGACGGGTGAGCTTGACCGTGCGAAGGGTATCAGTTTGGTGGCCTGTGTGATACGGCGTTGCGATGAATGGCGTGCGTGAATGATTTGTGTAAGCGTCACGCATGGTTTTTCCGGGGTAAAAATGCGAGTGCGCTGATAAGTGACTCGCCGCATCATTGTCGTCTCGATGAACTCTAGGTCGTCGATCCCTGGTGCGTAGTCGTTGCCCTCGAGGAGAGTTGGGAGTTTGAGGAGGCCGCGTGATTCCAGTCGGGCGAGACCCACATGGACTTCACCCACCGTCGTTCTCACCTTGGAGGCGATCAACACGAGTTGAAGTGGTTCAAGCGATTCGCCGATTGTGCGTACGTGATGAAGGGCCTCGACCTCCACTGGGGTGAGGTCGGCGGGGTAGCTCTCCCGGCTTTCGACCTCGATGCCCAAGGGGGCGAAGGTGTCGCACAAGTCGAGAACCTGCGCCACATCACGTCCGAGGGCGCTGCTCGCTTCCACGATGTGCAGCGGACCGAGCGGAGAATCGATCCAGGGAGGAAATCCGTCCAGGTCGACCGAAACCAGCTTGGCGTCGGCATTGGTGCAGGTGCGGTCGGAAAGTTCTCCGAGAGCGATGTCGGGCTCCGACCAGTCTTGTGGCATGAACTCCGCAGCTCGCGCGAGCACTTGCCCAAGCGGAAGATCAAGTTCGGCCGACGTCTTGACGAGCCAGCCGGCGACCACGCGGTGCGGGGGCTCGCCCGGACGGGACCAGGCCGCAAAAGCGCGAACCAGTGGGAAGTGGCTACGCTTATCGATCGTTATGTCCAAGGATGGGCAGTCGCGCATCTTGGACAAGTTCATGCCAACACTGGAATAGCGTCGCAAGCGCCGCATTCTGGCATTCATCGGCTGCCGGTCATGTACGGTGGCCAGTAGGATGTCGTCGACCTGGGCAGCATCGTCTCGATGGAAATGGGATATGTTTCCCAGCAATTCCCCGTCGATCGGCTCGACAATGGGAAGGCCGTCACCGGTGATCACCTGCGGCGTCGTCTGCGTGTTGGGGTGCGCGCCCACTAGCCGAGCCCAGCGGCCTGCTCGCCATGCGGCGAACCAGCGTGCGAAGTAACGCAGCCAGTTCTCGGGCTTGAAGAGTTCTTGATCGTAGGGCAGGCATCCCATATCGTTCAGGACGACCTCGGCGCCGTGACCCCAGGCGCTACCGACCGGAACGGAAACTCTCTCCGCCACGGCGTACTCGAAAATCTGCTGCGCGATCTCCGGGTTGGACTCGGCGACCTGCCATAGCCAGGAGAGGGTGAAGCCGGGCCAATTAATCAAGTCTGGGAGAGAATGCGATATCTGCTCCCGGACCCATACTCGATCCCACTTGCGCAGTTTCTTGCGGTCCACGGTGAACTGCGGGCGCCGAGTGTCGCGCAGGTTCACAAGCAGGCCGAAGAACTCTTCGTTGGTCCGGATGCCGTCTGCGGCAAGTCCGCCGTCGCCCGAGACCCACCAGAGGTCCTCCCCGTACCTGAGTGATTCGGCCGTCTCGTCCAGGTAACGCAGTTCGCGGGGTTTCCAGATTTCTGTCGTCGAGTCGTGATCGGTGACTTCGACCAGAAAGTCGGAGATCCACAGCAACTTTCGCATGGTGGTGAGGACCGACATGTGCTCGTCGTCGCCCGTGAGGTATAGACGCACGCGGGTGCCACCGGCCGGTAGTTCGTCGGCGGTCGTGATCTGAAACATGCTGCCACTGCTGGCGATATCGACGCGCGACGCTGCATCCGCCACGATTCCGTTCGTTCCCACCGGGCGGGTCACCAAGGTGATCTCGTCGGCAAGCATGAAGTAGCTGAACACTCCGACACCGAACTGACTGTTGGAGATAAGTTGTAGCGGTGGGTCCAGATCCTGCCAGGCGGCCTGCTCGGCTCGGAAGGACTCCCGGTAGACGAACCGCTCGCCCGCGTTCGCGAAGACCTGCTTTAGCGTCTCGATGTCCATCCCGACACCGTTGTCTTCGCACTCGATGTACTCGCGGTCGCCCTCGAATCCCTGGCGAAACGAAATGCACCCAGTCCATGTCCCCGGAAACTTCCCGGAGCGGCGAAGGCCTTCCAGACGAACGTCACGGTACCTGCATGCGTCGAGGGCGTTCTGATATAGCTCCCGGATCGCGAGCGCTGGATCGTCGTACAGTTGGCGGCCCATCAGCAGTTCGCGCACCTTGTCCTCCGCAAGGTGGAAACGTGAGATCGGCACTTCGAACGCGGGAGCGTCGTCCGGACGCCGTTCGGGACGCAGGCCGCGCGCGGTGAACCGAAGCGGCAAGGCCTCATCGATCCGGGCGTCGATCGTCAGCCGCGCTATGGTGTCGCGAGCCCGGCTCGCGCGGGCGACCATGTCGTCGAACGCCGCATGCTGCGCCGGATGGTCGCACGGCATCCGCAGGTCGAGGGCACCGTCGCTCCGGCGTGTCCAGGTGAGCCGGTCGGCGGCGTTCTTGACCGTGGACAGAGGCAGTTCCATGCGGGTGCCGATGTGGTCGGCGATGACTGCGGGCATCCGGCGCAGGTCCGCGGCGATGGTGCCGCTCAGCCAGAGGACACCGGCGAGCGCCCGCCATCGGCCGTCGAGGTGGTCGGCGTTGAGCCGTTCCATGACTACCGAGTCCGCAGGACGGGCTCCGACCGCACGGAGTAGCGCCTCCATCAGCTTCTCGGTCTCGCCTGCTGTCATGCCCATCGCGGCTCCGCCGAGCAGCCGTGCGCCTCGCCGGTAACAGTCGCGCGCGAGGGCACTCTGCCAGACCGACTGGCGTGTGGTGAGCCACTGGTGGACGAGCCACATCGCCAGCGCATCCCGTTCCTCCGTTCGGCCCCGGCGCCCCAGCCCATCCGCACGGCGGACGATCTGCTGGTGCATCTCGTGCGTGATCTCCAGGTCGGTGCGCGCCCCCTGCCGGTAGGTGCGTGTGAAGTCGGTGGGCGCGATGCCCGCCGCCAGCCGGATGCCCTCGGCGAGTACGACTTCGCGAAGAAAGGGGGCGGCGATCAGGACCGCGGCCTCGGCCGGACGGAGTTGCGCCGGTTCGCCGAGCAGAGACGTCATCCGTTCGAGAACGCGGATGGGGTAGTTCTGATCGAACCACGGATCGTCGATCCCGGTGCGGGATCGCAGCACGTCGAAAGCTTCGCCGCAGCCGCGACCACAGTTCTCGACCAAAGACAGGACGGCTTCGCGGGCGCCGTCGAAATGTGAGGGCTCATCGGCGCAGTACGCCCACAGGCCGGTGGTATCGGCTGCCCGCCGCCAGGCGCCGGTCAGCTCGTCGCCATCGCAGATCGGTACGTCCGCGGCGTCGCGGAGCATGGCCGGATGCGGGACGCCCGGGGACTGCTGCAATTCCTCGTTGCGTTTTGCGCGGCGGCGGATCTCCCGAGTGACCTCGTCGATGACCTCCGACAGTGCACGAGCGGGATGGCGACGATCCAAGACCTGTGAGAGCGCCTGGGTAAAGATGCTGTAGGTGTCTGTGTAGTGACAGCGCTGGCCGGGTTCACAACCATTGACGAGGACGAACGAACCGCCTGCCGGGTAGGGGATGCTGCCGCCGACAGGGGCGGGCGCTTCTTTGCGGGCTGGATCGTCTCGGCAGGCGTCGACGAAGAAGACCACGAGTCGGGCGCGGCAGTCGGCCAGATCGTCTGGAGTGACAGGCACCAGGCTCCGCGGGTCCGTCGTGTCCGCATCGCTGGGCACGAGGTGTTCCCGCCCGTCGACGCTGATGCCGTGGCCGGAGAAGTACAGCAGCAACACACCGTCGCGGGGAGCCTGGCTGCACGCCGTGCGAATCTCGCGCCGGATGCGCGTCCTCGTCGGCTCGGGGCCGCCGTCGTCCACGCCGAAGGTGGTCACCGCGTAGCCGGAGGGCTCCAGCGCCCGACGCATGCTGTCGACGTCGTTGCGCACGACATCGCCGATCTCGCTGAACCGGTCGTCATCGCACTGCGGAACCCCGATGAGAAGCGCGTGACGTCCGGACACAGACGGCCCCCCTTGGCCTCGGCAGATCCCGCCCGTGTCCGTTCGGCGCGGGCTTCGCGGGTGGCCATTTTCTCGGGTGCCGATGGCGTACTTGACCGGCTTGGCCGGTTCCGGTCGGACGCCGTGTGGGCGGATGGACCAGGGCCGGGGCACATCTCGGGACGCGCCCCGGTTGCGACTGATTGTGTCGCCGTCCGCGTCACCCCGCGTAGCGGTCGGGGCTTCTCGTCCCGAGCGTTCTAGCGGACCTCGTCCGGGCGGGCCGACAGGACGGCCGCGGACGGGTGGGTGGGGGCCTAGGCAGCAGGCGATCAGTAGGGCGAGAAGACGGTGCGGTAGACGCGGTTGGCTAACAGCGCGGGCGAGACGGACAGGTGCGGGGAGCGGACGGTGCGCCGTCCGATGAGTACGAGGGCGGTCGCCAGGGGGCTGCCCCAAGGTGTTGGGAAGGACGGGCCGGTGAATTGCGCCTGCGTGATGCCGAACAGCAGGAGCCCGCTGCCGAGGCTGAGGGAGGACACCGCCCGCGAGGTCGAACGGGGACGCGCCGGTCGGGGCGTTGGCGGGCAGCACGCGCATGGCCGCGCGGCAGTGCGAGGGAGGGGACGAGCGTCAGCCAGAGAAGTGCCGACCAGCCGAAGAGCTGGCCGACGGCGGGTCCGACGGCGGTGCCGATCCTGGAGCCCGCGGAGACGACGCCGATCGCGAACCCGCGGCGGTTGGTGGGCACCAGCAGGGTGACCGCGATGATCGATAGAACGGGATCGTGGCCGCGCCCGATACGATCCGGCCGAGGGCGAGGACGGCCAAGCTCGGGGCGAACGAGCTGAGCCGGCTCCTGGCGGCGGAGGCGAGGAGCGCGAGGCAGAAGAGTCGTCGCGGGCGCAGAAATTCGGCATCCGATGCGCAGGAGGCGGCTGGGCGGGCATGGTCCTCGGCATGGACATCGATCTGAGCGGACGGACCGCCTTCGTCAGCGGGTCCACCAAGGGCATCGGACGCGCCATCGCCGCGGGGCTCGCGCGGGCCGGGGCGTCCACCGTCGTCAACGGACGTTCGGAGGGGAGCGTCGCCGCGGCGCTGGACGGGCTGCGGGCGGAGCTGCCGGGCGCGGACCTGCGGGGAGCGGTGGCGGACGTCGCCACGGCGGAGGGCGCCGAGGCGGTGCGGGAGCAGGTGCCCGACGTCGACATCCTGGTGAACAACCTCGGGATCTTCGGGGCGCGGCCCGTGCTCGACATCGACGACGCGGAGTGGCGACGGTACTTCGAGGTGAACGTGCTGTCGGGCGTGCGTCTCGCGCGCCTTTATCTGCCGGGCATGACCGCGCGGGGGTGGGGGCGGGTGCAGTTCATCGCGAGCGACTCGGCGGTGACGATTCCGGAGGAGATGGTGCATTACGGCGTGTCGAAGACGGCGCTGCTCGCCGTGTCGCGCGGCTACGCCAAGGCCGTCGCGGGGACGGGCGTCACGGTCAACACCGTTCTCGCGGGGCCCACGCATACCGGGGGCGTCGAGGATTTCGTCGCCGAGATGGTCGGGGACGACCTGCCGTGGGACGAGGCGCAGCGCCGGTTCATGGCCGCGCACCGTCCGAACTCCCTGCTCAAGCGGCTCATCGAGCCGGAGGAGATTGCGAACATGGTCGTCTACCTGAGTTCGGCGCACGCGTCGGCGACGACGGGCGGGGCGGTGCGGGTCGACGGCGGGTACGTCGACGCGATCCTGCCTTAGGTCATTCCTCGCGGGGGGCCGCGCAGAGGCGGTCGAAGGTTTCGACGAGGGCGGCCATGTCGAGGGACGGGTCGAGGAGCCACTGGAGCTGCAGGCCGTCCGACACGGCGAGGAGGAGGCGGGCCATGTGCGCGGCGTCCTCGTCGGCGCGGACCTTCCCGTCCCGGCGGCCGGTCTCCAGGCCGCGGACGATCGTGGCCGTGAGGTCGCGGTAGCGGTCGGCGAAGAACGCGTGGGCCGGATGGGACGGGTCGGTCGCCGCGGCGGACAGCGAGACGAACAGGCGGACGAGGCCCGGCTGGTCCATGTTGTTCCGGACGGTCCGGGCGACGGCCTCGCCGGGGCCCTCGGCGGGTCCGCAGGCCGCGAGGTCGAGGGTGTCGCGGCGGCGCAGGACGGCGAGGAGGAGTTCCTCGCGGGAGCCGAAGTAGTGCAGGACCCCGGCCTGTGACAGGCCGACGCGGTCGGCGATCTCCTGCAGCGGCGCGTCGCCGCGTCCGGCGAACACCTCCAGCGCGGTGTCGAGGATCTGCTCCCGTCGCCGGACGCCCTTGCGGTACGGGCCGCGCGGTTTGCGTTGGGTCGTCACCCGCCCGACCGTACTGCAGAGCCGGAAATGAGACGGTTTCGTGTCTGGACGCGAAACCCGAATGGAATTAGGTTTCCGGCATGCCTTCCAAGATCGCGGCCCTGGTGGCCGGAAGCGTGCTCCTGTCCGCCGGGTTCGCGGCCGCCCCCGCCATGGCGGAGGAGGCGGCGGGGCGGACGGTCGAGGTCGAATCGTTCGACGGGACCGGGATCGTCACGAACTTCTTCCCGGCGCCCGGCCTCGGCGAGGGCGAGCGCGCGGAGTCCGTGCTGCTCGGCTCGGGGTTCGGCGGGCGCGGCGCGACCGACCCGGAGGCCGGTGAGCTGGGCTACCTGCTGGACGCCGGGTACAACGTCGTCACCTGGAACCCGCGCGGGTTCGGCTCCGAGGGGCAGGTGCGGATCGACGATCCGCGCGCCGAGGGACGGGACGTGCGGGCGCTGATCGACTGGATCGCGAAGCAGCCCGAGGCGGAACTGGACGGGCGGGGCGACCCGCGGCTCGGCATGGCGGGCGGCAGCTACGGCGGCGCGATCCAGCTCGTGACGGCCGGGCTGGACGACCGGGTCGACGTGCTCGTCCCCGGGTACACCTATTACTCGCTGAACGACGCGCTGTACCCGAACCGGACGATCAAGGCCGGATGGGCGTTCGGGCTGTGCTCGGCGGGCCTGCAGAACGGCAACGAGTTCCACCCGCGGGTGTCGTCGATCTGCTGGCGCGCGCTGACCACCGGCGAGGTCACGAAGCCGGACGAGACGTGGATGCGCGAGCACGGTCCCGACTTCCTCATGCGGAACATCGACGTCCCGACCCTGTTCGTCCAGGGCGTCACCGACACCCTGTTCCCGGTGAGCCACGCCATCGCCGGGTACCGGACGGTCAAGGCGAACGGCGTACCGGTCAAAATGGTGTGGACGTGCGGCGGCCACGCGAACTGCATGGACGCCGAACACGACCCGTCCGTCGACCGCGAGGCGACGCTCGCGTGGTTCCAGCGGTATCTGCGGGGCGACAGGAGCGTCCGGACGGGCCCGGAGTTCACGTACCCGGACAACACGGGCGTCCGGCACTCGGCGGCGGCGTTCCCGCCCCCGGCCGCGGAGCCCGCGCGGGGGACGGGTTCGGGCACGACGCTGTTCAGCCCGGCGGACAACTCCGGCGCCATGTTCACCGGCGGCTACTCGCACAACCGGATCGAGATCCCGATCGACGCGCCGTCCGGCGGGGTCCTCGTCGGCGCGCCCGAGCTGACGATGAAGTACCGGGGCCGGGCGACGGACGCGACGACGTCGGTCTACGCGCAGCTGATCGACGCGAGCGTCCCGGTGCCGGCCGACCTGCCCGCGTCGGTGCTCCCGCCGCTGGCCGAGGGCGACCCGCAGGTCGTCAACGGGATGGTCACCCCGGTGCCGGTCACGCTGGACGGCGCCGCGCACGAGTTGACGATCGACCTGGAGGCCGTCGCGTGGCGCCTGCGCCCCGGCTCGAAGCTCAAGCTCCAGATCGTCCCGAACAGCGCCGTGTACAACCAGCAGCGCGCCGCCGGATGGATCGACGTGACGTCCGCGTCCGTGACCGTCCCCACGACCGGGGGCTGACGTTCCCGCCGGGCCCGGGCCGGGCCCGGCGGAGTCCTACGCCAGCACGCAGTGGGTCTTGCTGAAGATCGTCGGCATGCACTTGTTGCAGTGGATGCACAGCGACGTCGTCGACGCGTCCGCCTGGATGCGGTTGATCAGGTCCGGCTCGCGCAGCAGGGCGCGGCCCATCGCGACGAACTGGAAGCCCTCGGCCATCGCCCGGTCCATCGTGGCGCGCTCGGTGACGCCGCCGAGCAGGACGAGCGGCAGGTCGAGGGCCGCGCGGAACTGGCGGGCGCTGCCGAGGAGGTACGCCTCCTCGTACGGGTACTCGCGGATGAACTTGTCCCCGACGAGCCGGATGCCGAGCTTCAGCGGCTGCTTGAACGTGTCGGCGAACTCGCGCACCGGGGCGTCCCCGCGGAACAGGTACATCGGGTTGAGCAGCGAGCTGCCCGCGGTCAGTTCGAGGGCGTCGACCGAGCCCTCCGCCTCCAGCCACTTCGCGACCTGGATGCTCTCGTCCAGCCAGAACCCGCCGGGGACGCCGTCGTCCATGTTCAGCTTGGCGAGGATCGCGATGCGGTCGCCGACGGCCTCGCGGACGGCGCGGGCGCGAGCGCGACCTTCGCACGGTTCGCGAGGGAGCCGCCGTACTCGTCCGTCCGCTTGTTGATCTTCGGGGAGAGGAACGAGCTGGCGAAGTAGTTGTGCCCGAGGTGGATCTCGACGGCGTCGAAGCCGGCCTCGATCGCCATCAGCGCGGCGTTCGCGTGGGCCTTGGTGACGCGCTCGATGTCGGCGCGGGTCGCGGCGCGCGTCATCTGCATCGACATCGGGTTGAACGACTTGCTCGGGGCGATGCCCGGGACGCCGTTGGAGCGGCCGTTCGCGACCGGCCCGGCGTGCCCGATCTGCGCGGACGCGGCGGCGCCCTCGGCGTGCACGGCGTCGGTGAGGCGGCGCAGGCCGGGCATGGCCTCGGGGCGCCAGTGGATCTGGTCGTACTCGGTGCGGCCGTCGGGCGCGACCGCGCAGTACGCGACGGTCGTCATCGCGACGCCGCCCGCCGCGTGCGCCCGGTGGAACTCGATCAGGTCGTCGGTGACGAGGGCGCCCTTGGTCATGCCCTCGAAGGTCGCGGCCTTGATCGTCCGGTTGCGGAGGGTCAGGGGGCCGAGGCGGGCGGGCTCGAAGATGTCGGTCATGTTCGCCTCCGTCAGAAGGTCAGCGGGGTCGGCTGCGCGTCGGGGCGCATGGCGGCGTCGGTGCCGCCGTCCACGAACAGGACGGCGCCGGTGGTGAAGCGGGCCTCGGGCTTGAGGAACTGGTGCACCCAGAACGCGATGTCCTCGGGCTCGCCGAAGATCCCGAGCGGCATCGGGGTCGGGAAGTCGTCGGGGTCGTGGTCGGCGGCGGCGCCGGTCGAGCCCGTCATCAGCGGGGTGAGGACGGCGCCGGGCGCGATCGCGTTCAGCAGGACGCCCTGCCGCGCCCACTCGGGCGTGACGGCGGTGCGGCGCACCCAGCGGGCCAGCGCGAACTTCGAGGACGCGTACGCGATGATCGACGGCGGCGCCAGTTCGGCGATCTCCTTCGGCATCGCCGCCGCGGCCTCGGCGGCGCGGGCGCGCGCGGCGTCCTCGTCCCCGGCGAGGGCGTGCTCGACGAGCGCGTCGTCGATCAGCGGGACGGTCGTCGCGGAGTTCGACGCGATCGCGACGGCGCGGCCCGCACCGGAGCGGGCGAGTGCGGGACGCAGGCCGTCCAGGACGGCGACGGGCCCGAAGTAGTTGATGGACATCACGGCGGACGAGTCCGGCATGTTCGGCCCGACGCCCGCGACGGCCGCGACGCCGTCGAGCGTCCCGCCGCTGATCGACAGGACCTCGCGCACGGCGGACGCGCGCCCCGCCGCGGTGCCGAGGTCGGCGACGACGTCCGCGTCGCGCAGGTCGACCCCGATGACGGTGTGCCCCGCCTCGACCAGGACGGCCTTGGTCGCCGCGCCCATGCCCGACGCGGATCCGGTGACTGCGAAGGTTCCCACGCTCGGTCTCCTCACGAATTTCGGCAAGCGTCTCACCCACCATTCAATCACTGATTGACATGTGATGGCACCGGGTGTGATGCAATGTCCGCATGGCCCCCACCTCGTCTTCCACCAGCGAGCCCTCGACCCGCGACCGGCTGCTCGACGCCGCCGAACGCCTCTTCCTCGCCAAGGACGCCGACCAGGTGTCGGTCCGCGCCATCAACGCCGAGGCGGGGCTGAACCCCGGCGCCGTCCACTACCACTTCGGCTCCCGCGAGGGCCTCGTCACGGCGCTGCTCGAACGGGAGCTGCTGCCGCTGTGGGCGGAGCGGCTGGAGGACATCGCCCGGCGGTCGGCCGCGAGCGAGGACGGCGGCGCGGCGTTCGCCGTCGCCGACCTCGTCGCCGCGATCGTCGAGCCGTTCGAGGAGCTCACCCGCACCGCCAAGGGCCGGATGCTCTGCCACCTGCTGGCCCGCTCGGTGCTGGCGGCGGCGCGGCTGCCCGCCAGCTCGCCCTGGTTCGGGCAGGCGCCGTTCGAGGTCATGCTCGGCCGCGCGCTCCCGGACCTGACCGTCCGGGAGGTCGCCGACCGGTGGCGGCTGGCGTTCACGCTGCTGCTGGAGATCTACGGTCGCGCGGTCGCGCCCGTCCCCACGTCCGTCGCGCCGCTGCCGGAGACCGCGACCGTGATCGCCTTCACGACCGCGGGCCTGTCCGCGCCCCCGGCGGACCGCGGACGGGCGCGCGCCGAAGCCCCGCGCTCCACGTGACGCGAGCCCGCCCCGGCGGGCGGCGGGGCTACCTTTGTCGCCCATGATCGCAATGTCGACTTCTCCCGGACGGCGGGCCCGCGTCGAGGCGGGCGCGGCGCGGCCTCGCTCGCGGCGGTGGCGGCGGGGGCCTTCGCGGCGGTCCGCTGGGCGCGCGCGGCAACCTGGTGGTCGTGACCGTCGCCGGGACGAGCATGCTGCCCGCGTTCGGCGACGGCGACCGTCTCCTCGTCCGCAGGCGGTCGCTCCGCGACGTCCGGTGCGGGGACGTCGTCGTGCTGGAGCCTCCCCTCGACGGCCCCTACGCGCCGGGGCCCGCCGGGCCGGACGGCCGGATCTGGAACGTCAAGCGCGTCGCCGCCCTGCCCGGGGACCCGCTGCCGCCGGGCGTCCCGGGCGCGGACCGGACGGTGCCGCCCGGGGCCCTCGCGGTGCTCGGCGACAACCCCGACAGCGTCGATTCCCGCATGCGCGGGCTGTTCTCCGGCGACCGGCTACTGGGCGTGGTGGTGCGCCGCTTGAACGTTGCCGGGGCCCCTTCTAAACCACCCGTCCCATGGCAACAAGCACCAAGATCAGGCGAGCGTTGAACGGTAAGTTCACAAGATCGGCTCCCGGGGGAAAACGGCTCCTTGTCGACGGTGATCGCCGGGGTTAGCTTCTGCTCAGCGAGCGCCGATCATCCCGGTGAGAGGCGCGCCGCGGCCCGGTATCCCGCAGCCGGAACCCCCACCGGCTCGACCAGAGGAGCCCCCATGATCCGTGCAGTCAACCGCCTCGGCGACCGCATGCTCGGCAAGATCCTGCCCGGCAAGACCGCCAGTGCCGACGCGTGCTGGTGGACCCGTACGGGCATCCACTGCTGCATCTACGCCGGCATCACGACCTGCCACTAGAAGCCGGTACCCCGCCATCATGCAGTACGTCGCGCTGGCCGCCCGCTGCGTCCTCGGAACGATCTTCCTGGTCGCGGTGCTCGGCAAGGTCCGCGGCCGGACCGCGTTCCGCGAGTTCGGGCTGTCGGTGCCCGGCCTGGCCCCCCGCCTCCCGCGGACGGCCACGGCCGGCGCGGTGGTGGCCGCCGAGTCGGCCGCCGTCGTACTGCTGGCGATCGACGGGACGGCACCGGCCGGCCTCGCGCTGGCAGGTGCCGTCCTGCTCGTCTTCGCCGCGGCCGTCCGCGCGCGCTCCGGGCCGGCCGGGGCGCGACCTGCCGCTGCTTCGGGACGCGCGCGGACCCGATCGGCCGCGTCCACGTCGTGCGCAACCTCGCCCTCACCGCCGTCGCCGCCGCCGGTCTCGCCGCGCACCTGGCGGCGCCGGGGCCGGTGCACCCGGCGGGCGCGGTCGTCGCGATGGCGGGCGCGGGCGTGCTCACCCTGGTGTTCATCTTCTTCGGCGAGCTGACCGACCTGCTGATCGCGCCGTCCGCACGCGCCCCGCGATGAGAAGGCCCGGCCTCGCCACAAGGGACCATCGTTGCCTTACCTCGTCGCGGGCGTCGTCTTCGTCGGCCTCCTCTGCGCGTTCGACCTGATCCTCACCCTGGCGGTCGTCCGCCGCCTCCGCGAGCACGCGGCGCTGCTGGAGGGCGCCCACGCGCCGCCCCCGTTCACGCCGATCGGCACCGCGCTGCCCGAGTTCGCCGGTACCGCCGTCGACGGCACCGCCGTGGACCGCGCCTTCTTCGCCGAGCCGACGGTCGTGGCGCTGTTCTCCACCGCCTGCGCCTCCTGCCGGGAACGCCTGCCCGAGTTCACCGAACGGATCCGGCACCTGGACGCCCGGCGCGTCCTCGCCGTGATCGAGGGGGACCGGGACGGTGCGCGACCCTACGTCGACGCGCTGTCCGCGCTGGCCACCGTCGTCGTCGAACCGGCGGACGGGCCGGTGCACACCGCGTTCGGGCGTCCGGCGACGCCCAGCTTCTACGTCGTCGGCGAGCGCGCCGCGGTGACGTCCGCGACGCTGCTGCCGTCCGGGCTGCCCGTCCCGGCGGGCGCGTGACCGGCCCCGGCCGTGGTGGAGGCTCCGGCGGGACGGTGCGGCGGGCCGCGACGGTCGGCCGCGCTGGCGTGGCGGGCGCACCCGTGGCGGACCGGCCGCGGCGGTGCTCCTCGCCGTCCTCGCCGGGCTCGCGCCCGTCGCGACGGCGTGGCTGACCAGCTCGTCCTGGACGCGCTCGCGGGCGGGGGCGACCGGGACGTCCTGCCGTTCCTCGCCGCCGGGCTCGCGCTGTGCGGGCTGTGCGTGATCGTGCTGCCGCACGCGTCCACCTACGCGCAGGCGCAGCTGCGCCGGGCGGTGCGTGCCCTGGTCATCGACCGGCTGTTCGGCGCGGTCGGCGCCGACCCGGGGCTGCGCCGGCTGGAGAGCCCGGCGTTCCAGGACACGCTGCGGCTCGCGCACGAGTCCAGCCAGAACGCGCCCGACCGGCTGATCGTCGGGGCGCTGACCATCGGGCAGTCCGTCATCACCATGTCCGGCTTCGTCGGCACACTGCTGGTGATCAATCCGCTGCTGGTCGCGGTGATCTGCCTGGCGGCGCTGCCGTCGATCTGGATCCAGCTCGGGCTCAGCCGGGAACGCGCCCAGACGATGTGGCGGATCAGCCCCGGGATGCGCCGCGAGGTCTTCTACGGGGGGCTGCTGACCAGGCCCGAGGCGGCCAAGGAAGTGCGGCTGTTCGGGCTGGGAGACTTCTTCCGCACCCGGATGCTCAGCGAGGTCCGCGCCACCAACGACGCCGAGCGCCGGGTCGACCTGAAGACGCTGCGCGGCCAGAGCCTGCTGGCCCTCGCGGGCAGCGCCGTCGCGGGCGGCGGCCTGGTGTGGGCCGTGCGGGAGGCCGCGGCGGGCGGCATCACGGCAGGCGACGTGACCGTGTTCGTCGCCGCCGTCGCCGGGGTCCAGACGGCGCTCACCTCGATCGTCGACCGGTGGGCGGACGCGCACAACGCCCTGCTGCTGTTCGGCCACTTCTCCACCGTCGTGACGGCCGAGCCCGAACTGCCCGTCCGCTCCGACCCCGTGCCCGTCCCCGAGCTTCGGGAAGGCATCGAGCTGCGCGACGTCTGGTTCCGGTACAGCGACGAACATCCGTGGATCCTGCGTGGGATCGACCTGTTCGTCCCGTTCGGTACGAGCGTCGCGCTGGTCGGCGTGAACGGTGCGGGCAAGAGCACGCTCGTCAAGCTGCTGTGCCGCCTGTACGACCCGGACAAGGGCTCGGTCCGCTGGGACGGCGTGGACCTCCGCGACATGGACCCGGCGGAACTCCGCGAACGGATCGGCGTCGTGTTCCAGGACTTCATGGAGTACGACCTCACCGCCGCCGAGAACATCATGCTGGGCGACCTCACCGCCGGCGACGACCCGGAACGGATCCGCGCGGCCGCCGAGCGGGCCGGGGTGCACGAGCCGCTGGAGGCGCTCCCGCACGGCTACGACACGATGCTGAGCCGGATCTTCGGCGGTCAGGACGAGGAGTCCGGCGTCGCCCTGTCCGGCGGGCAGTGGCAGCGCCTCGCCCTCGCCCGCGCGTTCCTCCGGCAGAACCGCGACCTGCTGCTGCTGGACGAACCCAGCTCGGGCCTCGACGCGGACGCCGAGCACGCCGTCCACGCGTCGCTCCGGCGGCACCGGCACGACCGGACGAGCGTCCTCATCTCGCACCGCCTCGGCGCCGTCCGCGACGCCGACCTCATCGTCGTCCTGAGCGAGGGCCGCATCACCGAACGCGGGACGCACGACGAACTGATGGCGCGGGACGGCGAGTACGCGCGCCTCTTCACCCTGCAGGCCAGCGGCTACGAGACCCGCGCCCCCACCTGACGTCCGCCGCCCGGCGCCGCCCGCCGCCGTCCGGCCCCGTGGACGGGCCGGACGGACGGTGTCAAACTGCGAGTCATGGACGGGACCGCCCGCAGCGACGGCCCGCGCGGCCCGCTGATCGTGCTGATGGGTTCGGGGGAGACGACGCCGACGATGGTCGGCGTGCACCGCGACGTCGTCGCGCGGGCCCGTCCGGCGGGCGCCGTCGTGCTCGACACGCCCTACGGCTTCCAGGAGAACGCCGCCGAGATCTCCGCGCGGGCGCGCGACTACTTCGCGCGCAGCGTCGGGCTCGACGTCGACGTACCGTCCGGTCTGCGGGGAGACGTCCGGGAATGGGACGGCGCCTGCGCGGGCGACCCCGAAGCCGGGCTCGCGGCGGTCCGGGCCGCCGACTGGATCTTCGCCGGGCCCGGCAGCCCCACCTACGCGCTCGCCTGCTGGCGCGGCGGCCCGGTCGGCGACGCCCTAGACGACCACGCCCGCACCGGCCGCGCCGCGCTCGTGTTCGCCTCCGCCGCCGCCTGCACGCTCGGCGCCTGGGCGATCCCCGTCTACGAGATCTACAAGGCGGGCGCGGCGCCCCACTGGACGCCCGGCCTGGACGTCCTCGGCCGCCTCGGCCTGCGCGTCGCGATGATCCCGCACTACGACAACGCCGAGGGCGGCACCCACGACACCCGGTACTGCTACCTGGGGGAACGCCGTCTGCGGATCCTGGAGCGGGACCTCCCGGACGACGCCGCCGTGCTCGGCCTCGACGAGCACACCGCCGCCGTCATCGACGCCGGACGCGACCGGGTGCGGGTGCGCGGGCGCGGCGTCCTGACCGTCCGGCGCGCGGGACGAGCACGACCGTCCCGGCGGGGGAGGCGATCACGCTGGGCGAACTGCGGGCGCTCGTGCGGGGCGAGTCCGCGCCCGCCGCGCGCCCGGCCGCGTCGCCCGCGCCGGAGGCCGGGCCCGAGACCGCCACCCTGCGCGAGACGGTGACCGGCTGCGAGGCCCGGTTCGCGGACGCGCTCGCGTGCGCCGACGTGGACGCGCTCGTCCGCGCCGTCCTGGAGATCGAGGCGGCCGTGGCGCGCTGGGCGGGCGACACCGAGGAGGACGAGGGCGGCACCGAATGGGCCCGCGACGTGCTGCGCAGCCTGATCGTCCGGCTCGGCCGGGCCGCCGGGGACGGGCTGCGCGACCCCCGCGAGGCCCGCGCGCCGCCGTGGACGCGCTCGTCGCCGTCCGCGCCACGCCTGCGGAGCGCGGGGGAGTACGGCGCCGCCGACGCCATCCGCGCCGCGCTCACCGCCGCCGGGCTCGAACTCCACGACACCCCGGACGGCACCCAATGGGAGCCCGCGGCAACGTCCTGACCTGCGTCTTCCCCGGTCCGCGCGACGAGCGCACGAACGCGTCTGGCATGCTGTTGCGATGGGTTCGCAACAGGTCGTGGACGCGCCCGCCGCCGTCGCCGTCGAGGCGATCGCCCTTCGGGTCACCCCCGACGGCGGCCTCGCGCACCGCTCCGCGACCGGCCCGCTGCCCGCCGGACGGCACCCCGACGCGGTCGCCCGCGACCTGCTCGGCCTCCCGCCCGGCACCACCGCGCACCTCCTGCACTCGACGAGCTGGCGGCACGAGCCCGGCGGCCGCGTCCGCCCTCACCTACGCCTGCTGCCCGGACCCGCGCCCCGGCCT
>NZ_MKJY01000577.1 GCF_001942465.1 Actinomadura sp. CNU-125
GACGACGCGTCCGCCGTGCTCGCGCGCCGCCGCGTCGTGGCTCCGCGCAGCGGGCGACCTGGGCGGCGCTGATCAGGGGGCCGACCTCGGTGGACGGGTCGCGCGGGTCGCCCAGCCGGAGCGCGGAGACGGCGTCGGCGGCCTCGTCCAGGACCCGTTTCTTTTCGTCTTCGGGGACGAGCACGCGGGTCTGCAGCGCGCAGCCCTGGCCCGCCATCGCCCGCATGACGATCGAGATCCCGGCGGCGGCGCGGTCGGCGGCGCCGGGCAGGTAGATCGCGGCGGACTTGCCGCCGAGTTCGAGCATGACGCGCTTGTGCGTGGGCGCCGCCTGCGCCGTGATCGCCGCGCCGACGGCGGCCGATCCGGTGAACGAGACGGCGTCGACCTGCGGCATCGTCGTCAGCAGCTCGGCGCCCGCGCTGCCCGCCTCGGCCAGCGCGTTCACGACGCCGGGCGGGAGTCCGGCCTCGTGGGCGGCGTCGCCGACGGCGAGCACGGCGAGGGGCGCGAGGGGGCTGGGCCGCAGCACGACGGTGTTGCCCGCCAGCAGCGCCGGGACGACCTTCCACAGCGCGAGGAACAGCGGCACGTTGTAGGCGGGGATGGCGGCGACGACGCCGAGCGGCTCCCAGGTCAGGACGCTCGCGGCGACGCGGCCGCCGGTGACGAGCGCGTCCAGCGGCACCGGGTTGGGCTCCTCGGCGGGCATGGCCGCGTGCAGCCGGACGGCGTCGCGCGCCTGGGCGATCGCCCCGCTCACGTGCAGGGTCCGCGCGGATCCGACGAGCGCGCCGGTCTCGGCGACGACGGTGTCCTCGAGGAGTTCGCGGCGCGCTTCGAGGGCGTCCAGGAACCGCAGGACGGCGGCGGCGCGCTCGTCCGCGGGCGTCGCGGGCCAGCCGCCGCGGTCGAAGGCGCGGCGCGCGGCGTGCACGGCCCGTTCGAAGTCGGCGGGCACGGCCGTCGGGACGTCGGCGACCGCGGACAGGTCGGCGGGGTTCTCGACGCGCAGCGGCGGGCCGGAGCCGGCGCGGGCGCGTCGACGTAGGAGCTCGGTGCCATCAAAGGCTCACCCCGGCTTCGACGGGGAGCGCGACGCCCGTGACGGCGTACGCGGCGTCCGACACGAGGAACAGGATCGTGCGGCTGACGTCGACCGGCTGCAGCCGGTCGACGGGCAGCACCCGGGCGAGCGCGGCGGCGCCGCTCGCGCTCGTCATCGGCGAGTGCGGGTTGTTGATCATGAAGGTGTCGACGGCGGTCGGGTGGACCACGTTGACGCGCACGTTGTGCTGCCCGAGCAGCCGCGCGAACCCCTTGGCGAGGCCCACGACGCCGTGCTTGGCCGCGTTGTACCCGGACATGCCGCCCGAGCCGTCCGTCATGCCCTTCAGCCCGGCCGTCGATCCGGTGATCACGATGGCGCCGCCCCGGCCCTGGTCGATGAGCGGCTGCTGCACGACCTTGAGGGTGTTGAACACGCCGGTGAGCATCACGCCGACGGCGTCGTCCCAGCGCGCGGCGGCCTGTTCGAGGGTGGTCTCGGTGCGGTCGCTGTGCAGGACGCCCGCGTTGGCGAGGACGATGTCGACGCCGCCGAGCTCGGCCATGCCGCGTTCCAGCGCCTTGTTCAGCGCGTGGATGTCGCGGACGTCGGCGAGTTCGGTCACGCACCGCCGGCCGGTGGCCTCGACCAGGCGGGCGGTCTCGGCGAGGTCGTCCGGGGTCGCCATCGGGTAGGGGACGGTCGGGATGTCGGCGCCGATGTCGACGGCGATCACGTCCGCGCCGTGCTCGGCGAGCAGCACCGCGTGCGAGCGTCCCTGCCCGCGGCCGGCTCCGGTGATGAACGCGACCTTGCCGTCCAGTTGACCCATGATTCGGCGCCTCCGTGTAAGTGCCCGTACCCGATTGCTCGGGTCGCCGATGAATGTGCGAGGAATGGCCGGAAAGAACACCCGGAAGCGCTCGACGCCACCAGGGACGTCCGATCGGTCGGGCTCGCTCACCATAAGCGGAGGCGCTCGACTCGTCAAGAGAATGAGCTTCTCCATATTTTCTCCCAGCTCAGAGTGCCACCCTTGACGGCGTCCGACCCCAGGTCCGGAAGCCTTGATCACCTGTCGGCCACCTCATCGGAGAAGCACCTTCTACCTATGGACATACTCCCTTCTACTGGTTACGGTGACTTTCGTTCGCTCATGCGGCCACCCCTCAAGGAGAAACCACCATGCGGGCAGAGCCATTCAGGCACACCATTCCACCGGCCCGGATCGCGCGGATTCCCGGCCGCGCCGCGGTCCGGCCGGCATGAGCCCCGCCGGGGGCGAGGCGCCCGTCTTCGACGGCGTCCGGGTGCTGGAGGTGGCGCAGTGGACGTTCGCGCCCGCCGCGGCCGCGGTGCTCGCGGACTTCGGCGCGTCCGTCATCAAGATCGAGGACCCGGTCACCGGCGACCCGCAGCGCGGGCTCGCCTCGTCCGGGGTCGTCCCGGCGGTCAACGGGGTCAACATCGTCACCGCGCAGACCAACCGGGGCAAGCGCAGCCTGGGGCTCAACCTGCGCGATCCCCGCGGCCGCGAGCTGCTGATGGAGCTCGTCGACCGGTCGGACGTGTTCGTCACGAACTTCCGGGGACCCGCGCGCAGGCGGCTCGGCTTCGACGAGGACACGGTGCGGGCCCGCAACCCGCGCATCGTCTACGCCCGCGCCACCGGGCAGGGCCCGCGCGGCGAGGACACCGACAAGGGCGGGTACGACTTCACCTCGTACTGGATGCGCGGCGGGATCGCCTCCGCGCTGACCGCGCCGGACGCCGACCGTCCGCTGCCGCAGCCGCCCGCGTTCGGCGACAAGGCCGGGGCGATGAACCTGGCGTTCGGGATCGCCGCCGCGCTGTTCCGCCGGGAACGGACGGGCGAGGGGGCGCTCGTGGACGTCTCCCTGCTCGGCACCGCGCTCTGGCAGCATTCGAGCGCGATCCTCTACAGCTGGGGCCTCGAACGGGAGTTCCCCGTGCAGTCGGGACGCTCGGCGAACCCGATCGCCCGCGGCTACCGGACGGCGGACGGGCGCTGGATCGCGCTGATGATGATCGAGTCCGACCGCTGGTGGCCGGACCTGTGCCGCAACGTCGACCGGCCCGAGCTGATCGACGACGAGCGGTTCGCCGACGCGAAGGCGCGCACCGCGAACTACGACGCGTGCGTCGCCGAGCTGGAGGCCGTCTTCGCCGCCCGCACCCTCGCCGACTGGCGCACCCGCCTCGCGGGCTTCTCCGCGCCGTGGGAGGTGCTCCGCACGATGCAGGAGACGGCGGACGATCCGCAGGTGACCGCGAACGGGTACGCCGTCCCGGTCGACCACGACGGCACGGACGTCCGGCTGATGAGCGCGCCCGTCCAGTTCGACGAGCGCGTCCCGTCGCTGACCCGCGCCCCCGAGCACGCCGAGCACTCCGAGCAGGTGCTCCTGGAGCTCGGCTACGACTGGCCCGAAATCCTCGAACTCAAAGACGCCGAGGTGCTCTGACCCAACCGCTCCCTCCGTTGACCTGCGGCGTGTTGCCCTTATTCGGCCGCGCATAAGGGCAACACGCCGCAGATCAACGAAGAAACCCTGGCCTGACCGAACTTCACGTTCGTCCCACCCCCGTGCCCAGGAGGACCGTTGACCACCACCCCCGACCGTCCGCCGGCCGGCCCGCCGTCCCCGCCGCCCGGTCCGCCGCCGGGCCCGCCCGCCGCGGCGCTCGCACACCGGACTCGTGATCGCGCTCGTCGCGATCGAGATCTTCGCCGTGTTCGAGACCGCGATGGCGCTCGCCGCCATCCCGACGTTCATGCGGGTCTTCGAGGCCGACTCCGCGGCCGTCGGCTGGACCGGCACCGCCTACCTACTGGTCGGCGCGGTGTCGGCCGCGACCGCCGGACGGCTCGGCGACATCTTCGGCCGCCGCAACGTCCTCGTCACCGTGCTGGCGATCGCCGCCGTCGGCTCGCTGATCAGCGTGCTGGCGTCCTCGCTGTGGCTGGTGATCCTCGGCCGCGGCGTGCAGGGCATGGCCGCGGGCGCCCTGCCGCTGTCGTTCGGCCTCGTCCGCGAGCTGCTGCCCGAACGCCGCGTCCCGTTCGTGATGTCGCTGCTCGGCGGCGTCGTGCCGGTCTGCACCGGCGCGGGCTCGCTGATCGCCGGCGTCCTCATCGACCACGGCGGCTGGCGCAACATGTTCGTGGCGGCCACCGCCATGGGCGTCGCCGCGACGCTGATCGCGCTGCTCGCGCTGCCGCGCACCCCCGGCATCACCCCGCGGCCGTCGGTCGACGTGGTCGGCGCCGTGCTGCTCGCCCCGGCGGTCGGCGGCATCCTGCTCGGCGTCAGCCAGTCCGAGGACTGGGGCTGGAGCGACCCGCGGGTGATCCTCGCGATCCTGGTCGGCGTCGCGGTGCTGGCGACCTGGATCTGGTGGGAGCGGCGCGTGCCGGACCCGCTCGTCAGCATCGCGCTGTTCCGCAACCGCAAGGTGGCGCTGGCGACCGCCGCGGCGTTCATGGTGGGCGCCGGGCCGATGGGCGCGGTCTCCATCCTCGCGCACATGGTCCTGCAGCTCCCCGAGACCGCGCCCGTCGGCCTCGGCCTGTCCCCGACGGACGCCGGCTACGTCCTGTTCGTCGTCGCGATCGTCGCCTACGCGGGGGCGATCGCGAGCGGGCGGATCGCGCAGAAGATGGGCGCCCGCCCGTGCCTGGTCCTCGGCACCCTCATCTACGCCCTCGGCATCTTCCTGTGGATGTTCCTGGACCAGTCCATCGCCGGGACCATGTTCTGCCTGGCCCTCACCGGCCTCGCCAACGGCTTCGCCCTCACCGCGCTGCCGATCCTGGTCGTCGAGGCGGTGCCGGTGGAGCACACCGGCGAGGCCACCGGCGTCAACCGCGTCACCCTCAACACCGGCGTCGCCTGCGGCCTCGCCATCACCTCGGTGATCCTCGCGACCTCGACCGTCGAGGGCACCCACATGCCGACGCACGGCTCGTTCGTCACCACGGTGATCGTCTTCACCTGCCTGTCCCTCGTCGGCACCGTCCTCGCCCTGCTCATCCGCGGCGGCCGGACGACGGTCGCGGACGAACCGGAGGCGACCCCCGCGAAGGTCTGACCGTCCCGTACCGAGCGACACCACACCGAAAGGACCGACCCGCCATGGCGTCATCGACACCCGACCTGAACTGGCTGATCTCCGTCGACGACCACGTCCTCGAACCGGGCCACCTGTGGCAGCGGTGGCTGCCCGAGAAGCACCGCGAGCGCGGCCCGCGCCTGGAGATCGACAAGGACGGCAAGGGCACCTGGTACTACCTCGACTTCGAGATGCGGGCGAGCGGGCTGTCGGCGTGCATCGGCCGCGACAAGAGCAGCTACAGCCCCGAGCCGCTCGGCTACAACGAGATGCGGCCCGGCTGCTACGACCCGGTGGCCCGCGCCGAGGACATGAACGAGGCCGGGATCCTCGCGTCGATGACGTTCCCGACGTTCCCCGCCTTCTGCGGGCAGACGTTCTTCCGGGGCGCCGACAAGGAACTCGGGCTCGCCTGCATCGAGGCGTACAACAACTGGATGATCGACGAGTGGTGCGCGGCGGCGCCCGGCCGGTTCGTTCCGCTCACGCTCATCCCGCTGTGGGACCCGCAGAAGGCCGCGGCCGAGGTGCGGCGGGTCGCCGCGCGCGGCGTGCGGGCGGTCGCGTTCAGCGAGAACCCCGAGCCGCTCGGGCTGCCCACGATCAACGACCCGGACCGCTACTGGGACCCGTTCTTCCAGGCCGCCGAGGAATGCGGCGTCGTCATCTGCATGCACGTCGGCTCGTCGTCGCAGATCCCGTCCATCAACAAGGACACGTCGTTCATGGCGAACCTGTCGTGGGGCGCGGTCCGCACGTCCGGCACGATGCTCGACTGGCTGTTCAGCGGCGTGTTCGAACGGTTCCCGAACCTGAAGATCTCGCTGGCCGAAGGCAACATCGGGTGGATCCCGTACTTCCTGGAGCGGGCCGAGCAGGTCATCGACAAGCAGCGGTACTGGGTGCAGCGCGGCGTCGACTACGACCCCGGCAAGGGCAGCAAGCAGGCCCGGACGGACGACGGCGCGCAGACGATCGACTACCTGAACTTCGACATCCGGCAGTCGTTCCGCGACCACGTCTACGGCTGCTTCATCGACGACATCGCGGGGCTGCGCAACCTCGACCTGATCGGCGAGGACAACGTGATGATCGAGACCGACTACCCGCACTCGGACTCGACCTGGCCGCACTCGATCAAGCTCGCGCACGAGCGGCTCGGCGGGCTGCCCGCCGAGGTGCAGTACAAGATCCTGCGCGGGAACGCCGAGCGGCTGTTCCAGTTCACCCCGGCCGACACCGCCGCCCTCCCGGCCCCCGGCGGGGCGGCGTGACCGGCGCCGCCATCGTGGGGCTCGGCATGACCGAGCAGGGACGCCGGCTCGGGATCTCCCCCCGGGAGCTGCGGCGGCGGGCGATCGACGCCGCGCTCGCGGACGCGGGCGTCCCGCGCGAACGGGTCGACACCGTCATCTGCTTCGGCGCGCTGCCCGAGGACCTGCGCTACGCGGGACTGTCGCCGCGCTCGTCGTTCGCGCTGATGTCGGGCGGCGCGACGCCCGCCCTGTCGGTGGTCGTCGCGGCGGGACTCATCGCGAGCGGGCAGGCCGAGTACGTCCTCAGCGTCTACGGGGAGGCGTTCACCGGGGCGGCGCCCCGGCTGGAGCCGAACCACGGTGGCGGCGGCAGGTCGGACATCGGCGGGTACAGCTACGGCTACCCGTACCTGTACGGGCTGGTCGGGCCGGGCGCGGTCTACGCGCTGGCCGCCCGCCGGTACCTCGACGTCCACGGCGCGACCTCGGCGGACCTCGCCGAGGTCGCGGTCGTGGAGCGCGGCTACGGCAGCGTCCGGCCGGGCGCCGTCGGGTTCGGCGCGCCGATCACGGTCGCCGACCACCAGGCGTCCCGGACGATCGTCGACCCGCTGCGGCTGCTGGACTGCTCCCGCCCGACCGACGGCGGCGCCGCGATCGTCGTGACGTCGGCGGACCGCGCGGCGGACTGCGCGGGCGAGCCCGTCGCCGTCCTCGGCGCGGGCACCGGGCACAACATCGCGAACTGGTGGGACGGGACGATGGCCGGACGGTTCGGCGCCCTCCCGGACGCCGCCCCGCGCGCCTTCGGGCAGGCGGGGGTGACGCCCGGCGACATCGACGTCGCGCAGCTCTACGCGCCGTTCACGATCGCGACGCTCATGCAGCTCGAAGAGTACGGGTTCTGCGGGACGGGCGAGGGCCCGGCGTTCGTCCGCGACGGGCACACCGGGCCGGGCGGTTCGCTGCCCACCAACACCGGGGGCGGGCAGCACTCGGGCTTCTACGCGACCGGCTTCACCCCGCTGTCGGAGGGCATCATGCAGATTCGCGGCGACGCGCCGACGAACCAGGTTCCGGACGCCGAACTGTGCCTGGTGAGCGGCAGCGGCGGCAACGGCGGCGTGCACGGCTCGTGGGCGCACGTCTCGCTCGTCCTCGGGAAGACCCGGTGACCGGCGCGCCGGGGGGCGTCCCGCGCCCCTACCCGGGGGACGTCGCGCCGGACGCGGCGGACGCGGAGTTCTGGGCGGCCTGCCGCGACGGCCGGTACCTGATCATGCGCTGCGGAACCTGCGGGCTGGCGGTGTGGCCCGCCGGGGCGTGCCCGCGGCACGGCGCGGCGGCGATGGCCTGGACGGACGCGAGCGGCCGCGGCACGCTCGTCACCTGGACGGTCGTGCACCAGCGGTACGCGACCTCGTTCGACGGGGCGCCGCCGAACGTCGCGCTGGTGGAGCTCGACGAGGGCCCGCTCGTCCACGCGTCCGTCCTCGGCACGGACCGCCTGGAGATCGGGATGCGGCTGGAGGCGGTTTTCGAGGAGATCGGGCCGGACGTCACAGTCCCCGCATTCCGCCCGGCCCGGGACGACCCGCGCGCTAGCCTTGCCGGATGACTTTGGAGCCGGGCTGGGCGGAGCGCGTCGAGGGGAACGCGATCCCCCGGCGGCGGCCGGGCACGTTCGTCGGCCCGCGGGCGAAGCTCGTCTCGGCGGGCCACCGGCTGCTCCTCGAACGCGGCGACTCCTCGTACACGATCGAGGAGCTCGTCCGCACCGCGGGCGTGGCGATCAAGACGTTCTACCGGTGCTTCGCCAACAAGGAGGAGTTCCTCCGGACGGTCTTCACCACGATCGTCACCGACTCGACGCCGCGCATCCGCGACCACGTCATGACCAGCACCGACGACCCGCTGGAGCGGCTCCGGCTCGCGGTGTCGCGGCCGCTTGAGTGGCACCGCGAGAACGAGGCGCTCAGCCGCGTGATCGCGCACGAGCACGTGCGGATCGCCGCCACCAGCCCGGAGACGATCGCCGCGACGAGCCGCTCCTACGAGGCGCTGATGCGCGAGCTGGTCGTCGCGGGAGCCGACGCGGGCCTGCTGTTCCCCGCCGACCTCGACTGGGACGTCCACATCATCACGTCGATGGTGACGAACTCGTTCCTGACGCTGATCATCGGCATGGGCGAGCCCCCCGACCGGCGGCTCCTCGCCGACAACGTGTGGCGGTTCTGCCTGACGGCCCTGCGCGCCCCCGAGTCGGCGTTCGCCCCCGCCCCGCTCCCGTCACTTGACGGCGATCGGGTTGACGGGTGAGCCGACCGCGTACGGGACGTTCAGCGGCGACGCGGTGAACAGGCACTCGTAGACGCCGTCGGCGGCGCAGTCGGCGGCCAGGTCCTCGAAGTCGAACATCTCGCCGAGGAGCAGGCCCATGTCGCGGATCGCGAGCATGTGGAACGGGATCATCGGGCCGTCGCCGTTCGCGCCGAGCACCTCGACGGCCAGGTTGTCCGCGCACACCGCCGCGACGCCGTGGTCGCGGATCCAGCGGGCGCACTCGAAGGTGAGCCCCGGCGACCGTCCGGGCTCGACGTCGAAGCCGCGCCGCTGCCGGGGGTAGGTGCCCGTCCGCAGCAGCAGGACGTCCCCGGGCGCGGGACGACGCCCCGCGCGGCGAGCACGGCGTCGCGTTCGTCCGGCCCGACGCCCGTGCCGGGCGGGAGGTGGTCGAGGCCGCGGTGGCGCGGGACGTCCGCGAGGATCCCGCGCGACACGACGCCGGACGCGAGGTTCTGGATCGAGCAGCGCTCCGCGCCGCGCGCCGTCACGGCGTCGTCGTGGTGGTGGCCGTTGTAGAGCAGGTCGTCGTACCAGAGGTGCGCGAGGGCGTCGAAGTGCGTGGACGAGTGCGTCCCGATGATCAGCATGTCCTCGGCGGAGGCGAACCCGCCCGTGAACTCGCCGCGCGGGGTGTCGCCCCGGTAGCGCGTCATGCTGTGGATGGGGTTGAACCGCCCGCTCGTCCGCAGGTCGTGGGGGCCGTTCTCGTCGGCGGGCATCGCCAGCGAGAACGAGACGCCGCGCCGGACGGCCGTGGCGGCGGCGCTCACCCGGGCGGGCTCGATGAGGTTGAGCGTGCCGCGCTGGTCGTCGTCGCCCCAGCGTCCCCAGTTGCTCAGCTCGCGGCCGAGCGCCCGGACCCCGTCCATGTCGATGACCGGCATCTCGCCACGTCCCTCCGCCTCGCCCGACTTACGAGAATGCCATTCTTCAGCAGAGAGATCAACGGTCTCGGGTCGGGTCTCGCCGACGGCGTGCCAGGTCTCCGAAGTCGAACATCTCGCCGTGGAGCGGGCCCATGTCGCGGATCATCGGGCCGTCGCCGTCCGGACTCGACGCCGAAGTCACGCCGCGCCCCGGGAGCGGGTGCCGTCGTCAGCCCGCCCAAGTGATGTCGAAGACCCGGATGATCTCGGCCACGTCATCGACGTAGAACGAGACCAGGCCAAAGCTCCCGAAGATCACCTGGCGATACTCCGGCTCTCCCGTGTACTCGGCCATCGCGTCCCAGGGACGCTCGGCAACGTCAGCCAACGCTGATCCAGCGCGTCGAAGACGCCGGGCGAGAGGCCGCCGATCTGCGCGAGCGCGAGCGCGGTCGCGTGGAGCTCGACGCGGAAGCTCGACGAGAGCCGTCCATGCGTTCGGCCCATCCCGGAATCGCCTCGTCCGCCGGTGTGAAGTCACCGGAGCCGGTGCGAGCCTGTTCCGCGCGCTCCTTGAAGTCCGGCTGCGCGTATGCGACGGCCCGGAGATGCCACAGCCGCAGAACTTCCTGCAGTTGCCGAAAGCGCCAGATCTCATGCGCGGCATCGAGTGCGCTCCGGTACTCCCGGATGAACCGCTCTCTCTCTTCATGAGGCAGCCGACGCAGGATTTCCTCTGGATCGAGCGGGCCAGGCTCGACTGGTTCAGCCGTCACTCCGCCCCCTCGGCGCTGCTCACAGTGTCTTTCACCAAAGTCTACGGGCCCGACCGGCGCTGCAGGGCGCGTTCGAACCCGTTCGTCGCCCACGTCCATCGGCACGGCCGGAGCGAAGAGATCAACGGTCTCGGTCGAGGGTGTCGAGGTCGCGGGCGGCCTTGGCGAGCAGGTCGTGCATGGCGCGCTCGGCCTCGGCGGGGGCTTCGGCGTGGACGGCGTCCAGGACGGCGCGGTGGCTGGGGACCGGGTCGTCGTGCCGGCGGACGCCGTGCACGAGCCGGTCGCGCTCGGCGAGGCCGACCTCGATCACGACCTCCATGCGCTGCAGCAGCTCGTTGTGGGTCGCCGTCAGCAGGGCGCGGTGGAAATCCAGGTCGGCCTGGACGGCACGGGCGGTGTCGCCGTCGGCGTCGGCCATCGCGCGCAGGGCGGCGTCGAGGGCGGCGAGGTCGTCGGCGGTGCGGCGCCGCGCGGCGAGCCGGGCGGCCTGCGGCTCGATGATGCCGCGCACCTCGGCGAGGTTCTCCAGGAACGTCTCGTCGTCGCGGTTGGCGAACTGCCAGCGGATGACGTCGGGGTCGAGCAGGCTCCAGTCCGCCCGGGGGCGGACGAACGTGCCGCGCTTCTGCCGGGAGGCGACCAGCCCCTTGGCGGCCAGCACCTTCAGGGCCTCGCGCAGCGCGGTGAGGCTGAGGTCGAGCTCGTCGCCGAGGGCCGCCACGTCGATGGTGTCGCCGGGCTCCAGCTCCCCGGTCAGGATGCGGCGGGCGATCTCCTGCACCGTCTGGCCGTGCAGGCCCCGCTCCGAGTAGTGCACCACGTGCGGCGGTCCTCCCTCGTGTCGTCCGGCCCGTCGTGCCGGTCCGTCCGGCGAGCACTCTAACGCCGACCAGACTAACCATAAATTATGAATTAATATTGACAGGGTCGCCGGGGAGGCATTAGACAAGGTCAGCGGGCATCCGGGGAACGACCCGGGCAGCCGGGAACGAGGAGAACGTCCATGAACCATGCCAAGCGCCGCAGGCGGGCCGTGCTCGTGCCGGCCCTGCTCGCGGTTCTGGTGCTCGCGGCCACGGCCGCCTGCGACAGGGTGGGCGAGAACGGCCGGATCGGCGTCGTCTACCTCAACGCCGAGGGCTACTACGCCGGGGTCGAACGGGGGCTCGGCGGGGTGCTCGGGCACGGCGAAGACCGGCCGCAGCTCGTCCAGACCAACATCCAGTCCGACCCGGCCAAGGAAAGCTCGTTCGTCAACACGATGAGCTCGGCGAAGGTGGACGCGCTCGTCGTGTCGCCCGCCTCGGCCACCGCGTCGATCCCGGCGCTGCGCCTGGCGCACGAGAGCGGCGTCCCGGTGATCTGCTACAACACGTGCGTCGAGGACGCCGCCGCGCGCGAGCTCGTGGACGCGTTCGTGCTCGGCGACCCCGCCGAGTTCGGGCGGGTCAGCGGCGAGCAGATGGCCGCGCACTTCCGCGCCGCCGGGATCGCGGACCCGAAGGTCGCGGTGATCAACTGCGAGCAGTTCGAGGTCTGCATCCAGCGGCGGCAGGGATTCGAGAAGGCGCTGACGGCGGCGGTGCCGGGCGCGAAGATCGTCGCGAACCAGCAGGGCCTGACGATGGACGAGGCGGTCGAGCGCGGCGAGCAGCTGCTGACCGCGCACCCCGACATCGACGCCTTCTACGGCGAGGCCGGTTCGCAGATGCTCGGCGCGGTGCGGGCCGTCGAGTCGCGCGGCAAGGCCGGACGGGTCGCGGTGTTCGGCGGCGACATGTCCGTCGACGCCGCCGGGAAGCTGCAGGACGGGCGCGTCCTGAAGGGCGTCGCGGACATCTCCGGCATCAAGGTCGGACGGCTGGCGGGCGAGGCCGTCGAGAACGTCGTCGCGGGGAACCCGCCCGAGGACTTCGTCATCCCCGCGCCCATCGACCGCTACCTCGGCCCGCAGGACGGGGCCCGCTGGATGCAGGAGCACCCCGATGGCATCCCGTAAGCGGAGCACGAGCCGCACGCCGTCCCGTCCGAGGAAAGAAGGAGCGCAATGAGCACGCCGCTGCTGCGCGTCGCCGACGTCACCAGGCACTACCCGGGCGTCCGGGCTCTCACGGGGGCGGACCTGGAGATCGAGCCCGGGGAGGTCCGCGCGCTGCTCGGCCGCAACGGGGCCGGGAAGTCCACGCTGATCAAGGTGCTGTCGGGCGTCGAGCGCGCCGACGCGGGCACCGTCGAGATCGGCGGCGTCGCGCTCGGCGACGGGGGCGTGCGGCGCGCGGGCGACCTCGGCGTGCGGACCGTCCACCAGGAGCTGAGCCTCGTGCCGGGCATGACCGCGGCCGAGAACCTGTTCCTCGGCGCGTGGCCGATGGCGGGCCCCGGCCGCGTCGACCACGCCGCGATGCGCGCCGCCGCCCGCGAGGTGTTCGAGCGGCTCGGGCTGCGCATCTCCCCCGACGCGCGGGTCGGCGCGCTGCCGCTCGCCGAGCAGCAGCTCGTCGAGATCTGTCGCGCCGTCCGCCGCGACCCGAAGCTGCTGATCCTGGACGAGCCGACCAGCGCCCTCGCGGCCGCCGAGGTCGAGATCGTCCTGGAGGCGGTGCGGCGGATCGCCGCGGACGGCGTCGCGGTGATCTACGTCAGCCACCGGCTGGACGAGATCCGGCGGATCGCCCGCACCGCCACGATCATGCGGAACGGGGAGATCGTCGGGACGGTCGACATGGCCGAGACGTCCACCGAGGACGCCGTCGCGATGATGCTCGGCTCGGCCTACGAGGCGGCCGTGCGGCCCCCGGCGCGGGAGGTGCGGCGCGACGGCGTCCCGCTGCTGTCGGTCTCGGGGCTGCGGGTCCCGCCGAAGGTCACCGAGGTGTCGTTCGACCTGTACCCGGGCGAGATCCTGGGGCTGGCGGGGCTGATGGGGTCCGGACGCACCGAGATCCTGCGGGCGATCGCCGGGTTCGACGCGGCCGCCGCGGGGACCGTCCGGGTCGAGGGCCGCGACGTCCCGCGCGTCACGGCGGCGGGCATGAAGCGGCGCGGCGTCGGGCTGACGCCCGAGGACCGCAAGGGCGAGGCGATCGTCCCGCTGCTGGGCGTCGGCGAGAACATGGTGATGTCGGACTTCCGCGCGGTCAGCAGCGGCACGTCCGTCGTGCCCGCCAAGGTCGACCGGGCCGCGCGCGGGCTGATCGAGCGGCTGTCGATCCGGACGGCGTCCGGCCGCGCCCCCATCGCCACCCTCAGCGGCGGCAACCAGCAGAAGGCCGTGATCGGCCGGTGGCTGCACGCGGGCAGCCGGATCCTGCTGCTGGACGAGCCGACGCGCGGCGTCGACGTCGAGGCCAAGGAGGGCATCTACCGGCTGGTCCGGGAGCTGGCCGACCAGGGCGCCGCCGTGCTGTTCGTGTCCGGCGAGCTGGAGGAGCTGCCGCTGGTGTGCGACCGCGTGATCGCGCTGCGCGGCGGGACGATCGCCGCCGAGTTCACCGGCGAAGACGTGACCGTCGACGCCGTCCTGTCCGCCGCGATGGCGGCGTAGCCGCCCAATGAACGGGGCCGCCCGAGACGGCCGCCGGAGAATCGAGGAGAGACCATGACCACCATGCGGACCGCCCCGCCCGGCGGGGCGAGCACCGGCGGTGCGGCGCGCCTGTTCCAGGGCCGGGCGCACCAGCTCAACGAGATCGGGCTGCTGGTCGCCATCGTCGTCCTGTACGTGGCGCTGACGAGTTCGGCGGCGGGGTTCCTGACGCTGGACAACCAGCTCGGCATCCTGCGGGACGCCGCGTCCGTCGGGATCGCCGCGTGGGGCGTCACGCTCGTGATCATCGCCGGGGAGATCGACATCAGCATCGGCCCGGCGACGGCGTTCGCGTCGGTGCTGGTCGCCAAGGGCGCCACCGAATGGGGCCTGAACCCGGTTCTGGCGATCCTGGCGACGCTGGCGCTCGGCGCGGTCTGGGGCGCGCTCGCGGGCTGGCTGCGCGCCGCGTTCGACGTGCCGTCGTTCATCACGACGCTCGGCCTGTGGAGCGTCCTCGGCGGCCTCGGCCTGTACCTGACGGACGCGCTGCCGGTGACGCTGCCCGACAGCGGCCTGTTCGACGTGCTCGGCGGCGACGTCCTCGGGGTCCCGACCGCGGCGATCGTCATGCTCGTCCTGTTCGCCGTGTTCGCCTACATCGCGAAGTTCACCGCGTACGGACGGTCGATCTACACGATCGGCGGCAACGCGGCGGCCGCACGGCTCGCGGGCATCAACCTGACCCGCGTCCGGGTGCTGCTGTTCGCCACGACCGGGCTGCTGTCGGCGATCGCGGGCGTGCTGCTCGCCGCCCGGCTCGGCTCCGGCAGCGGCGGCGCGGCGTCCGGGCTGGAGTTCGACGTGATCGCGGCCGTGGTGATCGGCGGGACGGCGCTGGCCGGCGGCCGCGGCGGGATGCTCGGCACGCTGCTCGGCGTCGTGTTCATCACCGTCATCGGCAACGGCCTCGTGCTGCTCGGCGTCGACTCCTTCCTGCAGAACGTGGTGCGCGGCGTGATCATCGTCGGCGCCGTACTGATCAACGTGCTCGTCGCGCGGCGCGGCCGGGCGAACGCGGCGACCTCCTGAGAACGGCGGTGACGATCATGGAATCTATGATGAAGGGCGTCTTCCTGCCCGGCGACTCGACGGCCGTGCTGCGCGAGTACCCGGTGCCCGAACCGGGGCCCGGGCAGGTGCTGGTGGAGGTCGGCGCGTCCGGCATCTGCGGCAGCGACATCGGCTTCATCTACCGCGAGTACAAGGGCTACCGGGGCGTCGACGGCCCCGCCTACCGCGGCGTGGTCGCGGGGCACGAACCGTCCGGACGGATCGTCGGGACGGGGCCCGGCGTGCGGCGTTTCGGCGTCGGCGACCGCGTCATCGTGTACCACATCGTGGGCTGCGGGCTCTGCGACAACTGCCGCCGCGGCCACTACATCAGCTGCGGCAACGGGCGCGAGTCGTACGGGTGGCAGCGCGACGGCGGGCACGCCCCGTACCTGCTCGCCGAGGAGCGGACGTGCGTGCCGCTCCCGGACGAGCTGTCGTACGTGGACGGCGCGCTGATCGCCTGCGGGTTCGGCACCGCCTACGAGGGCCTGCGCCGCGCCGGGGTGAGCGGCGACGCCGACCTGCTGGTCGTCGGGCTCGGCCCGGTCGGGCTCGCCGCCGGGATGATCGGCCGCGGGATGGGCGCGCGCAAGGTCATCGGCGTCGAACCGTCCGGGGCGCGCCGCGACTGGGCCGGGACGCTCGGCGTGTTCGACGCGACGCTCCCGGCCGACGACCGCGCGGCCGAAGCCGTCGCCGACCTGACCGGACGCGGCGGCGCGGCCGTCACGATCGACTGCTCCGGCACCCGTCCGGGCCGCTCCCTCGCGCTGGAGGCGGCGGCCGAGTGGGGGCACGTGTCCCTCGTCGGCGAGGGCGGCGACCTGGTCACCGAGGTGTCGGACACGCTCCTGCACAAGCAGCTCACGATCCACGCGTCCTGGGTGACGTCGCTGCCCGCGATGAGCGAGCTGGCGCGCAACCTGGTCGGCTGGGGGCTGCGCCCGGAGAAGGTCGTCAGCGACACGTTCGGCTTCTCCCGCGCGGACGAGGCGTACGCGCTCGCCGCCGGGAACAGCGACGGCAAGGTCGTGCTCGTACCGGACGCCGCCGCATGACGGACGTTGTGACCGATTCGTCCGGGCCTTACGACGTGGTCTGGCTCGACAACGGGGTGCTGCGGCTGGGGATCGTCCCGGCGCTCGGCGGTCGTCTGCTGAGCCTCGTCCACGACGGGGACGAGCTGCTGTGGCGCGACCCGAATCTGCTCGACGACCGGTTGCACCCCGTCCGCGGGCACCGGCCGGAACGCACGTCCGGGCCGATGGCGAACTGGCGCAACTACGGCGGCGACAAGACGTGGCCCGCGCCGCAGGGGTGGTCGTCGGACGCCGAGTGGGCGGGCCCGCCGGACCCGGTGCTCGACTCGGGGCCGTACCGCGCGGACGTCCGGGACGGGCGCGTGACGCTGACCAGCGAGCACGACCCGCGGACGGGGCTGCGGCTGCGCCGCGAGATCGAGCCGGACGGCGCGGCGTACGCGCTGCGGCTGACGGCGGTCAACGAGACGGCGGAGCCGGTGCGGTGGGCGCTGTGGAACGTCGCCCAGTATCCGGGCGGCGGAACCGTCCGGGTGGACGTCGGGCCGGAGTCGGGCGACCCGGTCGGGCTCGCGGTCGGGACGGCCGCACCGGCGTGGACGCGTCCCGAGCCCGGCACGATCGAGGTGCCCGCACAGGACGTCGTGGGCAAGCTCGGCTTCCCCGGGGCCACCGGGCGGCTGACGTACACGCGGGCGGGGCACCGGCTGACGATGGACTTCGGCGTCCGCGACGGGGCCGTGTACCCCGACGGCGGTTCGCGCGCCGAGGTGTGGATGGAGCACCCGCTGCCCCGGCCGCTGGACCATCTCGGCGGGTTGAACCCGCCGGACCGGATCGTCGAATGCGAGGCGCTCGGCCCGTGGGAGCCGATCGCGCCCGGAGACTCGACGTCGCTCGCCGTCCGGGTGGGCGTGGAACGAACGGAGGCGTGATGACGGCGTCCACGGGGGAACGGCCGGTCGCGGTCGTCACGGGCGCGGCGAACGGGATCGGCGCGGCGACCGCGCGGCGGCTGGCCGCCGACGGGTACGCGGTCGCACTGCTCGACATAGCACCGGAGGTCGAGGCCGTCGCGGCGGAACTGCCGGGCGCGCTCGGCGTGCGCTGCGCGTCGGCGACGCGGACGCCTGGGACCGCGCGGTCCGCGCCTGCCGCGCGGCGCTCGGCCCGGTCGACGTGCTGGTGTCCAACGCCGTCCGCTACGAGCCGGGCGCGGCGGACGAGATCGCGGTCGAGTCGTGGCGGCGGCAGCTCGACGTCACCCTCACCGGGACGTTCCTCGGGGTGCGGGCCACGCTGGACGACCTGCGCCGCAGCCCGCGCGCGTCGATCGTCGTCGTGTCGTCGGTGCACGCCTCGTTCGGGCTGGCCGCCCGCCCCGCGTACGCGGCGGCGAAGGCGGGGCTGACCGGGCTGACCCGGCAGCTCGCCGTGGAGTACGGCCCGGACGTGCGGGTCAACGCCGTCCTGCCCGGGCCGGTGCTGACCGCGCAGTGGGACGGCATCGGCGCGGACGAGCGGGAGCGCAGCGCCGCCGAGACCGTCGCGGGCCGCCTCGGCCGTCCGGCGGAGGTCGCGGCCGCGATCGCGTTCCTCGCCGGGCCGGACGCCTCGTTCGTCACCGGCGCGTCGCTGTTCGTCGACGGCGGCTGGAGCATCACCAAGGGATCCGCGTGAAGATCATCGGAGTCGAGACGTTCCTGGTGCCGCCGCGGTGGCTGTTCTGCCGGGTCGAGACGGACGACGGGCTCGTCGGATGGGGCGAGCCGGTCGTCGAGGGGCGGGCCGAGACGACCCGGGCGGCGGTCGAGGAGGTGTCGGAGCTGCTGCTCGGCGAGGACCCGCGCCGCGTCGAGGACCTGTGGCAGACCATGACGAAGGCCGCGTTCTACCGGGGCGGCCCGGTGCTGTCGAGCGCGGTCGCGGGCCTCGACCAGGCGCTCTGGGACATCCTCGGCAAGTCGCTGGGCGTGCCGGTGCACCAGCTGCTCGGCGGCGCGGTCCGCGACCGGGTGCGGGTGTACGGGTGGGTCGGCGGGGACGAGCCGGGCGAGGTCGGCGAGGCGGCCGCGGCGCAGGTCGACGCGGGGCTGACCGCCGTGAAGATCAACGCGTCCGGACGGGTCGGCGCGGCGCCGACGTCCCGCGAGATCGACGCGATCGTGCGGCGGGTCGCGACGGTGCGGGAGGCGGTCGGGGACGGCAACGACTTCGCCGTCGACTTCCACGGGCGGATCGGCGTCGCGGCGGCGCGGCGCCTCGTCCCGCTGCTGGAGCCGTACCGTCCGCTGTTCGTCGAGGAGCCGGTGCTGCCGGAGTTCACGCACCGGCTCGCCGACGTGGTCGCGGCGACGGTGACGCCCGTCGCGTGCGGCGAGCGGCTGTTCTCCCGCACCGACTTCCTGCCCGCGCTGCAGGCGGGGATCGCCGTGGCGCAGCCGGACCTGTCGCACGCGGGCGGCATCTCGGAGGTGCGGCGGATCGCGTCGCTGGCGGAGACGTTCGGGGCGCTGCTCGCCCCGCACTGCCCGCTCGGCCCGCTGTCGCTGGCCGCGAGCCTCCAGGTGGCGTTCGCGACGCCGAACTTCCTCATCCAGGAGCAGAGCATCGGCATCCACTACAACGAGGGCGCCGAGGTGCTCGACTACGTGGCCGACCGGGCGCCGCTGGCGTTCCCGCACGGCTCGATCGAGCGGTGGGACGCGCCCGGGCTGGGCATCGAGATCGACGAGAGCGCGGTGCGCGCCGCCGACCGGGTCGGGCACCGCTGGCGGCCGCCGGTGTGGCGGCACCCCGACGGAGGACACGCGGAATGGTGAACGACATCACGGCCGAACTGCGGCGGCACCGGCTCGTCGCGATCGTGCGCGGGCGGGACCGCGCGGCGTCCGTCCGGACGGCGCTGGCCCTCGCCGACGAGGGGATCTCGCTGATCGAGGTCTCGCTGAGCGGCGCGGACGCGCTGCGGGTCATCGAGGAGGTCGCGGGCGCGGCGTCCGGGTCAGCGCCGGGACGGTGCTGAGCGCCGACGACGCGCGGCGGGCGCGGGACGCGGGCGCCGGGTACGCGGTGACGCCGACGCTCGGCGCGGGCGTGGACGAGCGCGGCGGCTCGGCATGCCGGTCCTCGCCGGGGCGCTCACCCCGACCGAGGTCGCGGCCGCCGCCGCGTCCGGGGTGGACGCGGTGAAGCTGTTCCCGGCGAGCGCGCACGGGCCCGGCTACCTGAAGGCGCTGCGCGACCCGTTCCCGGACGTCCCGTTCGTCCCGGTCGGGGGCGTCGGACGGGACGAGGCGGTCGAGTACCTCGCGCTGGGCGCGGTCGCGGTCGGGGTCGGTTCGCCGCTGTGCGGGGACGCGCCCCACGGCGGCGACCTCGACGCGCTGCGGGCGCGCGCCCGCGCGTTCGTCGCGGCGGTGCGGCCGTGACGGACGTCCTGACGGTCGGCGAGACGATGATGGCGCTGCGTTCCACGGGCCCGATCCGGCTCGGTTCGGGGTTCACGACGAGCATCGCGGGCGCGGAGAGCAACGTCGCGATCGGCCTCGCCCGCCTCGGGCACGCCGCCGCGTGGGCCGGACGGGTCGGCGCGGACGAACCGGGACGCCTCGTCACCCGTACCCTGCGGGCCGAGGGCGTCGACGTGTCGGGAGTCCGCCGCGACGGCTCCGCCCCGACCGGCGTGATCATGTTCGAGCAGCGGCTGCCGACGTCACGCGCGTCCAGTACCTGCGGGAGGGGTCCGCCGGGTCGCGGCTGTGCCCGGACGACGTCGCCGCGCTCGACGCCGCGCTCGACGCCGCACCGCGGATCGTCCACGTCACCGGCATCACCCCCGCGCTGAGCGCGTCGTGCCGCGCCGCCGTGACCGCGCTGGTCGACCTCGCCCGCGCGCGGGCGCCCGGGTCAGCCTCGACGTCAACCACCGGGAGCGGCTCTGGACGCGCGAGGCCGCCGGGCACGCTCGCGCCGCTCGCCGCGCGCGCCGACCACGTCGACGCGTCCCCCGACGAGCTTCCGCTGGTCGGGGAGCCCGGGCGGCTGCTGGCGGACGGGGCGCGGGAGGTCGTCGTCAAGGACGGCGGCGAGGCCCGCTCGTTCACCGCGGCGGGGGTCCGGACGGTGCCCGCGCGGCGCGTCCGTCCGGTCGACTCGGTCGGCGCCGGGGACGGGTTCGTCGCCGGTTACCTGTCGGGGCTGCTCGACGGCCTCGACGTCGAGGGGCGCCTCGTGCGGGCGCACACGGTCGGCGCGTTCGCCGTACAGAGCCACGGCGACTGGGAGGGCCTTCCCCGCCGCGACGAGCTCGACCTGATCGGCCTTCCCGACGGCACCGCCCTGCGCTGACGGCCCGCCGGCGGCCGGGCCGCGGTCAGGACTTGGGGAGGGCGGCGGCGAAGTTGATCGCGGTGTGCAGGTAGCTGCGCAGGGTGTCGGGGTCGTCGAAGTCCATGTCGCTGCGGATCAGGACCGTGGAGAGGGTGACGCGGAACAGCACGTCGGTGAGGACGGGGACGTCCACCGGCGGGATGCTCCCGTTGTCGATCTGCTCGCGGACGATCGGCTCCGCCATCTCGTTGATGGCGCGGATCGGCTCGGCGGCCTGCAGGGTGAAGACGGGCAGCACGAGTTCGGGGACGTCGCGGAGGGCGGCGCTGAGCAGGGTGTGGCCGCGGGCGTACCCGACGATGAAGATCAGCAGGTCGGCGATGCCGTCGACCGACCAGGTGAGGGCGCGCAGGCGGGGCGCGAGCGCGTCGAGGAAGGCGGCCAGCTCGCGTTCGAGCAGGGCGTGCTTGATGTCGTCGATCGTGCCGCCGTACTTGTAGAGGGTCGGGCGGGAGAGCCCGGCGCGCGATGGCCGACAGGAGGCGCCCGGAGGCGAAGCCGCCTTCGACGAGGCACGCGGCGGCGGCGTCGAGGATCTTGGCCCGGATCTGCTCGGGTGACAGGGACAAGCGCCTGGTCGCGCTCTTCGTCTGGGTCACCTTGGCCTTCCTTCCGGGGTCGCAAAAGTATCCCACATCACGTTGCCCGAGCGGGTTCCGGGTATTGACCCTCCGTCCAGCCGCTGCTTACAGTCACCCCTGTAAGTGTAAACGTCACTCGGCTGGAGGCGGTCGTGGAGATCGATCAGGAGTACCGGGACGTGCTGCGGACCCTGTCCGAGGGATCGGTCCACCGGCGTTTCGACCCCTACCTCGACATCGACTGGGACTCCCCCGAGTTCGCCGTCGAGGCCGACGACCCGCGCTGGGTCCTCCCGGACTGCGACCCGCTCGGCGCGCACCCCTGGTACAAGGCGCTGCCGCTGGAGCGGCAGATCGAGATCGGGATGTGGCGGTCGGCCAACATCACCAAGGTCGGGCTCCAGTTCGAGAGCGTGCTGATCCGCGGCATGATGCAGTACGCGATGCGGCTGCCGAACGGATCGCCCGAGTTCCGGTACTGCCTCCACGAGATGACGGAGGAGTGCAACCACATCCAGATGTTCCAGGAGATGGTGAACCGGACGGGCGCCGACGTGCCCGGCATGCGGCGCGACTACCGGTTCACCTCCCAGTACTGGCACCTGGGCGCGCACCTGCCGATCCTGTTCTTCATCGGCATCCTCGCCGGCGAGGAGCCGATCGACCACTTCCAGAAGAGCGTGATCCACGACGGCGCGGCCCGTCCCCCGGCGCTGCTGCGCACGATGGAGATCCACATCGCCGAGGAGGCGCGGCACATCTCGTTCGCGCACCGGTTCCTGCACGAGCACGTGTCGCGGCAGACGAAGGCGGGCCGCGCGGTCACCTCGATCGCCTACCCGCTGATCATGCGCTGGCTGGCGGGCGCGATCATGGCGCCCCCGGGGGAGATGGCCAAGGAGTTCGGCATCCCCCGCAAGGTGATCCGGGAGGCGTTCTGGAGCCGCCCGCACTCGCGGGAGATCCTGCGCGGCTACTTCGGCGACGTCCGGATGCTGGCCGAGGAGCTCGGGCTGATGAACCCCGTCGCGAAGCGGCTGTGGCGGATGTGCCACATCGACGGCCCCGCCTCGCGGTACCGCGGCGAGCCGCACCGTCCGGCGCGGCAGGCGGCCTGACCCGATGCCCCACGTCGTCACGCAGTCGTGCTGCAACGACGCCTCGTGCGTCCACGCCTGCCCGGTCAACTGCATCCACCCCACACCGGACGAACCCGACTTCCACACCGCGGAGATGCTCTACATCGATCCCGCGACCTGCGTGGACTGCGGGGCGTGCGTGTCGGCGTGCCCGGTCGGCGCGATCCTCCCGCACACGAAGCTGACGGACGAGCAGCTCCCGTTCCTGCCGCTCAACGCCGACTTCTACCGGGGCCCCGCCCGCCCGCGCCGCTGCTCGCGCCGCAGCCGCCGCGCTGCGGGTGCGCGGCGGCGAGCCCCTGCGGGTCGCGATCGCCGGGTCCGGCCCGGCCGCGATGTTCGCCGCCGACGAGCTGCTGACCGTCCCGGGGGCGCGGGTCGACGTGTTCGAGCGGCTGACCGTCCCGTACGGCCTCGCCCGGACGGGCGTCGCGCCCGACCACCCGAACACCCGGCGGGTCGCCGACCTGTTCGACCGGATCTCCGCACAGGACGGCTTCCGGCTGTTCCACGGCGTCGAGGTCGGCCGCGACGTGACGCACGAGGAACTCCTCGAACACCACCACGCGGTGATCTACGCGGTCGGCGCGTCGTCGGACCGGCGGCTGGACGTCCCCGGCGCCGACCTCGCCGGGACGGCGACCGAGTTCGTCGCCTGGTACAACGGCCACCCCGACCACGCGCACCGCACGTTCGACCTGTCGCACCGCCGCGCGGTGATCGTCGGCAACGGCAACGTGGCGCTGGACGTGGCGCGGATCCTCGCGAGCGACCCCGCGCGGCTCGCGGGCACCGACATCGCCCCCGCCGCGCTCGACGCCCTGCGCGGCTCCCGGATCGAGGAGATCGTGGTCGCCGGGCGGCGCGGCCCCGCGCAGTCGGCGTTCACGGTCGCCGAGCTGCGCGGCCTGCTCGACACCCCGGGCATCGACGTCGCGGTCGAGGGCGCCGACCCCGCGGCCGAACCGGACGACGCGTCGCCGCCCCACTCGACCGTCCACAAGCTGCGCATGCTCCGCGAACTGGACGGCCGCGCACCGTCCGGGAACGGGAACCGGCGGATCGTCCTGCGGTACCTCGCGTCCCCCGAGCGGATCACGGACGAGGGCGTGGAGTTCGCCCGCACCGAACTGGTCGACGGCCGCGCGGTGCCCACCGGGGAGTCCGAGGTCGTCGCGGCGGGCCTGGTGCTGTCGTCGATCGGGTACCGCGGGCGTCCCGTCCCCGGCCTGCCGTTCGACGCGGCCACCGGCACCGTCCCGAACCTGGCCGGACGCGTGGGGACGGGCGAGCCGGTCGCGGGCGCCTACGTCGCCGGGTGGATCAAGCGCGGCCCGACCGGCTTCATCGGGACGAACAAGTCGTGCGCCCGCGAGACGGTGCGGACCCTCGTCGACGACTTCAACGAGCACCGGCTGCCCGCGCCGCCCGCGTCCCCCGAGGCCCTGGACCGGCTGCTGCGGTCGCGCCGGGAGGTCCCGCAGCCCGCCTGAAGACCTTCACGGACCCTCCACAACTCCGGACGCCCGCCGCTCGTCGTACGGGACGAACGATCTTCGTCGAGCGATCTGGGGGAACGCGTGCCGTTCACGCTGAGCCATCCCGCCGCCGTCCTGCCCCTCGCGCGGGGGCCGCTGGTGCCGTCGGCGCTGGTCATCGGGTCGATGGCGCCGGACATCCCGTACTTCTTCTTCGCGATGGAACTGCGCGGGACGACGCATCGGGCGCACGGCGTCGTGACCGTCGACGTGCTCATCGGCCTCGCCGCGTTCGCGGTGTGGCACCTGCTGTGGAAGCGGCCGCTGGCGGCGCTGGCCCCGTCCCCGGTCCGCGGGCGGCTGCCGGTGGACGCGCCGGTGCGCTGGGGCTGGGCGGTGCCGTCGGTGGCGATCGGGGCCGCCACGCACGTCTTCTGGGACGCGTTCACCCACCTCAACTGGAGTTTCGCCGGTGAACTGCCGTGGCTCACCGGTTCGTTCGCCGGGTTGGCGGTGTACGTGTGGCTGCAGTACGTGAGCGGTGTGGCCGGGCTGGCGATCGTCCTGCTGTGGCTGGCCCGCTGGGTCCGGACGGCCCCCGTACGGACGGACGCGCGCGCCGACGCGCCGACCGCGCCGACCGCGCCGGGCGGAGCGTCGCGCGTCCCGGTCTGCGTGGGCATCGGGGCGGTGTCGGGGGCGGGCGGCCTGCTGAGCGCGCTGCTGTTCCCCGACGTCCCGGGCGTCCACACGGTCCTGTACTACGGCGCCGTCGGGACGATCGCCGCGGCGGGCCTCGCGCTCACCACCTACGCCGTCTGGTGGCACGCCGCCCGTCCCGCCGCGCTGGAACTCTGACGGGCGAGGCGCGACGGGCCCGGGCCGCTCTCGCGGTCCGGGCCCCGTCCCGTCCTCAGGCCCGCTGCTTGCCGCTCCCGGCGACGTAGGCGAGCGCGGCGGCCAGGAAAGCGAACAGGGCGCAGACCACCCACACCGTCATGTAGCTTCCCTCGCTCGGGTTCTCCGAGCCCGCCGCGGTCGCCAGGACGGTGCCGAAGGCGCCGCCCGCGACACCGCCGCCGACCGTCTTGACGTTGTTGTAGAGGGCGGTCGAGACGCCCGTGTGGGCGGGGTCGCTGGCCTCGGCGATCACCGTGGGCATGGCGCTCAGCGCGGCGCCCATGCCGAGCGCCGCGACCACCAGCCCGCCCGCCAGCTGCCACACGTGCTCGTGGAACACCACGAACCAGGCGGAACCGGCCGCGACGAGACCGAACGAGGCGATCAGCGTGACCCGGTAGCCGATCTTCGCGGCGATGCGCGGGGCGCCCGCCGACGCCACCATGCTGGCGAGCAGCGCGGGCAGCATGACCATCGAGATGCCGAGGGCCGACATGCCGAACCCGTAGCCCGCCTCGTCCGGATCGGTGGCCATGAACGTGGAGTTCGGCGACTGGCTGCCGAAGTAGATGATGCCGAACGCGAACGAGGCGAAGTAATAGGGCGCGACGTGCCGTCCGGCCATGGCGCGCAGGTCGACCAGCGGCTCCCGCACCCGCAGCTCCATCACCGTCCACGCGGCCAGCAGGACGAGCCCGGCCCCGAGGGCGCCGAGCGTGCCGGCGTTCCCCCAGCCGATCTCGGCGGCCAGCGTGACGCCCGCGAGGACGCCGACGACGCCGAGGCCGAGCAGCGCGATGCCGGGCAGGTCGATCCGCCCGGTGGCGCGGGTGACCGACTCGGGGACGAACGCCATCGACACCGGCACGCAGATCACCGCGAGGACCGCCGGGATCGCCAGCGCGACCCGCACGTCGCCGAACGCCTCGACCGCGACGCCCATCCCGACGGCGCCGAGCAGGCCGCCGAGGACGAGCGCGGCGACGAGCCGCGCGATCGCGCGGCGGGCGAGGTCGACGGGGAGCCGGTCGCGGACCAGCGAGATCTCCAGCGGCAGCAGCGCGACGAGCGCGCCCTGCAGGAACCGGCCGATCAGCAGGATCACGAAGTTGGGCGCGGCGGCGACCAGCACGGACCCGATCGCCGTGGACACCAGCGCGATCCGCAGCATCCGGCGGTGCCCGTACAGGTCCCCGAGCCGCCCGAAGGCGGGCGCGCAGACCGCGGAGGCGAGCAGCTGGACGGCGACGACGAGCGTCACCGCGGAGTCCGACACCCCGTGCAGGTCGGCGATGGCCGGCAGGATCGGCGCGATGCCCGCCTGCAGGAAGCCGCTGACCAGCTCGAACATCACCAGGACGCCGACGACGGCGGTGACGGACGCGATCGGCGGCGCGCCGTCCGGCTCCTTCGCGGCGTCGGCCGTGGCCGTCACGCGGCCTCCCCTCGGGCCAGCCGCCGCACGGCCAGCTCGGCGAGCAGCGCGGCCGCGTCGGGCAGGACGGCGTCGTCGTAGGCGGCCTGCGGGGCGTGGTTCATCGGGGCGGTGGCGGGGTCGCGGTCGGCGGGGCAGGCGCCGAGCCCGACGAACGCGCCGGGGACCCGGTCCAGGACGAACGAGAAGTCCTCGGAGCCGCTGAACGGGCGCGGCATCTCGAAGGCGCGGTCGTCCCCGAGCAGGTCGCGGGCGGTGTCCAGCGCGAACGCGGCCTGGGCGCCGTCGTTGACGGTGACGGGGTACTGCTCCACGTAGTCGAGGTCGACCTCGACGCCGTGCGCCTCGGCGACGCCGCGCACGACCCGCTCGATCCCCGCGCGGACCTTGCGGTGCGCGTCCGGGGAGAACGACCGGACGGTCGCGTCCAGCGTCCCCGACTCCGGGATGACGTTGGCGGCGCTTCCGGCGTGCACGGACCCGACCGTGACCACCGCGGGGTCGAAGACGTCCAGGTCGCGGGTCACCATCGTCTGCAGGGCGGTGACCATGGCGGCGAGCGCGGGGACCGGGTCCTTGGCGGCGTGCGGCGACGACCCGTGGCCGCCCTTCCCCCGGACCGTCACGTGGACGGCGTCGGACGCGGCGAGCATCGCGCCGGGGCGGGTCACGGCCATGCCCTGCGGGAGCCCGGTGGAGAAGACGTGCAGGGCGTAGGCGGCGCCGACGCGCTCGCCGGCCGCGTCCAGCACCCCCTCATCGATCATGATCTTGGCCCCGCCCTGGCCCTCCTCGCCGGGCTGGAACATGAACACGATGTCGCCCGGCAGCTCGGCGCGCCGGGCGGCGAGCAGCTTCGCGGCGCCGACCAGCCCGGCGACGTGCAGGTCGTGGCCGCAGGCGTGCATCCGGCCGGGGATCGTCGAAGCGTAGTCGAGGCCGGTGTCCTCCTGGACGGGCAGCGCGTCCATGTCGCCGCGCAGCAGCACGGCCGGGCCCCGCGTCCCGTCCGCGCCCGCCGCGCAGCACGGCGGTCACGGAGGTCAGAGCCTTGCCGGTGGTGATCTCCAGCGGCAGGCCGTCCAGGGCGGCGAGCACCTTCTCCTGGGTGCGCGGCAGATCGAGACCGAGCTCCGGCTCGCGGTGCAGGTCGCGGCGCAGGACGGTCAGCTCTTCGCCCAGCTCGGCGGCGTCTTCACGGATCGACATGCGGGTATGGTGCGGTTCACACCGTTCAACCGGCCGTAACCTGCCGATATCCGCCACTTCACTCGGATCGAATGCACACATCGGGCACCCTCGACGAACTGGACCACCTGCTCGTCACCGCGCTGCAGACCGCGCCGCGCGCCGACTGGCGCCGCATCGGCGCGGCCATCGGCGTGGACGGCTCCACCGCGGCGCGCCGCTGGGCGCGGCTGACCGGCGCCGGGCTCGCCTGGCTGGCGTGCTTCCCGGTCGCGGTGGAGTGGATGACGCCGGTGGTGACGTTCATCGAGGTCGACTGCGCGCCGGGCCGTCTGAACGAGGTCGCGGCCGAGCTCGTCGAGGACCCCCACGTGTTCAACCTCGAACACGTCACCGGGGGCCGCGACCTGATCGTGACGGTCGTCCTGCGGGACCACGCCGAGCTGGCCCGGTACGTCGGGTTCCGGCTGGGACGGCTGGCGGGCGTCACCGCGACCCGCACCCAGATCGCGACGACCCTGCACTCGGAGGGCAGCCGGTGGCGGCTGGACCGGCTCGACGCGCGGCAGCGGGACGCGCTGGTGCGCGACCGGCCGCACGAGCCCGGCGACCGGCCGCTGCGCACCGCGGACCGCGAACTGGCGCGGCTGCTCGTCGAGGACTGCCGGCAGCCGGTCGCGCGGCTCGCGGAGCGGACGGGCCTCAGCCCCGCGACCGTCCGGCGGCGCCTCGCGCGGATGGAGCGGGGCGGCGCGCTGATGTACCGGTGCGAGGTCGCGCGGTCGCTGTCGGGCTGGCCGGTGACGGTGTACCTGTGGGCGAGCGCGCCGCCCGACGAGGTGGCGCGGCTGGCGGGCCGGATCGCCGGGCTGCGGGAGACGCGGATGTGCGCCTCACTGTCCGGCGCCGACAACGTACTGTTCGTGGTGTGGCTGCGCTCGACCGACCGGATCCAGTCGTTCGAGACGGCGCTGCGCCGCGATTTCCCGCAGCTCACGATCACCGACGCGCGGTGGGGCTGTGGCAGCTGAAACTGGCCGGGCAGATCCTCGACCCGCAGGGCCGCCATCTGCGCACCGTCCCGTTCTGGACCTGGGACGACCCGGTGTCGGAGGGCGCGCTCGGCGAGCTGATCGACCGGTTGCGCACCGGTCCCGGTCCGTCCCGGCGGGGACCCGGCTGAGGCGTATCGTGGCTATCGCCCGGGCAGGAGCTTCGGAAAGGCGAGGGTGTGACTCAGCGACGACCGGAGCCGCCGGCCGACGAGCACGCGACGGACGGGACGGGCACCGGGGCGGGCGACGCCACGGCGGCCGTCGAACGGATGCTGAGCACGGCGTCGCTGCTGTGGAGCCGCGCCGACCAGGGGCTGGAACCGGCGGTGTCGCCGATCCAGTTGCGGGCGGTGGAGGCGATCGCGCGGTTCGGGCGGCCGAACCTCGGCGGGCTCGCGGACGAGCTCGGCGCGATCCCGTCCTCGACGAGCCGGCTGTGCGACCGGCTGGAGGCGGCCGGGCTCGTGGTGCGCGAGACCGCGCGGGCCGACCGGCGGGAGATCATCGTGCGGCTCACCGACCAGGGCGAGCGGCTGCACGCGGAGCTGACCCGGCGCCGCCGCGCCGCGGTCGGCGAGGTGCTGGCGCAGATGTCGCCGACGTCCCGGGGCCGGCTCATCGACGCGCTGACCGAGTTCGGGCAGGCCTGCGAGCGCCGAGACTCGGCCGAGACGTCCGCGGTGCTCCGCCCGGAGCGCGCCCGCCGCGACCGCACGGCCTGACCGCGCGGCGGTCGTTGCGGCGTCCGCTACGCTCCCACACCGAAGGCCATTCGGTTTCATGTGGGAAGGGTGCCGCGCCGTGGGCGAACCGACCGTAACCGACCTCGACCAGACCGTACCGACCGTCGACCGGACCGTGCACGCGATCGGGTCGGCCTGGATGCTCGACCCGGTGACCGCCGCGCGCGGCAAGGACGCCGGATACGCCAACCCGTTCGCGTTCTACTTCGCCGGACGCGGCGGGGTGCTGGGCGACGCCGACGCGAGCGTGGTGGCCGCCGCGTTCGGCTGGTTCGAGCCGGGCGTCGTCCGGGCCATGTGGGACGAGGGCACGGCCGTCGCGGGCGCCCGCGAGGCCGCCCGCCGGTACGGCCGGTCCTGCGCGCAGTGGGGCGAGGACCACCTGGGCGGCCTCGACGCGCCGCCGCCGACCGGCTCGCCGAGCTGGCCGGGCGGGTCATCGACGCCGCCGACGGCTCGGGCCTGCCGCTGTTCTGCGGCTGGCGCGCCGAGCGACCGCCGACGGCGGCGCCGCCGCGGTGATGCAGCGGCTGCACGTCCTGCGGGAGTGGCGCGCCGCCCTGCACCTGTGCGCGACGACGGCCGCCGGTCTCGACCCGCTGGAGACGGTCCTGGCCGACGGCGGCCCGGACCGGGCGCGGTTCCTCGGCTGGCGCGACGTCGCCGACGGCGCGGCCGCCGATCCGTCCGCGGCCGCCCGCCGCGAGGAGGCCGAGCGGGCGACGGACCGGCTGACGGCGGCCGTGTACGGGCGTGCGCTCACGCCGTCCGAGTTCGCCGAGTACGCCGAACTCGTGGCGAAGGCGGGCGCCGCGGCGCTGGGCTGAGGCGTCCCGTTTGGCGGGGGCGCACAACGGCCGGGCGTCGAATCGTGCGCCGGGAGACTATCTCCGGCGCGCGGCGGCGTTCATTGTCGATTCATCGACCACCTCCCCGAGGAGAGCGCGATGAGGCGACGCCCGGCCGCCCGTTCCCCGTTGTTCCGGACGCGCGCGCGCGATCGCCGCCGTCGTGCTCGCCGCCGCCGCGCTGGCGGCTCCCCCGGCCGCCGCCCGCGACGGCGCCCGGACGGAGACGGCCGTCGCGTCGACCTCGCCGGTCACCGACGTCGTGGAGTCGGTGGTGCGGGTGAAGGTGCCGCTGCCGGAGTCGGCCGGGCCGCGTCCCGAGGAGTGCGACTGGCTGTCCTACCTGCGGTACCGGCACGCGGACGGGCCCGCGGCGTCGGCGGACGCGGACCGGGTCCTCGTCGCGCAGCCGGGGATCTTCGCGGGCGCGGGGTCCTTCGACGGGCTCGCCCGCAACACCGTCCACAAGGCGGCGGCGAACGGCGACCACATCGAGTTCTGGGCGCTCGACCGGCGGTCGAACTGCCTGGAGGACCCCACCGGGATCCAGGCGGGCCTCGCGGCCGGGGACGTCCACCTCGCCGTCGACTACTACTACCGGCAGCGGGAGGTCGACGGCCGGACGTTCGCCGGGTACCGAACGAACGACCAGGTGAAGTGGCTGCAGCACGTCGGGCTGGAGCAGACGGTCCGCGACCAGTACGACCTGCTCGTGCGGGAACTGCCCGACCAGGCGGTGCGCAAGCGGAAGGTGATGTGCGGCGGGCACTCGCTCGGCGGCGTCCTGACCGCCTACTTCGCGATGTGGGACTTCGACGGGAACCCCGCGACCACCCGCGACGCCGGGTACGAGCAGTGCGGCGGCTACTTCGCACTCGACACCCGCATCGACACCGGCATCCTCGGGATGGAGGGCTTCCCCGCGGACATGGTGCCGCTCGTCGAACTCGGTGCCGGGGTCGTCCGGGTGGGCCTGGAGGCGGGGGTCGTCCCGCGCGCGCTGTCGGCCCCGGCGGTCGTCAACACCGAGACGATGAACCTGCTCGCCATCGCGGGCCTCGCCGCGCGGCTCTCCCCCGAGGGCCTGTCGGACCTGGCGACGTACGTCCCGTCCGGCTTCAACACCGACACGACGTACCGCCTGCTGTTCGCCAAGGACTATCCGACGTTCGCCGCCGGGACCCCGACCGTGCGCGACTTCCGGTTCACCAACGCGGCGGCGCTCGGCGGCCTGCTGGACGACAACTCGCAGCCGCTCGCGTTCATGCAGGCCAGCGTGGGGTTCTGGGACGGCGGGAAGGTCGTCGACAAGGAGTTCCCGGCGCCGAACAACCTGGACGGGCTGGGCCTCGGCGGGCTCGCGACGCTGCTCGGCAAGAAGGCCGTCCCGGACACCCCGGACGGGCCGCTGTACACGTGGCGGAACTTCGACCTCGTCGGCGCCCCGGACGACCCCGGATACGAGTCGGAGCACGGCGGGCCGTTCACGACGGCCGCCGACGAGGTCACCGACATCGGGCAGCTCGCCCGCAGCCTGTCGGAGCATCCGCTCGACTTCACGGAGCACTACTTCCCCACGAAGCTGATCGCCGACATCGCGCTCGCGGACGCGCCGGGCATCGCCGACGGCGCCGTCCACACCGGCGGGATCGGCGCGAACCCGACGCTGAACCTGGAGGCCGGGGACGGCCTGGGCGCGCGCGACCCGCGGCCGGGCGACGTCGTCGCGCCGGGCTACCAGCACCTGGACGTCATCACCGCGTCGGCCGTGCAGAACAACGGGCGCCCGGAGCCGATCTCGCAGCACCTCGCGGCGTTCGCGGGCCGCTGAACGCGGGGATCGCGGCGTCCGGGCGACCCGGAGTGTTTGAGGGGCGGGTGCCGGGTACGAGGACGCTGCATCCGGGTGACGCCGGGAGACGAGAGGCGGTGCGGCATGGGCGTCCGGCAGTGGATCGACGCGTGGCCCGTCTACCGCCAGTTCTCCGACGGCGACCCGCTCGGGCGCGGCGCGTCCGTCAAGAGCGGGACGAGCGCGAACCTGGACCCGCGGGTGAACACCGCCGACAAGGTGGTGAAGTCGGTCTGCCCGTACTGCGCGGTCGGCTGCGGCCAGGACGTGTACGTCCAGGACGGGAAGGTCACGCAGATCGAGGGCGACCCCGACTCGCCCGTCAGCCGGGGACGGCTGTGCCCGAAGGGGTCGGCCAGCCTGCAGCTCACCACCGGCTCGGCGCGCGAGCAGCGCGTCCTGTACCGGCGCCCGCACGGCACCGGGTGGGAGGAGTTGGAGCTCGACGTCGCGATGGACATGATCGCCGACCGGGTGATCGAGTCGCGGCGGGACGGCTGGCAGTGGGAGCAGGACGGCCTGCGGGTGCGGCGCACGCTGGGCGTCGCGAGCCTCGGCGGCGCCACCCTCGACAACGAGGAGAACTACCTGATCAAGAAGCTGTTCACCGCGCTCGGCGCGGTGCAGATCGAGAATCAGGCGCGCGTTTGACACTCCTCCACCGTTCCCGGTCTGGGAACCTCGTTCGGACGCGGCGGCGCCACCACCTTCCAGCAGGACCTGCAGAACGCCGACTGCATCGTCGTCCAGGGCTCGAACATGGCCGAGTGCCATCCGGTCGGGTTCCAGTGGGTGATGGAGGCGAAGGCGCGCGGGGCGAAGGTCGTGCACGTCGACCCGCGGTTCACGCGGACGAGCGCGCTCGCGGACGTCCACGTCCCGCTGCGCGCCGGCAGCGACATCGCGTTCCTCGGCGGGATCGTCAACCACGTCCTGGAGAACGAGAAGTACTTCCACGACTACGTGGTGAACTACACCAACGCGTCGGTGCTGCTCGGTGAGGACTTCCGCGGCCCCGAGGACCTCGACGGCGTGTTCTCCGGCCTCGACGCGGAGAACCGTACGTACGACCTGTCGTCCTGGCAGTACGAGGGGATGCAGGTGCAGGCGGCGTCCGGGCAGCGCGACCAGGCGTACGAGGCGGGCTCTGGTGCGGGGGATGGCGAAGTCCGGGCACGGCGAGGCGGCCGGATCGGGCGGCCCCGGCATAGGCGAGGGCGACCCGGTGCGCGACCCGACGCTCCAGGACCCGCGGTGCGTGTTCCAGGTGCTGAAGCGGCACTTCGCCCGCTACACCCCGGAGACGGTCGAGCGGATCACCGGCGTCCCCGCCGACCGGTTCCTCGACGTGTGTCGACTGATCGCCGACAACTCGGGCCGCGACCGGACGACCGCGTTCGCGTACGCGGTCGGCTGGACGCAGCACTCGGTGGGCGTCCAGTACATCCGGACGGCCGCGATCCTGCAGACGCTCCTCGGCAACATGGGCCGTCCGGGCGGCGGGATCCTCGCGCTGCGCGGGCACGCGTCGATCCAGGGCTCCACCGACATCCCGACCCTGTTCAACCTGCTGCCCGGGTACATCCCGATGCCGCACGCGCACCCGGACCTCGACCTGGACCGGTTCGTCGAGGGCGAGTCGGCGAAGAAGGGCTTCTGGGGCGAGATGCGGTCGTACTTCGTGAGCCTGCTGAAGGCGTACTGGGGCGACGCGGCCACCGCGGACAACGACTACCGCTTCGACTACCTGCCCCGCCTGACCGGCTCGCACAGCACGTACGAGACGGCGATGGCGCAGATCGGCGGCGTCTGCAAGGGCTACTTCCTGATGGGCGAGAACCCCGCCGTCGGCTCCGCCAACGCGAAGGTGCAGCGCCTCGGCATGGCGAACCTCGACTGGCTCGTCGTCCGCGACTTCTCGCTGATCGAGTCGGCGACGTGGTGGAAGGACGGCCCGGAGATCGAGACCGGGGAACTGCGCACCGAGGACATCGGCACCGAGGTGTTCTTCCTGCCCGCCGCCGCGCACACCGAGAAGGACGGCAGCTTCACCAACACCCAGCGGATGCTGCAGTGGCACCACAAGGCCGTCGACCCGGCCGGGGACGCCCGCAGCGACCTGTGGTTCATGTACCACCTCGGCCGCCGCATCCGCGAACGCCTCGCCGGTTCCACGGACGAGATGGACCGGCCCGTCCTCGACCTCACCTGGGACTACCCGACGCACGGCGACCTCGACGAGCCCGACGCCGAAGCCGTCCTCGCCGAGATCAACGGGTACGACGGCGACGGGAACCCGCTGTCGTCCTACACGCAGTTGAAGGACGACGGGTCGACCTCGTCCGGCTGCTGGATCTACACGGGGTGCTACGCGGACGGCGTCAATCAGCCGGCCCGCCGCAAGCCCGGCCGCGACCAGTCGTGGGTGGCGCCCGAGTGGGGCTGGGCGTGGCCGATGAACCGGCGGATCCTGTACAACCGGGCGTCCGCCGACCCGGACGGCAACCCGTGGAGCGAACGCAAGGCGCTCGTCTGGTGGGACGCCGCCGAAGGCAAGTGGACCGGCCACGACGTGCCCGACTTCACCGCCGACAAGGCGCCCGACTACCGGCCGCCGCACGGCTCCACCGGCCCCGACGCCCTCGCGGGCAACGACCCGTTCATCATGCAGGCCGACGGCAAGGCGTGGCTGTACGCCCCGGCCGGGCTCATGGACGGTCCCCTGCCGACGCACTACGAGCCGCAGGAGTCGCCGTTCACGAACGTCCTGTACGCCCAGCAGCACAATCCCGTCCGGCACCTGCTGCCGCCGCACCCCGCGAACCGGTACCAGCCGAGCGGCGACGCCCCCGGCGCCGACGTGTTCCCGTACGTGGTGACGACGTACCGTCTCACCGAGCACCACACGGCGGGCGGCATGTCCCGGTGGCAGCCGTACCTGGCCGAACTCCAGCCGGAGTTCTTCTGCGAGGTCTCCCCCGAGCTCGCCGCCGAACGGAACCTGGCGCACGGCGGCTGGGCGACGATCGTGAACGGCCGCAACGCCGTCGAGGCGCGCGTCCTCGTCACCGAACGGATGAAGCCCCTCGTGGTGGACGGCCGTCCACTGCACCAGATCGGCCTCCCCTACCACTGGGGCCCGAACGGCTACAGCAAGGGCGACGCCGCGAACGAGCTCCTGCACCTCTCCCTGGACCCGAACACCCACATCCAGGAGGCGAAGGCCCTCACCTGCGACATCCGCCCCGGCCGCCGCCCGCGCGGACCCGCGCTCCTCGACCTCGTCCGCGACTACCAGCGCCGGGCGGGCATCACGGACGAGACGGGCACCGAGGTTCGTTGACCTGCGGCGTGTTGCCCTAACTCGGGCGCCTATAAGGGCAACACGCCGCAGATCAACATCGCGGCGGATCGCGGCGGGGGGCTAGCGGACGACGAGGGGGTGTTCGCCGGGCGGGAGCAGTTCGCCGATGACGGGGTGTCCCGGGAGTTCGCCCGCGACGAGGAGGCCGCCGGAGGTCTGCGCGTCGGCCAGCAGCAGCCGGGTGTCCTCGTCGGCGGCGCCGAAGTCGGTGTGCGGGGCGACCCAGCCGAGGTTGCGGCGGGTGCCGCCGCTGACGAACCCGTCCCGGACGGCGTCGCGGGCGCCGTCCAGGTACGGGACGCCCGCCGCGTCGACCGCGGCGGTCACACCGGACGCGCGGGCGAGCTTGTACAGGTGGCCGAGCAGCCCGAAGCCGGTTACGTCGGTCGCGCAGCGGGCGCCCGCGCGCAGCGCGGCGGCGGACGCGTCCCGGTTCAGCGCCGTCATCGCCGCGACGGCCTGCGGGAACACCTCGCCGGTCGCCTTGTGCCGGTTGTTCAGGACGCCGACGCCGAGCGGCTTGGTGAGCGTGAGCGGCACCCCGGGGGCGCCGGTGTCGTTGCGCAGCAGCCGGTCCGGGTCGGCGACGCCCGTCACGGCCATGCCGTACTTGGGTTCGGGGTCGTCGACGCTGTGCCCGCCGCCGACGTGGCAGCCCGCGAGCGCGGCGACGTCGAGGCCGCCGCGCAGCACCTCCCGCGCGAGGTCGAACGGCAGGACCTCGCGCGGCCAGGCCAGCAGGTTGACGGCGACGAGCGGGCGCCCGCCGACGGCGTACACGTCCGAGAGGGCGTTCGCGGCGGCGACGCGCCCCCAGTCGTACGGGTCGTCGACGACGGGGGTGAAGAAGTCGGCGGTGGCGACGACCGCGTCCGGGGAGCCGGGCATCCGGACGACCGCGGCGTCGTCGCCGGTGTCGAGCCCGACGAGCAGTTCCCCGTTCGGGTCGCGGGGCGCGGCGGTCAGCCCGGCGACGACCTCCTCCAGCTCGCCGGGCGGGATCTTGCAGGCGCAGCCGCCGCCGTGCGCGTACCGCGTGAGCCGTTCGGCGGTGACGGTCATGGTTTCCCTCCGGGTTCGCGGCAGCGTCGGCGCAGGTCGTCCACGCGGGTCGTGTAGCCGCGGGCGTCCAGGTGTTCCAGCAGCGGGACGGCCGTGCGGCGGGTGGTGCCGAGCGCGCGGCGGGCCTCGCTGAGCGTGAACGGCGGGTCGAGTTCGGCGAGCCGAGCGGCGGCGCGGGCATCGTCGCCGGGCAGCAGCACGATGCCGTCGCCGACCTTGAGCAGGGCGCCCGCGGCGGCGGCGCCGCGAGCAGCTTCGGGGTGAGGCCGAGTTCGGCGAGCCGGTTCGCGTCGGGCGCGCGGAACGGCGCCGCGGCGAGGTCGCGGCGGATCGCGTCCACCGCCGCGGCGACGCGCGGCGGCAGTTGGGGGCGGCGTCCGTCGCGTAGAGGCGCCCGTCGCGGTGCCGGAGCGTCCGCGAGGGCCTCGATGAGCGCGCGTCGGGCAGGCCGAGCGCG
>NZ_MKJY01000578.1 GCF_001942465.1 Actinomadura sp. CNU-125
CCCCTCCCGGGGACCGCGCCGGTCTCGGGTCCCGCCCCGCTCCCGGAGGTGGCTCGGTCCCGGGTGTTGTGCCGCTGCTCGGAGGGCGCGCCAGTCCCGGAGGTGGTGTCGGTCCCGGGTGTTGTGCCGCTGCCGGAGGTGGTGCCGGTCCCGGAGGTGGTGTCGGTCTCGGGTTTCGTGCCGCTCTCGGGGGGCGCGCCAGGCTCGGATTCCGCGCCGACCCTGGAGCCCGCGCCGATCTCGGAGCCCGTTCCGGCTTGGTATGCGCCGCCGATTTCGGGGGTTGTGCCGGGATCGAGCGCGGCGTTGGTTCCGGGGTCGGGTGCGGTGCTCGGGGCGTCCACGGTGGTGGCGAGTTCGCGCAGCGTCGCGCCGACCGATTTCGGGGGTGGACGGTGCGCGCCTGCGGCGATCATCGCGCCGAACAGTTCGCCGAGCCGCAGGACCATCGACCGCAGCCGTCGTACGTGCGGGGTGCCGCCTCGGTCGCCGACGCGGCGGGCCGCCTCGTCCAGCGCCCGCGCGGCGTCGTGCCGCGCCTGGTCCATGCCGTCCGTCCCGATCGCGTCCGCCAGGTCCGCCACGGCGCGGAATGCCGCGGTGACCGCCGTGTTCTCCGGACGCCGTGGCCGTAGCAGGAAGCCCGACATCATGACGAGCCAGGTGAACGCGCCGCCGGCCAGCACCAGGCCGCCGCGGAGCGCCCACGCGTCCGGGTCCTGCGGGAGGCCGGTCGCCGACGCCGCGACCAGCGTGATCAGGAGCGCGCCGGGCGGGCGGGTCGTGACGACGCCGACGGCGTAGGTGCTCAGCCCGGCGAACGCGCCGAGCGTGAGCACCGTCGCCCACGCGTGCGGGGCGGCGAGCGTCCCGGCGACCATCCCCAGCGCCAGTGCCGCGACCGTGGCCGCGAGCGCCGCCGCCCGCCGCCCGTACGGGACGCCCCGCGCGTACGGGCCCGCGAACGCGCCCATCGACGCGACCATGCCGAGGTCCGGACGTCCGGCGAGGGCTCCCACGAGGGACGGCACGGCCATCGCGAGGCCCACCCGGGCCGCCGACCCGGCGGGCACCCCGGCGCGCCGCACGGCGAACGCCGCCCGGACCGCGGGCGCGCGGACCGGGGGCGGCTCCGGCGGCCGCCGTTCGCCGTCGTCCCGGTCGGTCATCCCGCGTGCCGCCTTCCCCAGCGGCTTCCCCCGAACCGCCTCTGTCCTGGATATCCAGTCGACGGCCTCTTACCCGCCGCCCGCACGCGAAAGGGCGCGGCCGGGAGGCCGCGCCCTTCGGGGGTTCGGGTGGCGAGGAAAGCGAGGAGGCTGGAAAGAGAGTGGTGTGAGAAGGAAGTCTCCTCATGGCCTCGCCGAGAAAATATTAGCATGGACCGGATTAATACGCCGAACGGGCGCCGCGGGTGCGGCGCCCGTTCCGGTGAGGAGAGTGAAGACGCTGGACGAAAGCACGGCCTCGTGCGGCCGTTTTCAGAAGGAAGCGCCTTCGGGGCCTCGGTGGGAGGAAGGCGAGAGGGCTGGGTTTACTTTTTGCAGAAGTTTGAGAAGGAAGCCCTCTCATGGCCTCGCCACGATGATTCTAACATTCAGGCCGGGATCAGGTCTCGCAGGTTTTCCAGGGTGTAGACGGTCGAGTCCTCGTGGAGCCCTTCGGGACGGGCGAGGCCGATGAACGTGACGGGCCCGGCGGGCACCGGGACGCCGTCCAGCATCGTCAGTTCGGCCGGCGTCATGAGGTCGACCAGGTGACGGACGGTGAGGTAGCGGCGTTCGATGACCGCGCGGGTCAGTTCGGCCGTCGTGACCCGGTTGCCCTCGACGGCGTTGAACAGCATGTGGCCCCGCACGTGCAGGTGCATCCACTTGGCCTGCCAGTCGCCGTCCTTGCCGCGGACGAACGCCAGCGGCAGCGCGATCCGGGCGGGGCCGCGCAGTTCCGACTTCGTCCGGACGGTCTTCGGTTCGAACGGGCGGCCGCGCTGTTCTTCGTCGCGCAGCATGAATCCGAAGAACGACTCCTCGACCTCGTCGAAGCCTTCACCCGAATAGACGTTGACCTGCGGGATGACGAACTTCGCCTTGACCTTTCCCAGCGACAGGTTGATGAACTCGGACGCACCGTCCGGCGCGTCGGTGATGTCGCCGGAATGTTCGCCGCCGACGGCCCGCAGCGAGGTGTACGACAGCCAGTGCGGGTCGCCGTAGTTCCGGTCGAGCAGGAGCGCGGAAAGGTCGAAGTCCGTCCGGAGTTCGCGCTGCTTCCAGTAGACGAAGAAGCGCAGGAGCTCCCCGTCGACCGGCGAGAGCGATCCGCGGGGCAGGACGCCGAGGCCGCTCGCGGTCGCCTTCCCGCTGAGGGGCAGCGCGACGTCGAGGACGGCCGGGTCGACGACGAGGTGCGCGGGTGCGGGCAGCCGGGAGCCGACCTCGGCTTCGAGGAGGTTCTTCAGCCGCCGGAACGCGTCCGGGGCGAGCGGCGGGCGGGTGTCGGCGACGGCGACGCCGCGGCCCGTCCGGTTCGCGAAGACGCGCGTGCCCTTCGTCCGCTTCGTCCGGTTGAGCAGGTGCTCGCGGACGGACAGCAGCACCCGTCCGGACACCTGACCGGCGGCCGACTCGGCGGCGTCGAGCACCGCGCCGGCGGCGTCCGGGTCGATGCGCAGCAGCCGGTCCAGCGACCGGAACAGCACCCCGGGCGCGTTCTTGGCGAGGTCGGCGGCGCCCGCGACGTCGTCCGCGGCGAGGAGGGCCTCGATGCGGCCCGCGAACGACGGTGCCTTCTTCTCGCCGCGCGCCACCGCGAAGACGTCCTGCGCGTGCGGCCAGCGCGGGTACTCGTGCGGGTGCAGTCGCTCGCCGAGCCGCTTCCACCGCTCGCGGTGCGTCGCCACGTCGCCGAGCTTCGCCGGGTTGCCGCGCACGACCGCGTCCAGGCCCGCGAGCAGCGCGCGGCGCTCGCGCCGGGTCAGCAGGAACTCGGTCGGCTCGGCCAGCGTGACGTCGCCGAGCGACAGCGCGCACGCGAGGCGCAGCACGTCGGTGACCGTGTCGAGCAGCAGGTCGCCGCCCTCGGCCACGCGCACCTGGTTGACGAGCGCGCGGTTCTCCCGCACCGGGATCGCGTCCGGTACGGCGGTCGTGCAGTGCGGCGCGAGCGTCCGCAGGACGTCGCGTTCTTCGTCGGTCAGCGGGGTGACGCTCCCGGCGAGCGCCACGAACAGCCGCTCGCCCTCCGCGGCCACGCCGTCCCCGGCGTGCAGGACGGTCGTGCGGTCGTCGCCCGCGATCAGCTCGTCGTGCGCCGCCAGCAGCTCCTCGTAGGAGTGCAGGTACTTGCCGTACTTCGGCAGCGACAGGAGGTTGAGCGCCCCGCCGACGATCTCGACGTTCGCGTCCGGGTCGCGAGCCCGTCCACCAGGCACGACACCCAGAAGTCGAGCGTGTCGGGCACGCCGTCGGGGAAGTCGCGGAAGTAGGCGTTGTGCCGGACGTGGTCGCCGACCATCTCGCGCACCACGGGCAGCACCCGCGCGGCGAGGTCGACGACGGTGTCTTCGGGCAGCCGGGACAGCGCGCCGAGCAGTTCGCCCGACAGTTTGAACCCGGCCGACATGAGGGCGGTGTCGAACCGCCGCGCGGCCGCGTCCCCGCCCGGGCCCGCCGGACCGTCCGGAACGGGTACGCGGTGCGTGTGCCGGACGACGAGCCGTTCGATCGCGATAGTCACCCGGGAATGGTTGCAATATTCGCGTATCCGCGCCTAACGGTTTTTCGCGTCAGGTGATGCGGGCGACGGCTCCCAGGTAGGACGGGACGGTGAAGTCGGGCGCACGGTCGCCGCGCCAGCTCTGCACCGGGACGAGCCCCGGTTCGAGCGGTTCGGTCCCGGTGAGCAGCCGGTGCAGGGACGGGCGGGTGCGGAGGGTGAACGAACCCGACGAACTGCGCGTGTACACCTCGCCGATCTCGTCGAACGCCTCGTCCGGCCGTTCGCCGAAGAACGGGTGCGAGATCACCAGGTGGCTGCCGGGCGCGAGCCGGTCGCGGAAGGCGCCCAGGATCGCGGCGGCCTCGCCGTCGTCGGGGACGAACTGCAGGATGGCGCAGAAGATGACGGCGACCGGCTCGTCGAGATCGAGGACGGCGAGCCCCGGATCGTCCAGGATGCTCGCCGGGTCGCGGACGTCGCCGTCCAGGACGGTCGTCCGCGAATCGCCCGCGAGCAGCGCGCGGGCGTGCACGAGGACCATCGGGTCGTTGTCGACGTAGACGGTCCGGGAATCGGGCGCGACCCGCCCCGCGACCTGGTGGACGTTCTCCTGCGTGGGCAGCCCCGCGCCGATGTCGAGGAACTGCCGGACGCCCGATTCGGCGAGCGTGCGGACCGCCCGGCCGAGGAAGGCCCGGTTGTCGCGGGCCGCGACCTGGATGTCGGTGCCGGTCTCCCGGCTGGCCGCGACGACCTTCGCGGCGGCCTCCCGGTCGACGGCGAAGTTGTCCTTGCCGCCGAGGTAGTAGTCGTACATCCGTGCGACGCTCGGCACCGTGGTGTCGACGCCCGCGGGCGCCCGTTCCGCGCTCATTCCGCATCCCCTGCCGGCCGGTGGATCGTTCGGTGATCATGCTAATTGAGTTGTCCGGGGCGAATATCCGTTGCGACCCTTGCGCGAAGGAAATCCCGAAGGGGGAATGTTCATGTCGACACTGCGCGTGACGGCCGAGCGGCTGACGATCCTTCCGCACGACAACGCCGACGCGCTCGAACTCGCCCAGGTCGGGCTCTATCGGGCGGTCGTGCAGAAGGGGGTGTATCAGAGCGGCGACTGGGCCGTCTATATCCCCGAGGGCTCGCTGCTCCCGGACGAACTGATCGGCGAACTCGGGCTCACCGGGAAACTCGCCGGCTCGGACAAGAACCGCGTCAAGGCCGTCCGGCTGCGCGGCGAACTGTCCCAGGGCATCGTCTGCCTGCCGCGCGCGCTCGCCGGGACGGACCTCGCCGCCGCCCACGAGGACGGCCGCGACTTCGCCGCCGAGCTCGGCGTCGTCAAGTGGGTGCCGCCGGTCCCGGTGCACATGGCGGGCGAGGTGGTGTCGGCGCCCGATCTGATCCGGTGGATCGAGATCGAAGACGTCAAGCGGTACCCGACGATCTTCGAGCCGGGCGAGGCCGTGGTCGCGACCGAGAAGATCCACGGGACGGCGTGCCTGCTCACGCTCGTCGGCGGCGAGCCGTTCGTGTCGTCCAAGGGGTTCGGCGGGAAGTCGCTCTCGCTCGTCCGGGACGGCAAGAACCTGTACTGGCGGACGCTGGAGGCGCACGGCGCGTTCGAGGCGGCGGCGAAGATCGGCGAGCGGTTCGGCGCCCACCGCGTCGGGCTGTTCGGCGAGGTCTACGGCCGCCGCGTGCAGGACCTGCACTACGGCGCGCCGAGCCCGGGTACGCGGCGTTCGACGTCGCGGTGGCGGGCGAGGACGGCGCGGTGCGCTGGCTCGCCCCCGCGGAGCTCGCCGGAGTGCTGGCCGACGTCGGGCTGCCCGCCGCGCCCGTCCTGTACGAGGGCGGGTACGACGAGGCGAAGCTGCTGGAGCTGGCGAACGGGCGCGAGACGGTGTCGGGCCGGGCCGAGCACCTGCGCGAGGGCCTGGTCGTGCGTCCCGCCGCCGAGCGCCGCAGCCCGGTCACCGGCGGACGGGCGATCGCGAAGTTCGTCTCGCCCGGCTACCTCACCCGCAAGGGCGGCACGGAGTTCGAGTGACCGAACCCCGGCGGCGGACGGCCGCCGGGGTCAGCGCCGCAGCACGTGACCGGTCGCGGCGTCGACTTCGAGGGAGTGCGGGGCGCCGTCGGGGCCGGTCACGTCGCCTTCCCAGACGACCGTGCCGCGGTAGGTGTCGAGGTTCAGCTCGGTGATCCGCGCTCCGGGGACGGCCGCCCGCATCGTGTCGGCGGCGTCCCGGTAGCCGAGCTTCGCGTGCCGGATCCGCGCGAGATTCTCGTCCCGGTCGTCCCGATCCTCCTGTTTCGCATCGTTCCGGAGGACCTCGGTGCCGGAGCCGTCGACGAGGACTTCGCGTTCGGTGCCGTCCGCGGTGACGAGTTCGACCTCCCAGCCTTCGCCCTCGGTCTCGATGGAGGTCAGCACGGTGCCCGGGACGGCTTCCAGTGCGGTCGCCGCGGCCCGGTCGAGGCCGCGGTCGGCGGGCGTGGTGACGGGCACGCGCGTCGTGTTCGGTGCGGTGAGGGTCGCCGCGGTGGACGCGGGGCTCGACGCGGCCCGGCCGTTCCGGCCGTCCGGGCCGTCCGGGGCGTCGCCGCCGCCGTCGCCGCAGGCGCTCAGCAGGAGCGCCGTGGCCAGCACCGCCGCGATACCTCTCATGGGCGCCGTCCTACCCGTGGACACGCTCCGTACGCGAGCGAATGCCGAAAGGCAGGGTTCCCGGTTGGCCCGAAATGGCCACCGGGAAAGGAATTCTTGACACGGAAGGGGCCGCCGCCGACTATGGGAGCGCTCCCATATTCTCCCGCCGAGAGGGCGGACCGGGAATGTGGGAGCGCTCCCATGACACGGAAGGGGCCGTAATGACCGTGCAAGACGACGCCCCGCCGTCCCGTACCGGACCGGACGGCCCGGAAATTCGGACGACGCGTTCCTGGGCGCCCCACGTCTGGTGGATCTCCCTGCTCATCGGCGGGGTCGGGGCGGCGGTCGTATGGTTCTGGCTGCCGCACGGACGCGAGATCGAGGCGGCGTGGGAAATGCCGGCGAAACTGCTCGTGTTCGCGTTCGCGTGCGTCGGCGTCGCACTCTTCCCGTGGGCGTCCCGGCTGCCGCACTGGGCGCTCTACCTGCCGTTCGTCGTCTTCACCGGCTACATCGTCCCGCGCATCAGCGGTTTCTATTACCTGGACGGCGAACGCGCCCACGGCGACTCGTTCTACACCCACCTCTACCAGCTGCTTTATCCCGGAATGGTGCTCACGGTCGCCGTCGCGTACCGGATGGGCGGCGGCACCTCCGGACGCTGCCTGAAAATCATCTTCGGCGGCATCGTCATCATCTTCTCCGGATTCCTGGACCTCATGTGGTACGTCGTCAACCCGGTCGGAATCCCGGACGAGATCGACGCGCCGCACATCAACCTCATCACCGGCGGCCCCATTTCCTTCGGCGCGACGGTCCTGTTCGCGCTCGCGCACGTCCCGATCGTCGTCGGGTTCGCGCTGCTGCCGCTGGACCGCTGGATCGGCCGCCTGCTCGGCACCACCGGCCGCCCGGCCTGAGGGACGCCTTTCGACGACCGCGCTTCGACGACCGTGCTTCGCAGACCGTGCTTCGCAGACAGTGGCGAGGAGGCCACGTGTCCATGAACGACATCGACGAACCGGGACCCGTCACGATCTCCGTGGCGGCGCCCGCCTACAACGAGGCGGAGAACATCGCCGCGGCGGTCGCCGAATGGCGCCGCTGGCTGGAACGATCCCCGGCCGTCGCCGACTGGGAGATCGTGGTCTGCGACGACGGCAGCACCGACGGGACGTCCGCGATCCTGGCGGACCTGCAGGACGACTGCCCGCGGCTCGCCGTCGTCCGGTTCGCCCGCAACCGGGGCGCGGGAGCCGCGATCGCCGCGGCCATCGGGCGGACCCGGATGGAATGGGTCGTCCTGCTCGACTCCGACGGACAGTTCCCGATCGCGAACCTCGACCGGTTCGTCCCGCGTCTCGGGACGGGACGGAAGGCGTTCTCGGGCGCCCGCGTCCACAAGGCGGACAGCCTGCCGTACCGGTGGGGGTCGGCGGCGAGCGGCGCGGCGAGCAACCTGCTGCACCGCACCCGCTACCGCGACTTCAACTCGATCTTCAAGGTGGTGCACGGGCCGCTGCTGCGGTCGCTGCCGCTGGAGGCGGGCGGGATGAACTGCTCGACCGAGATCACGGCGCGGATCGCCGAGCTGGGGCACGCGTGGGCGGAGATCCCGATCGAGCACCGCGAACGCGGCGGCGGGGCCCGCGGCTGGCGGTTCTGGGGCGGCGCACGCGACCGCGCGCTGCTCGTCGGATACCTCGGCTACCGGCACTGGCTGCTGCGCCGCGGCGTCCTGCGCGCCCCGGCCGTCCCGGAGGACGCGCGGTGACCGCCCTGCGGGTCGCGATGTTCGGCGGCGGCCGCGGCACCGCGGGACTCGCGCGGCGGCTGCTGGCGACACCGGGCGTGGAGCTGTCGCTGCTGGTCAACGGCTACGACAACGGGCTGTCCACGGGGGCGCTGCGGCGGTTCCTGCCGGGGATGCTGGGCCCGTCCGACTTCCGCAAGAACCTCCTCCTGCGCCGCGACGGCGACGGCCGCGCCGCGCTCGTCGCGTTCCTGGAGCACCGCCTCCCGCCCGGCACCGCCCGCCGCGACCTCGACGGGCTCACCGGCGCCCTGCCCGGCGGCGTCCGCGAGGCGGCGGAACGCGACCTGGCCGCGTTCCGTGCCCGCCTCGACGCCGACCCCGGCGGGTTCGACCTCGCCGACTGCTCCGTCGGCAACCTCGTCCTCGCGGGCGCCTACCTGCGGTCCGGCGGCGACTTCAACGCCGCCGTCCGCGCCTGCGCCGACGCGTACGGCTCCCCGGCCCGGCTGCTCAACGTGACCGGCGGGGAGAACGCGCACCTCGTCGCGGTCAAGGCGAGCGGCCGGGTGCTCGCCGACGAGGCCGAGATCGTCGCGCCCCAGGACCCGTCCCCGATCACCGGCCTGTTCCTGCTGCGCGAGCCGCTCACCGACGCCGGGCGGGACGAACTGGAGACGCTGCCGCCCGCCCGCGTCCGGTGGATCCTCCGCCGCCGCCGCGCCGCGCTCACCCCGAACCCCGAGGCCCTCGCCGCGCTCCGCGACGCCGACGTCATCGTCTACGGGCCGGGCACCCCGCACTCGTCGCTGCTGCCGAGCTACCTGACCCCGGGCGTGCCGGACGCCGTCGCGGGCGGCCGCGCGGCCGCGAAGGTGCTGTTCGTCAACCTGCGGGACGACCACGACGTGCGCGGCGTGAGCGCCCCCGGCCACCTCGACCTCGCGCTGTCGTACCTCGGCGACCCGCTGAACGAGCGCGGCCTGGTGACGCACGTCGTCTGCCACCGTCCGGGGGAGGCCCGCGCGGACGTCCCCGAGATGCCCGGCCGGGACGGCGTCTGCCGCCTCCTCGCCGACCTGGAGGAGGACCCGTCCCGCCCCCGGACGCACGACGCCGCCCGCGCCGTCGGCCTCCTGACCGACATCCTGGCCTGCACGAACGTCCCCTTGGAGCGTGTCGGATGACGGCCCGGGCCTGGTTCCTCGATCTCGACGGGACGCTCGTGGATTCGGGGCCGGTGCACGCGGCCGCGTTCCGGACGGCGCTCGCGGAGGTCGCGCCCGGACGGCTCGTCGGGTTCGACTACGCGCGGCTCGCGGGGGCGGGGACCGCCGAGGCGGCGGCCGCGCTGGGGCTGGCGGGCGCGGACGCGGCGCGGTTCGTCCGCCGGAAGCGGGAGATCTACCGCGCCGACGTCGCGGCGGGGAAGGTCGCGGTGTTCCCGGGCGCCCGCCGCCTGCTGGACCGGCTGGACGCGCTGGGCCGTCCGGCGTACCTGGTGACGAGCGGGAGCCGGGGTTCGGTGGCGCGGGTGCTGGCCGCGTGCGGGCTGGACGGGCGGTTGCGCGGCGTCCTGACCGGCGACGACGTGTCGGTGAGCAAGCCGGACCCGGGGTTCTACCGGACGGCGTGCGAGCGCTGGGCGATCGCCCCGGCGGACGCCGTCGCCTGGGCGAGGACTCGGCGCACGGCGCGGCGTCCGCCGTCGGCGCGGGCATCCGGACGTTCCACGTGCATGCGGACGAGTCGGCACCCGGCACCGTTCCGGTGCGAGACCTCGACGCGATCGCCGACCTGCTGGGGGAGAACCGATGAACGACCAGGTCTGCGCGGTGGTTCCGGCGGCGGGACGCGGGTCCCGGCTGGGGCTCGGGGTGCCGAAGATCCTGCTGGACGTCGCCGCCGGCGTCACCGTGTGGGACGTGCTGTACCGCCGTATCGCGCCGCACGTCGGGCACGTGCACGTGGTCGTGTCGCCGGACGGCGCGGAGCCGTTCCGGCGCCGCGCGGCCGCGGAGATCGGCGCGGGCGCGGTGTCGGTGAGCGTGCAGGAGACGCCGACCGGGATGGGCGACGCGATCTTCGGGGCGCACCCGCACTGGGCGGGGCACGCGGCGGTCCTCGTCGTGTGGGGCGACCAGGCGAACCTGTCGGCGGCGACCGTCCGGCGGGTCGTGGCGGCGCACCGGGCGGGCGGCCTCACGATCCCGCTCGTCCCGATGCCGGACCCGTACGTCGAGTACGAGCTGGACGGGCGCGCCTGCTGCGGGTGCGGCAGTCGCGGGAGGGCGACGCGTGCAGGCCCGGCGGGCTCGGCGACGTCGGCGCGTTCTGCCTGGCCACGGACGGTCTGCGGGCCGCGTGGGCGCGCTACCTCGCGGGCGCGGAGCGCGGCACGGTCACCGGGGAGGTCAACTTCCTGCCGTTCCTCGCGCACCTGTCGCGGGTGGACGGACGGGACGTGTCCGTGGTGCCCGTCGCGGACCCGGTCGAGGCGCGCGGGGTGAACACGCGGGACGATCTGGAGTTCGTCCGGCGGGAATACGCGCGGTGCCGCGGCTGAGCGTGCCGGTCGCCGGGCCGACCGCGCTGAGCACGGCGGCGAGCGCGGTGTCGGCGGCGACGACGCTGGTCATCGCGCGGGGGATCGGCGCGGCGGCGTTCGGGCATTTCACGGTGGTGCTGTCGATCGCGCTGATCGTCACGGTCGGCATGCAGATGAGCCTGCACTACGTGATGCTGCAGGAGCTGCCGCGCAGCGATCCGGCGCGGCATCGGGCGATGATGGCGACGGCGCTGGTGTCCACGCTGGTGGTGGGCGGCGGCGGCACGGTCGCGGGCGTCGTCGCGGCCCCGGTCGTCGCGCCGCCGATCGGCGTGGACGCGGGCGCGCTGGCGTCCGGGCTGGTGCTGGCGTTCGCGATGACGCTGAACCACCTGACCGAGAGCTTCCTGCGCGGGCGCCGCCGGTACGCGCTGGTCGCGCGGCTGAAGGCCGCGATCGCCGTCGCGTACCTGGGCGGCGCGTCGTGGTGCCTGCTCGGCGCGGGGGTCACCGACCCGGACGTCTACGTGGCGGCGCTGACCGGGACGTACGTCGTGTTCGCGGTGGCCGCGCTCGCCGCCGTCCGGATCGAACCGCGCGCGTGGTCGATGGCGGCGGCGCGCGCGCAGTACCGGCACGGCGCGTACGTGACGGTGATCGCCGCGCTGACCGGCGTCCTGTTCGGCCTCGACGTCATCTTCCTGAACCATTGGGCGGACCGCGCGGACGTCGGCGTCTACTCCGTCTACAACGGCTTTCCGAAACGGCTGCTCGGCGTGGTCTTCACCGACGGGATCGGGCTGGCGCTGCTGCCCGCGCTCGCCGTCGCCGACAAGCCGGCGGTGATGCGGCGGCTCGCGCGGCTGGCGCCGCTCGTCGCGGCGGGGACGGCGGCCGTCGCGTTCGCCGCCAGCACCGTGTTCTTCCTGCTGCTGGGCGGCGCGTACCCGTACTCGCTGGTCCTGATGGGGCTGTCGGCGGCGGGCATCGGCCTGCACGCGGTGTTCAACCTGTACTCGGTGGCGCTGTCGATGGACGGGCTGCGCGGCGCCCGCGTCCTCATCGCGTGCCTGGCCGCCGCGACGCCCGCCGCGCTCGTGCTGCAGGCCGCCTGCATCGCGCGGTGGGGGCTGCACGGCGGGCTGGTCGGGTTCGCGGCCGGAAACCTGGTCCCGGTCGTGGCCGTCATCGCGGTCGCGGGCCGCGTCTACCGCCGCCGGGACGTCCCGGCGGCCCCGGAACCGGAGAAGGTCCCATGAAGATCGCGCACGTGGTCAACCAGTACCCGCCGAACGTCACGACGGGTCTCGGCCGCTACATCGAACTGATCGTCCCGCATCTGGCCCGCGAGCACCGGCTCGCGGTGTTCACCCTGGACGGCGGGCGCGGTGCCGCCGAACCGGACGGCGCCGCCGAACCGGACGGCGCCGCCGAACCGGACGCGCCGCGACCGTGCACCGGCCGCCCGCCCGGATCGTCGGCGCGATCGGACGCCGCCGCCCGCTGAACCGCACGCGGCGGCTCGACTTCGCGCTGCTGACCGCGAACGTCGTCGCGAGCAACTGGCGGTACTTCCTGCGGCTGCGGCGCGCCCGCGAACGCCCCGACCTGGTCGCCGTGCACGACACGACGAACTTCCTGTGCGGGCTGCTCTGCCACTACGCGCTGCGGCTGCCGGTCGTCCTGCACGTCCACACGACCGAGTACGGCGTGGACGCGCCGCGCGGCACCGGGTTCGGGGCCGTCGAGCGGTGGCTCGGACGGGTCGCGCGAGCGCGTCGTCGTCCCCACCCCGGAGATCCGCGACCGGCTGCGCGCGGCGCGCTGGGACGCGCGGACGCCGCTCGACGTCGTCCCGCTCGGCGGCACGTTCGAGCGGGCCGCCGCCCTCGACCCGGACGAACGGGACCGCCGCGCCGCCGCGCTGCGCGCCCGGCTCGGCATCGGGCGGGACGCGCCCGTCCTGCTGTTCGCCGGGCGCCTCGAACGGCAGAAGGGCGTGTACGAGCTGATGGAGGCGCTCCCGGAGATCGTCGAGGCGGTTCCGGACGTGTGCGTCGTCCTGGCGGGGGAGGGCGACCGGCTCGGGGTGCGGCGGATCGCCGCGCGCGCCGGGCTGAGCGCGCGCGTGTGCACGCCCGGGTTCGTCGCGGGCGACGAGCTCGCCGCGTACTACGCGATGGCGGACGCGTGCGTGTTCCCGTCCCGGTTCGAGCCGTTCGGGCTGGTCGCGACGGAGTCGATGGCGCTCGGCAGGCCGACGATCCTCGGCGCCGGATTCTCCCGGATCTTCACCGGCGACGACCCCGGGCGGCCCGCCGTGCGCCGCATCGGCGGCACCGGGCCGGACGCGATCGCCGCCGCCGTCATCGACGTCCTCACCGACCCGGCGGTCCGGCGCGAGCTGGGCGAACGCGGCGAGCGGCTGGTCCGGGAACGGCTGAGCTGGGAGCGCGCCGCCGCCGCGACGTCCCGCGTCTACCGGACGGCGGTGGGGGCGTGACCACCGTCTCCGTCGTCGTCCCCTGCTACAACGCGGCGAAGACGCTGCGGCTCTGCCTCGACGCCGTCCGCGCCCAGACCCGGACGCCCGACGAGATCGTCGTCGTGGACGACGCGAGTCGCGACGGCTCCGCCGACATCGCCGCCGGGCTGGGCTGCCGCGTCGTCCGGCTGCCGGAGAACCGCGGGGTGTCGGCGGCGCGGACGCGGGCGTCGCGGCGTCCGGCGGCGACGTCGTGTTCTTCCTCGACTCCGACGTCGCGCTGCACCCGGACGCGGTCGCCGCCGCCCTCGGCGTCCTGCGGGACGAACCGGACGTCGGCTGCGTGCAGGGCGTCTACGAGCCGGAACCGCTGATCGACGACGGGCCGGTCGAGTGGTACCGGATCCTGCACGCCGCGTACTGGCGGCGCCGCCACCTCGGGGACGTCACCGGCGTCGTGTTCGCGCTCGCCGCGATCCGCCGCGACGTCCTCGACGCGGTCGGCGGGTTCGACGAGACGCTCCGCGACTGCGAGGACGTCGAGTACGGCGGGCGCCTCGCGGGCCGCTGCCGGGTCGTCCTCACCGACCGGATCCGGGGACGGCACGACGACGGGCACCGGCTGCGTCCCGTCCTCGCCGAGCAGTGGCGGCGCGCCGTCCCGCTGATCCCGCTCACCGTCGCCGCCGCCCGGCGCGGCGCCGGGCAGCCCGAGCCCGCGAACCGCCGCGCCGGGATCCTCGCGACCGCCCTCGCCCTGGCGACCCTTCCGCTCGGCCTCCTGCACCCCGCGTTCCTGCTGGTCCCGGCCGCGTTCGCCGCCGCGTTCCCGGTCACCGACCCGGGGCTGCTCGGGTACGTCCGGCGGCATCGCGGCCCCGCGTTCGCCGCCCGCTTCGAGGCCGTCCACTTCGCGGTGCACATCGTCCTCGTCACCGGCCTGGCCGCCGGTGCGCTGCGCCTGCTCGTCCCGGCCCGGCGCCCGCGGGGAGGCGGGTGTCGGTCTGGCGCGGGCGATCTCGGCGGCGGACGAACTCGGCGTGCGGGCGGAGCCGGGCGCGCAGGTCGTCCCAGCGCTCGTCCTCCTCGCCCAGGTAGACGGCCCGCGCCCGGGCCAGGACGGGCCGGTGCTCGGCGGGCAGCCGGGGCAGCGCCCACGCGGCGGCCGCGTCCTTCGGCATGATCTCCCCGGTCGCGGCCGTCGCCCACACGCGCGCCAGCGTCAGGACGACGTTGCGCGCGTCGCCGTCGAGTTCGCCGAGCAGTTCGGGGACGCTCCCGACGACGGCGCGGACGACGTCCGCGTGCGGCACCGCGCCGAACACCCGCGACGGCGGCGGGCCGAACAGCGGCGCGTTCCCCATCAGCACCATCGTGACCAGCGGCGCCAGGTCGGGGCTGGGCTCCGGCGCCGGGACCAGGCCGCGCTCGTACTCGTCCCGCAGCCATTCGCCGTACTGGAACTCGCGGACCGGCGGGTACCGCCACGGCCGGACGGCCGTCTCCACGACGACCGTCAGCTCGACCGGCCGCGGGCCGCCGCCGGAGATCGGCAGCAGCCCGTCCAGCAGCGTCCGCCGCTCCGCCCCGGTCGTCGGCCGCCGGACGACCGCCAGCACGTCCTCGTCGCTGTGCGGCTTCAGCCCGCCGAGGACCGCCGAACCGTGCCGGTAGGCGCCGACGAGGTCCGCGCCGAAGGCGTCCCGGACGAGCTTCACCACTTCGTCAACCTGACCCATTCCCTCCATGCTGGCATAGCGGACAGGCGGCGGGACACCGGTCCGATCACGTCGAGAACGCGGGACGGTCGGGTTCCGGGAGCCACTCGGTTCCGGGCCGGTACGGGCGGAAGCCGCCGCCCGCGTACGAGACCAGCCGCGGCAGCACGGGGTGCCGGTTCCGCGGGTGCCACAGCAGCGACCACGGATACACCGGGGCCGGGTCGACGACCGGGAGCTGCACGATGCCGGGGTGCGGCGGGACGCGGATGCCCTCGCCGACGCCGCCGCCGATCAGCTCGTCGGACGCGGCGACGCGGTCCATGATGTCGTCCAGCCCGAAGTCGGGCCCGGACGTGTCGATCGGCACGCCGAACTCGGCGGTCAGGGCGCGGTAGAAGTCCGCCCATTCGGTGCCGGGACGTGCGGCGCCCGGGATCCACATGCCCCGGTCCACCAGTGACGCGAGCGGCACCCGGTCGAGCCCGGCGAACGGGTGCCCGTGGCCGACCAGGATGTGCAGCGGCTCCAGCCGGACGGGCCGCGCCCGAATGTCGCCGAGGTCGCCGAGGGCCCGGCCGAAGAACGCGTCGATCGTCCCGCGGGCGAGCGCGGGCAGCGCGTCGGCGAGCCCGCCCGACCGGACGATCTCGATGCCCACGTCGGGCACCGTCTCGTGGAACGCCCGGACGATCTCGACCGACACGAGGCGCGTGCCCAGTACGTCCACGCGCAGCGCCCGGTGGCGGCTGCGGACGAGGTCCACGGCCTGGTCGGCGAGCGCGACGAGCGCGCGGGCGTGGACGAGGAAGGACGCGCCGTCGTCGGTGGGTTCGGCGCCGTTCGGCGTCCGGCGCAGCAGCGCCGTGCCGAGGTCGGATTCCAGTTTCGCGATGCGCTTCGACACCGCCTGCTGGCTGATCCCGAGCCGGGCGGCCGCGTCGCCGAAGTACCGGTCCTCCGCCACGGCGACGAAGGCGCGCACCGCGCCGAGGTCCAGGTCCATCGAGCTCCTTTTACAACCGGTGGATGTGACTTGCGTGCGTGTCGATTGTTGGACGGGCGACTTTAGCAGCGGGTCGAATGTCGGCGGCGAGGGAACGGCGACAACCAGGAGGCGTAGTGGACTCGTTCGTCCATCTGCATGTGCACACCGAGTACTCGATGCTCGACGGCGCCGCGAAGGTCGGCCCGCTGATGGACGAGGTCGCGCGGCAGGGGATGCCCGCGGTCGCGATGAGCGACCACGGCAACGTGCACGGCGCCTACGAGTTCTTCCACGCGGCGGACAAGGCGGGGGTGAAGCCCGTCATCGGCATCGAGGCGTACGTGGCGCCCGCGTCGCGGCACCACCGCAAGCCGGTGTTCTGGAGCGACGACCCGTCCCTGCGGAAGTCGGACGAGACGACCGGTGCGGGCGGCGACGTGTCCGGGCGCGGCCTCTACACCCACATGACGATGTGGGCGATCGACGCGCCGGGCCTGCGGAACCTGTTCCGGCTGCAGTCCCGCGCGTGGCTGGAGGGACACGTCCAGAAGTATCCGCGGATGGACGCCGAGCTGCTCGCCGAGCACGGTGCGGGCATCGTCGCCACGACCGGCTGCCCGTCCGGCGAGGTGCAGACGCGGCTGCGGCTCGGCCAGTACGCGGAGGCGGTCGAGGCCGCCGCCCGCTACCGCGACGTGTTCGGCCCCGGGAACTACTTCCTCGAACTGATGGACCACGGCCTGCCGATCGAACGCCGCGTCCGCGAGGACCTGATCCGGATCGGCCGGGAACTCGACCTGCCGCCGCTCGCCACGAACGACTCCCACTACGTCACCGAGGCGCAGTCGGAGGCGCACGACGCGCTGCTGTGCATCGGCACCGGCAAGCGCCTCGCCGACGAGAACCGGTTCCGGTTCGGCGGCAGCGGCTACTACGTCAAACCGGCCGCGCAGATGCGGGCGATGTGGGACGCCGAGGTGCCCGGGGCCTGCGACAACACCCTCCTGATCGCCGAACGCGCGGGCGACTACGGCGAGGTGTTCGCCCATCGCGACCTGATGCCGCGCTTCCCCGTCCCGGACGGCGAGTCCGAGTCGTCCTGGCTGCGCGCCGAGACGCTGCGGGGCGCCCGCGAACGCTACGGGGACGAACCGCCGCAGGACGTCCTCGACCGGATCGACTACGAACTGTCCGTCATCACCGACATGGGATTCCCCGGGTACTTCCTCGTCGTCGCCGACATCTGCCGGCACGCGCGCGAGAACGGCATCGGGCTCGGCCCCGGGCGCGGCTCGGCGACCGGGTCGATGGTCGCGTACTGCGTCGGCATCACCGAACTCGACCCGATCGAGCACCGGCTGATCTTCGAGCGGTTCCTCAACCCGGAGCGGATCACGATGCCGGACGTCGACCTCGACTTCGACGACCGCCGCCGCGAGGAGATGATCGACTACGTCACCCGCCGGTACGGCGACGACCGGGTGTGCCAGATCGTCACGTTCGGCACCATCAAGGCGAAAGCCGCGGTGAAGGACGCGTGCCGCGTCCTCGGCTACCCGTACGCGCTCGGCGACCGCATCACCAAGGCGTTCCCGGCCGCCGAGGGCGGCAAGGAGATCCCGCTCGCCGCCATCCACGACACCGGCCACCGGCGGCACGGCGAGGCCGCCGAACTCCGCCGGATGTACGCGGACGAACCGGACGTCAAGCGCGTCATCGACACGGCCGTCGGCGTCGAGGGCCTCACCCGGGGCACGGGCGTGCACGCCGCCGGGGTGATCCTGTCGTCCGAGCCGCTGCTGGACGTGCTGCCGCTCGCCCGCCCGAAGGCCGACGGCCCGGTCGTCACCGGTTTCCCGTTCACGCAGGCCGAGGACATGGGCCTGCTCAAGATGGACTTCCTCGGCCTGCGCAACCTCACCGTCATCCACGACGCCGTCGCGGGCGTGAAGGCGAACCGGGGCACGGAGATCGACATCCGCACCGCGCCGCTCGACGACCCGACGACGTACGAGCTGCTCGCGCGCGGCGACACGCTCGGCGTGTTCCAGCTCGACTCCGGCGGCATGCGCGTCCTGCTGCGGATGATGCGGCCGACGACGTTCACCGACATCGCCGCCGTGAACGCCCTGTACCGGCCCGGCCCGATGGAGATGGACGCCCACACCAACTACGCGCTGCGCAAGACGGGCCGCCAGAAGGTCGAGCCGATCCACCCGGAACTGGAGGAGGCCCTCGAACCGATCCTCGGCGACACCTACCACCTGGTCGTGTTCCAGGAGCAGGTGATGGCGATCGCGCAGCGGCTCGCCGGGTACTCGCTCGGCGCCGCCGACATGCTGCGGCGCGCCATGGGCAAGAAGAAGAAAGAGGTCCTGGACGCCGAGTGGGAGCGGTTCTCGTCCGGGATGCGCGACCACGGCTTCTCCGCCGACGCGATCAAGGCCGTCTGGGACGTCCTCGTCCCGTTCAGCGGCTACGGCTTCAACAAGTCGCACACAGCCGGATACGGGCTCGTCTCCTACTGGACGGCCTACCTCAAGGCGAACTACCCCGCCGAGTACATGGCCGCGCTCCTCAGCTCCGTCGGGGACGACAAGGACAAGATGGGCGTCTACCTGTCCGACTGCCGCCGCATCGGCATCCGCGTGCTGCCGCCCGACGTGAACCAGAGCGTCCTCGACTTCGCCGCCGTCGGGGACGACGTCCGCTTCGGCCTCGGCGCGGTCCGCAACGTCGCGCGGGCGTCGTCGACGCGATCGTCCGGACGCGCGCGGGCAAGGGCGCGTACGTCTCGTTCGACGACTTCCTCGCCAAGGTCCCCGCGCAGGTGTGCAACAGGCGGTGCTGGAGTCGCTCGCCAAGGCCGGGGCGTTCGACGGGCTCGGCCACCACCGCAAGGGCATCGTCGCGATCCACGAGCAGGCCGCCGACGCGGTCGTGGACGTCAAGCGGCGCGAGGCGCACGGGCAGGACGCGCTGTTCGGCGCGACCGCGGCCCCCGGCGACGGCGACGGCGCGGGCGACACAGCGCTCGCCGTCGCGATCCCGGACGGCGAATGGGACAAATCCACCCTGCTGGCGCACGAACGCGAGATGCTCGGCCTGTATGTGTCGAGCCACCCGCTGGACGGCACCGAGCCGATCCTCGAACGGCACCGCGACCGCACGATCGCCGAACTGCTCTCGTCCGGACGCTCCGACGGGCGCGTCCGGCTCAGCGGCATCGTCTCCGGCCTGCAGCGCAAGGTCACCAAGCGGGGCGACCCGTGGGCGATCGTCGCCCTCGAAGACCACGACGCGTCCGTCGAATGCCTCGTCTTCCCGAAAAGCTACATGTTGTACGGCGATGCGCTCGCCGAGGATCGCGTCGTGTCCCTGGAGGGAAGGATCAACCTGCGCGACGACACGATCAGCGTCTACGCCGAGGAGGTGACCGTCCTGGACGTGACCGGACCCGACGCCGCCGAACCCCCCATCGTGATCACGGTCGCGGAGCCGCGGGTGACGCCGCGGCTCGTCCGCGACCTGAAGCGGATCCTCGCGTCCCACCCGGGCGCCGCGCGCGTTGCATCTGCTGCTCCGGCGCGGCGGCCCCACGAGCGTCCTGTTCGACCTGGCGCCGTTCCGGGTCGCCCCGGACGCGGCGCTGTTCGGCGACGTGAAGTCGCTGCTCGGCCCGGACTCGGTCACCCGCTCCTGACCCGGGGCCCGGCCGGACCGGCCAGGTCGAGCAGCCGGTCGATCTGCGCGGTCCGCGACCGCTCCACCTTCCCGGCGAGCTCCCGCGTCCACGCGTCCTCGCCCCCGCCCAGCTCCATGCGGGCGAGCTGGACGGCGTCGTCCTGGTGGGCGATCAGCAGGTTCAGGAACTCGCGCTCGAACCGGTCCGCCGGGAGCCGCGCCAGCGCCGCGAGTTCGGCGTCGGTCGTCTCCGGGACGACGCCGCCGTGCGCGTGGTGCGAGTCCGCGGGCGCCCGGAGCGGACGCTCCCAGCCGCGCAGCCGTCCGACGATCCGCCCCGCCTCCGCGCGCTGCGTCGACTCGATCGCCGCGCCGAGCGTCCGGACCTCCGGCCGTACCGGATGCTCGCGGGCGAGCGCCGCCAGCTTCACGCCCTGCGCCTGGTGCGGGACCATCATCTGCAGGAACATCACGTCGGTCGAGTTGAAGCCCGCGCTCGGCGCGGTCGCGGCGGCGGAGCCGGCGGACGGGCCGCCGGCCCCGCAGCGCGCGAACAGCAGCAGGCCGCAGGCCGCGATGAGCGCCAGCGCGGCGTACTTCATCGCGTCACACGGCCCGCCACAGGGCGGGCGTCGTCGCCGGTTCCCACCCGGCGAGCGCGGTGTGCGGTTGCAGGCACTCGTAGGTCGTGCCGTTGTAGGTGACGGTGTCGCCGGTGGTGTACGCGGTTCCGGCGGCCCACGTGCCGGACGGCTCGTCCGTCGGCGGGTCGGTCGGCGGGTCCGTGGGCGGTTCGGTCGGGGGATCGGTCGGGGTGTTGGAGCCGCCGAAGTCCACGTCGGAGCAGGTGTAGAACGCCTCGTCGCTGTACTCCATCCGCTGCCAGATCGAGTAGACGAGGTGCTTGCCCGTCCGCTGCGGCAGGTTCAGCGTCCACTTCTTGACTTCCTCCCCTCCCTGTAGGGAGGGGATTCCTACGGCTCGCGCCGCAGGTGTTTCTGCTTCTGTGCCGTTGGCGGCGGGGTGTTCCCCGGTCGTCTTACGTCGGCTCCACAGACATCGCCGGGGGGCAGACGCCCGGCTGCGGCGTGACCGGCCGCAAGGATGTTCTTGGCCGCGTTGATGTCCCGGTCGTGGCGGGTGCGGCAGCCCGGGCACGTCCAGCGCCGGGCGGAAAGACTCAGGTGTTCCAGGACGTGCCCGCAGCACGAGCATGTCTTGGAGGAAGGGAACCAGCGGTCGATCACGATCACGGTGCGCCCGGCGCGTTCGGCTTTGTATTCGAGCATGCGGCGGAACTCGCCCCACCCGCAGTCGGCGATCGCCCGCGCCAGGGCACGGTTGCGGACCATGTTGGTGACGGCGAGGTCTTCGATCACGATCGTGTCGGCCTCGCGGACCAGGTTGGTGCTGGTGCGGTGCAGGAAGTCTTGGCGGGCGTCGCGGACCTTGCGGTGGGTGCGGGCGACCTTGTCCTTGGCTTTGCTGCGGTTGTTGCTGCCGGGTTGCTTGCGGGCCATGCGCCGCTGGTACCGGGCCAGGTTCCGCTGTTTCTTCTCCAGATGCTTTGGGTTGGGGATGCGGGTCCCGTCGGAGGTCACCGCGAAATCCTTGATCCCCAGATCGATCCCGATGGCGTACCCGACCAGCGGCGCGGGGGCGGGGGCGTCGGTGTCGATGCTGAAGGTGAGGTACCAGCGGCCGTCGGGCTCGCGGGAGACCACCACCATGGTCGGGTCCAGCCCGGCCACGTCCACATCATCGAACGACCACACGAACGCGAGCGGCGCGGTGGTCTTGGCCAGCCGCAGCTCGCCGTTGCGCATGCGGAACGCCGAGCGGGTGTAGTGCGCGGTCTGGCGGCCGGTGCGGCTCTTGAATCTGGGATACTTCGCGCGCCCGGCGAAGAAATTGGCGAACGCGGTGTGCTGGTGCCGCAGCGCCTGCTGCAACGGCACGCTCGACACCTCCGACAAGAACGCCAGATCCTGCGTTTTCTTCCACTCCGTTAGTGCAGCGTCGGTCTGCTTGTAGGACGTGCGCTTGCCCTGGGCGTGATCGGCGCGGGCACGTTCGGCGAGGGTCTTGTTCCACACCAGCCGCACACACCCGAACGTGCGACCCAAGATCGCCGCCTGCTCAGGGTCCGGGTACGCCCGGCACCGATACGCCGTCCTCACACTCTGTGAGTTTACATGTTCATGGGGTTATCTTGTGGATGTTCCGAAGGTTTCTTCGGGTGTTCCGGAGGAGTCAGGAGCCTCCCCGGCTTCGCCGGGAGGCTCCTGACTCCTCCCCGGCCTGAAGGCTGAGGCATCGCCCGGATCGCCGCCGTGAACTCGGCCTCGTTCTCCACGTTCGGGCACTCGCTCGCCGGGCACCGCTCGAACCGGATGTCGCCGGACGTCGGCGTCGTCGGCTCACCGAACGCCAGATTGACGACGTCCCACGCGGGCGGGACGTCCGCCATCCGGACATATCCGGACCCGTTCGCGAAGCTCGCGTGCAGGTACCCGATCAGCGCGTGCCGCGGCAGGCCCGCGTCCGCGCACCCCTCGGTCGTCCCGGTCACCGCCGCCGACCTCCCCGACTCGCCCGCGTCGCCGAACGCGACCACCTCGTAGGTGTGGGTGCTGCACGCGTCCAGGCCGGTGAGCGTCGCGGACGTCCCGGACACCGTCGCCCGCGCGTCCGGCCCCTCGTACACGCGGTAGCCGGTGGCGCCGTCGACGGCGCCCCAGGTCAGCCCGATCGAACCGGCGGTGACGGCGCCGAGCCGCAGACCGCCCGGGGTCGCCGGGACGCCCGGGAGCGGGCCGCCCGGACCGTCCAGTTCGACGTCGTCCGCGTAGTACGTCCCGGCGCCGTACCAGCCGTGCAGGTAGACCTCCGCCTCCGTCTGGTCGGGGCCGGTCGTGAACGACACGGACAGCTTCGTGTACTCGGCCGCCGACGGCGTCCACGTGCGCTCGCCGCCGGTCACGCCCAGGTACACGTAGGTGCCGCGCACCCACGCCGACAGCGTGTACTCGGTGCCGGGCAGCACCCGGACCCGCTGCGCGCACCGTCCGTTGCCGCCCGCCGTGACCCCGCCCGCCAGCGCGTGCGCGCCCGTCCGGACCGGGTCGCCGACGGCCGCCGAACCGGACGCGCACGTCCAGCCGTCCAGCGACCCCCGCTCGAACCCGCCGTTGGCCAGGACGTTCGCCGCGTGCGCCGCCGGGATCCCGACGAGGAGACCGGCCGCGAGCGTCATCGCGAAGAGAAGACCGCGCATGTCGTCCCCCTACGGCAGCGTGTCGAGGTGGGCGCCGACCGTCCGGGCGAAGCCGCCGCCGTTGGTGACGTCCCAGTTGATCGACCACGTCATCGCGCCCCGGATGTCCGGGTACGTCCGCGTCGGACGGAACGCGCCGCAGTTCGTGCCGCGCGCGAGGCAGTCGAGCGCGTCCGTCACCGCCGACGGTGCGACCACACCGCCGCCCGCCGCGCCCGGCCCCGCGGGCAGCCCGAGCGCCACCTGGTCGGCGCGCAGCCCGTTGCGCAGTTGGATGCAGGCCAGCGCCGTCATGAAGTCGACCGAGCCCTGCGAGTAGACCTGCTGGTCGCAGCCCAGCATCGCGCCCGAGTTGTAGTACTGCATGTGGACGACGGTCAGGATGTCCTTGATGTTCAGCGCGAGCTGGAAGTACGACCGGCCGGTCGACTGCATGTCGATCGTCTGCGGCGCCATCGTGATGATCAGCCCGGCGCCCGCCTTCGCGCGCAGCGACCGCAGCGCCTCCGCCATGTACGTCGGGTTCAGCCCGTTCTCCAGGTCGATGTCGACGCCGTCGAACCCGTACTCGTTCATCAGCCCGAACACCGAATCCGCGAAGACCGCCGCGGCCGCCGCACTGTCGACCCGAACCGTCCCCTTCTCGCCGCCGACCGACAGGATGACCTTCTTCCCCTGTGCCTGCAGCGCGGCGACGTCCGCCTTGAACTGCGCGTCGGTGTACCCGCCGACGGCCGCCGACAGGCCGGGGTCGACGCCGAACACGACCTCGCCCGCCTGGGACGTGGCCTCACCGAACGCGACGGCGACGAGGTCGTACGCGTCCGGCGTCGCCGACAGCTTCAGTTCCTGCGCGGGGTTCTCGAAGTTGTGCCAGTAGCCCGTGAGGAAGTGCCGCGGCAGCGGCCCGGTCGCGCACCCGGTCGTGGTCCCCGTGACGTCGCTCCCGGCCGACTCGCCCGCGGCGTCGAACGCCTTCACGGTGAACGTGTGCGTGGTGCAGGCTTCCAGGCCCTCGATCGTCGCGGTGGTTCCGGTGATGCTCGCGCGGACGTCCGTCCCCGCGTACACCCGGTACCCGTCGGGCGCCCCCGCGCTCGCCGTCCACGACAGCGTCAGGGAGGTGTCCGACCGCCCGGTGACCTGCGGCGATCCCGGTGCGCCGAGCCCGCCGCCGTCCGGCGCGCCGGTGCAGGGGCTCCCGTTGAACGTGCAGTTCTCCGGTGCGCCCGGCCCGCTCCCGAGGAACCCGAACGAGACCTCGCCGCCGGGCGGGATCGTCGCGTTCCAGCCCCGGTCGGTGAACGTGTGGTGGTTCCCGTCACTGGTCAGCGACGCGTCCCAGAACGAGCCGACGCTCGTCCCGGCGGGCAGGTCGAACTCGACGCGCCACCCGTCGATCGCGGCGGCGGAGCCGTTGGTCAGGGTGAACCGGGCCTGCCAGCCCGACCCCCAGTCGGCGGTCTTCTCGAACGTCGCGGCCGGCGCGGCGGCGGCCAGCGCGGGCGGCGGGACCAGCAGGACGAGCAGCAGTGCGGCGAGGACGCCGACGAACGAACGCGTGCGCAAGACTCACTCCACGGCACGGTAGGAAGCGGACGGACGTTCCCCCGAACCCCGAAGCGATCGCGATCTATTAGGAAGGTTTCCTAATTGGTGGCACGTTAACCACGAGTTCGTCCCCCGACAACCCTCGACCACGACCGATTCGCCGGGCCAGTTCAACCAGCGCAGCTAGACACCCGAACCACCGGCCGCCCCCGCGCAACATTGGCGAACAATGCCGAAGAACCCCTCCGCCTTCGGCGATCTCCGCCAACCCGCCCGACGACCCGCCACGCCGCCGGACGGTGCGCGCCCAAGCGCGGGCGGCCGCGTTGTGATCTTTGCGGGGCGGGCGGTGTCGGCGTGCGGCATGATCGGCGTCTCCCGATCGGTGAAGGAGTTCGCGTGGGCGGTATGCAGGTGCACGGGCCCTATGCCCCGCTCTTCGAGGAGAACGGGACGGAGCGGTGCGAGGGCACGGACCTCGACGTGCGGGTACTGGTCGCGGGGCTGTCGTCCGTGGTCAAGGACGGCCTCCGGTACCGCGAGCTGCCGTGGAGCCGGTTCCGCGGCCCCTACGGATCGGTCGACGAGGTCCCCGATTATCTGGACGCTCTGCAAAGCGACGGCGAGTCGGCCGATCGTGCGCTCCGGGACCTGGAGGCGGACCTGTGGCACCAGGGTGGCACGTACGCCCCGGCGGCGCTGGCGGCGCCGTTCCTGGTACGGATCGCGGCCGCGTCCCCACGTCAGCGGACCGGAATCCTGTGCATCCTCGGGGCGACGGGACGGCGGCCGCACTTCGGCGACGGCTCGCGCGCCGGTCTGCTCCGGGCCATCGAGGGAGAGATGTACGACACGCAGGGTTACCCCGCGCACTGGACGGTCGAGGCGGTGCGGGGCGTGATCGCCGCCGACGCGGCGATGCTCCTGCCGATGCTCGCGGATCCGGAACCCGCGGTACGGAGCATGTCCGGTTACGTCCTCGCCGCCGCCGCGGCGGCGCCCGGGATCTCCGCGGCGCTGCGCGACCGGCTCGCCGTCGAGGACGTCCCGGACGTGCGGGCGGGCCTGGTCCTGGCGATCGCGCAGCGGGCCCGGGAGCACCACGACCCGCGGTCCGCCGCCGCGTGGGCCCGCGCGCTGTGGGCGGACGCGGGGCGGCCCGCCGAGATCCGGGTGAGCGCCGCGGTGGCGTGGCTGGCCCTGGTGGACGACCCGGTGCCCGGCGCGCTCCTCGACGCGCTCGCGGGCACGGTCACCGACGACGTGGCGCGCGTCATGGACGACGTGCCGTGGATCCGCGACGTCGACTACGGCGGGACGGGGCTGAACCGCTGCCTGGTGCAGATGCTCGGGACGGACGCGCGGGACGTGCTCGGCATCGACGCGGCGCCGTGGCGGAGCAGCGACCCCTTCGCGTGACGCCGACGGCCGACGGCCGACGGCCGGCGCGGCTTGGCGACACCTTGGCCCCGGACGCACCTTGTCGTGGCGTCCTGCGGGAACACCTCGGCAAACGTCGCATATCGGGAGGAATCGTGAGCGAGCCGACCGACCGGAACGAGCTGCTGGGGGAGCGGGCCAAGCGGTTCGAGCGGGAGATCACCGACGAGCGCCACCGGGAGGAGGCGCGGCGGACGCACCGGCTCGGGTTGCCCCCGGCCGACTCGATCGAGGATCGGGACCGGGCGTCCACCTTCCAGCGTGGCGAACTGCCCCACTTCTCCGGTATCACCACCTTCCTCAAGGCCCCCTACCTGGAGGACGTGAACCGGGTGGGGGAGTACGAGGTCGCGGTCGTCGGCGCGCCCCTCGACACCGGCACGACGTACCGTCCGGGTCCGCGCTTCGGGCCGCAGGGCATGCGCCACATCTCGGCCCTCTACACCCCGTACTACTACGAGATGGGCGTCGACCTGCGCGAACAGCTGTCGATGGTGGACGTCGGCGACATCTTCGTCACCCCGGCGAACATCGAGAAGGCGTTCGACCAGATCACCAAGGGCGTCGAGCATCTGGTCGGCCAGGGCGTGTTCCCCGTCGTCCTCGGCGGCGACCACTCGATCGGGTTCCCCACGGCGCGCGGGGTGATGAACGCGTTCGGCCGCAAGATCGGCGTCATCCACTTCGATCGCCATCTCGACACCCAGCGCCGTGACCTGGACGAACGGATGCACACCACGCCGTACTACTGGGCGGCGCACGAGCTGCACTTCGACATGGGCAACCTCGTGCAGATCGGCATCGGCGGGTGGCAGGTGCCGCGCGCGGGCGTCGCGGAGGCGCGGGAGGGCGGATCGGTGGTGATCACCGTCGAGGACGTCGAGCGGCTCGGCGTCGACCGGGTCGCGACCTGGCCCTGGAGGTCGCGTGGGGCGGCGGCGCGGAGGGCGTGTACCTGTCGTTCGACATCGACGCAGTCGACCCCGGTTTCGCGCCCGGCACCGGCTGGCCGGAGCCGGGCGGCCTGTACCCGCGCGAGGTGCTGAAACTCGTCCGCCGGTTCGCGGCGGAGGGGCTGCTCGGGATGGAGGTCGTCGAGGTGTCGCCGCCCTACGACGTGTCGGACGTGACGAGCCTGCTGGGCGTCCGGCTGGTCTGCGAGGCGCTCGCGGCGGGCGTCGGGGCGGGCCGCCTCGGCCGGGCCCGGGACGGCCGCCCGCACGCGCCGGGCGCGCGCGGGCGACCGTCCGCGGGGTTGATCAGGTGGCCGCCTTCGCGACCGGACGGTCCGCGCCCTCGTCCAGCCCGCCCCGTGCGGGCGCGCGGCCGTGCCGCATGAGCAGCGCGATCAGGAGGCCGACGGCCCCGACGACGCCCGCGAAGAAGAAGCCGTTCGTGAAGGCGCCGGGCTCGTACACGACGCCGCGCCCGGTCGTCACCACGTGGTCGGCCATGATGATGCCGGTCACGGTGCTGCCGATCGAGGCGAACATGAGCGAGTTCATCGCGCCGATCGTGTTCCCGACGCCGCTGTAGGACGCCGGGAGCGCGTCCTGGACGAGGTTGGCGTTCGACGAGTGCAGGCAGCCCACCGCGATGCCGGCCAGCAGGCTCTTCAGCGCCACCTGCCAGTACACGTTCGGGAGCTGCGCGCCCACGTACATGGTCATGATGAACAGGACGGCCGCGGCGATCAGCACCCGCCGGGCGCCGACCCGCTTGGCGAGGTACCCGCCGACGGGCCCGACGGCCATCGACATGAGGCCGAGCGGCGCCGTCCACAGCGCGTACTCGATCGCCGAGAGCCCCGCGCCGTAGGTGGTCCCGGCGGCGCCGTCGGGCGTCCGCAGCATCGTCGGCGACATCAGCGCGTGCGCGTTCATCATGTACGACACGCAGCCGACGGCGAGCAGCGTCGGGCCGAAGCGGCGGCCGAACAGCACCCGCGGCTCGATCAGCGCGCCGCCGTCCGCTGCCGCACCACGAACCCGACCGCCAGGACGGCCGCGCCGCCGAACAGGGCGAGCGCGATCGGGGACGTCCAGCCGTCCTCGGACCCGCGGGACAGCCCGTACAGGCCGAGCGCGACGGCGGGCCCGAACATGATCGAGCCGAGGTAGTCGATCCGGGTGTCGGAACGGGCCGGGCTCTCCGGGATGAGCGCCGCGTACAGCGGGAGCAGCACCGCCATGTAGGCGACCAGGAACCAGAAGACGCCGCGGTAGCCGAAACCGTCGATGAGGAAGCCCGCGACGAACGGGCCGACGACGGCCGACATGCCGACCCCGGTGACCACCATGCCGAGCGCGACGGGAACGTAGCTGCGCGGCATGATGTCGCGGACCAGGCTGTAGGAGAGCCCCACGATCCCGACCATCGCGCCCTGCACGGCCCGTCCGGCCAGCAGCAGCGGGAACGAGGTCGTCGTCGCGCACAGCAGGCTGCCCGCGAGGAACGCGCAGCCGAGGATGAGGATGACGCGCTTCTTGCCCCACCGGTCGGCGGCCCGGCCGACCAGCGGCATGACGGTCGCCCCGGCGAGGGTGACGATGCTGATCACCCAGGCGATGTCGGTGGTCCGGAAGTGGGCGGCCATCTCCGGCAGGGCCGGGGTGACCATGAGGATTTCGAAGGTCGCGATCTCCGAGAACAGGATGATCACGGCGAGGGCGAGCAGGAGGCGGTGCCGGGGCGGCGCGCCGTGACGGGGTGAGATCGGAGCGCCATGGGGTCCTTCGGATCGGGTGCTGCGCGGCGCCGTGCGTTCTTCCACGGCCGTTTTTAATGCTTTCCGAAGTTCGATTAGTGACTCCGGTCACGCAAGGACGATCCCGCTCAGTGGGACTAAAATCCGGATGCGTCGGCAACGGAATACCGACGAGTTAAGTGTGGTTTCTTAACCGCGCTCAGGCGGTGAGGTACGGGGCCCGCAGGAGCGCGGCGAGCATCGCGTTCAGGTCCGCGACGACCTGGTCCGCGGACGCCGCGGCGCCCGTCGTCGCGCGCTGCCGCTCGAAGTCGGCCAGCAGCCGGAACGCCGTCATGCCCTGCCAGCGCAGCCGCCGCTCGAACTCGGCGTCCGGCAGGTCCGGCAGCAGCCGGCGCAGCTCGCGGCGCATGTACCGCAGGCCCGGCGGGTCCGGCGGACCGGCCGGTCCGGGCCCCCACGGCGCGTCGAGCATCGGGTGGTCCATGACGTTGGCGAGGAAACGCAGGTACCAGGTCCGCTCGCTGGACGCGGTGATCGTCTCCGCCAGCGGAAGTATCAGCAGGTCGATGAGCTGGGGGACGGTCGGTGCGGCGGGGCCGGCGCGGAGCGCGTCCACGAGTTCGGCGCGGCGCGCGTCCACGTCCGCCGAGCGGGCCTCGATGATCGCCGCGATCAGGCCGTCCTTGGACCCGAAGTGGTACTGCGCCGCGGAGTTGTTGCGCTGCCCGGCCTCGATGCCGACCGTGCGCAGCGACACCGACTCGACGCCGAACTCGGCGAACAGCCGCTCGGCGACGTCGATGAGCTTCGCGCGGGTGTCCCGCGTGCCGACCGTCCCGCTCCCGTCGCTCACGGCCGTCAGCCTACAAGAGCCCCGATGGCGGCGGCTCTTGACGTGTTAAGAAACGTGTCTTACTCTCCCCGGGAGCTATGGCATGACGTCGTGGAGGTGTGCTGAAGGTGTTTCCCGATAACCAGCAGAAGACCGCGGAATCGGCGTTCGGATTGTTCAGTGCCGGGCAGGCGCGGCGTATTTTCTCCAGGGAGCACGGGTCCGGGTTGGAGCCGGTCGTCATCGAGGCGGCGCCGCGCACCTTCTACATCCAGCCCGGCATGGTGAACGTCGCGCTCTTCGAGACCGACGAGGGCCTGCTCCTCGTCGACTGCGGCTGCGCGGGCGACGGCCCCGCCCTGCTCGCGGCCGTCCGCTCGGTCAGCGACAAGCCGCTGCACACCGTCGTCTACACGCACGGGCACAGCGACCACGCGTTCGGGCTGTGGGCGTTCCTCGACGCGGGCGAACGCCCCCGCGTCGTCGCGCACGAGAACGTCCCGGCGCATTTCCGCCGCTACATGAAGACCGCCGGGCTGAACGGGCGCGTCAACGGGCAGCTCCCCGGACCGGACGGCAAGACGTGGGCGTCCGAGGAGTCCGACTTCGTCTGGCCGGACGAGACGTACCGCGACCGGCTCACGCTCACCATCGGCGGCGAGCGGTTCGAGCTGTTCCACGGCAAGGGCGAGACCGACGACGCGACGTGGGTGTGGGCCCCCGACCGTCGCGTCCTGGCCGCCGGTGACCTGGTGACCGGCTACCTGCCCAACGCGGGCAACCCCAAGAAGGTGCAGCGCTACGCCGAGGAATGGGCCGACGCCGCCGACGCGATGGCCGCGCTGCGCCCCGAGACGATCATCCCCGGGCACGGCGACCTGGTGCACGGCGCCGCCGCGATCCAGGATGAACTGGGCGCGATGGCCCGTTACCTGCGGCACATCGTCGCGCACGCCATCGACGGCCTCAACGCCGGACGGACGCCCGACGACATCGTCGAGTCGCTGCGGATCCCGGACGACCTGGCCCGCCACCCGCGCCTCCAGGCGATCTACGACCGGCCGGAGTTCATCTGCCGCAACGTCGTGCGGCGCTACGGCGGCTGGTGGAACGGCCACCCGGCCGACCTGCTGCCCGCCCCGGCGGACGCCCGCGCCGCCGAGATCGCCCGGCTCGCGGGCGGCACCGCCGTGCTCGCCGCCCGCGCCCGCGAACTCCAGGACACCGACCCGCGCCTGGCCTGCCACCTCGCCGAATGGGCGTTCCTCGCCGACCGCGCCGACCCCGCCGCGCAGGACTGCTACGTCGACGTCCTGGAGCGCCGCGCGGCCGCCGAACCGTCCCTGATGGCGCAGGTCAACTTCCGGGTGAGCCGCGCCTGGGTCGCCGAAGCCCGCAAGGCGGCCGTCCGGAACGGGGACAGGGGATGAGCGGGCGTCGCCCGAACGTGGTCGTCGTCCTGCTGGACGACGTCGGCTACGGCGCCGCCGGGACGTTCGGCGGGCCGATCGCCACGCCGACGCTCGACGCGATGCGCGCCGAGGGCCTCGCCTACAACCGGTTCCACACGACGGCGATCTGCTCGCCGACCCGGGCGTCGCTGCTGACCGGACGGGACGCGCACGCGTCCGGCGTCGGGACCGTCCTCAACAGCGCCAACGCCCACCCCGGCTACGAGGGGGTGCTCCGCCCGGAGACCGCCACGATCGCGACGATGCTGCGGCAGGCCGGGTACGCGACGGCCTGCATCGGCAAGTGGCACCTGTCGCCGCCGTGGGAGTCGTCGCAGGCGGGGCCGTTCGACCGCTGGCCGACCGGGCAGGGTTTCGACCGGTTCTACGGGTTCCTCGGCGGCGAGACCCACCAGTACCAGCCGACCCTGTACGAGGGGACGGCGCCCGTCGAACCGCCGTCCGACCCCGGCTACCACCTGACCGAGGACCTCGTCGACCAGTCGATCCGCTGGGTCCGGATGCAGCGGTCGATGAACCCCGACCGTCCGTTCTTCCTGTACCTCGCGCCGGGCGCGACGCACGCGCCGCTGCACGTCCCGCGCGAGTGGAGCGACCGCTACCGGGGCCGGTTCGCGCACGGCTGGGACGCCGAGCGGGACCGCATCCTCGAACGGCAGATCGAGCGCGGCGTCGTCCCCGCGGGGACCCGCATGACGCCGCGTCCCGCCGAGATCCCCGCGTGGGACGACCTCGGCGACGACGAGCGGCGGCTCGCCGAGCGGTTGATGGAGGTCTACGCGGGGTTCCTGGAGCACACGGACGTCCAGGTCGGACGGCTCGTCGAGGAGCTGAAGCGCGACGGCGGCCTGTTCGACGACACGCTGTTCGTCTACATCGTCGGCGACAACGGCAGCAGCGCCGAGGGCGGGCTGCCCGGCAGCGTCAACTACATGGGCGCGCTCCAGGGCGTCACCGAGTCGCCGGCCGAGACCCTCGCGAAACTGGACGAGATCGGCACCGCCGAGTCCTACCCGCAGTACCCGGCCGGGTGGGCGTGGGCGATGACCGCCCCCTACCAGTGGGTCAAGCAGATCGCCTCGCACCTCGGCGGCACCCGCAACCCGATGGCGCTGACCTGGCCGAACGGCGTCGCCTCCGGCGGGCTGCGCAGCCAGTTCGCGCACGTCAACGACATCGCGCCGACGATCCTGGAGGCCGCCGGGCTGGCGATGCCCGACACGGTGAACGGTGTCCCGCAGGAGCCGATGCACGGGACGAGCCTCGTCTACTCCTTCGACGACCCGGACGCGCCCGAACGCCACACCACGCAGTACTTCGAGGTCTACGGGCACCGCTCGATCTACCACGAGGGGTGGATGGCGTCGGCGCACCACGGCGGCGTCCCGTGGACGGTCGGGCGGCCCGGCGTCGACCGCCCGTTCGAGGACGACGTGTGGGAGCTGTACGACCTCGAAACCGACTTCAGCCAGGCCGTCGACCTCGCGGACGCCGAACCCGAACGCCTCGCCGAACTGCGGGCGATCTTCGAACGGGAGGCGGGCCGCGTCGGGATCCTGCCGCTGCGCGACGCCCGCGTCGCCCGCACCCGCATGCCGAACCTCGCCGCCGGGCGGAAGCGGTTCACCTACCATCCGGGCGCGGTCGGGATCCCCGAGAGCAACGCGCCGCGCATGATCGGCCGGTCCTGGACGATCGAGGCGCCGGTGACCGTGACCGGCCGGGCGAGCGGGGTCATCGCGACGATGGGCGGGCGCGCGGCCGGCTGGTCCCTGTACGTGGACGGCGCCGGACGTCCGGTCTTCGTCTACCGCACCTTCGAGATCGCGACCGCCGAACTGGCCCCCGACCTGCCGCTTTCGCCGGGCCCGCACATCCTGCGGGTCGATTTCACGGCGGACGGCGACGGCGTGGGCCGCGGCGGCACGCTCGTCCTGACGGTGGACGGGACGCGCGCCGCCGCCGACCGCATCGCCGCGACCCCGCCCGCGATCTTCTCCATCGACGAGACCTTCGACATCGGCCTGACCAGCGGCTCCCCGGTCGGGGACCACCCGCCCGCCTTCCCGTTCCGGGGCGGTGAGATCGAGCGGGTCGACATCGCCCTTGACTGACGGTGCGAGAGCGGTGCGAAGGCGGCCCCGGCCCGCGATAGGTTGACCCGATGCCGACAGTAATTGGCGCAACGTCAGTAAGAGCTGCCCGGCGGCCGCGGCCGGTATCGTCGGAGCCCGGACGGGCGAGGACGGTGAGGACCGGATGAGCGACGGTGCGACGGGTGACGGGAGGACGCCGCCGCGACGCGTCCGCAAGGAGCCGGACGTGCGGCGCGACCAGATCCTGGCGTGCGCGCGCCGGTTGTTCAGCCGCCGTCCGTACGCCGAGGTGTCCAACACCGAGATCGCGGCCGCCGCCGGGGTCAGCCGGGGGCTGCTGAACCACTACTTCGGCACCAAACGCGACCTGTACCTGGCGGCCGTGAGCCAGATGATGAACGTGCCGCCGATCCCGATCCCGGCGTTCGTGGAGGGCACGGCGGTGCGCGACCGCGTCGGGCAGAGCCTCGACGCGTGGCTCGAACTGCTGGAACGCAACCGGGAGACGTGGGTCGCCGCCCTCGACATGACCGCCTCGGGCGGCGACGAGGACCTGGAGAAGATCCTCGCGCAGGGCCGCGACCGCGCCGTCGACCACATGACCGAGGTCGTCGGCCTCACCCCGCTGTCGCGGGAGCGCCCCGAGATCCGCGCGGCCTTCCACGGCTACGCCGCGCTCGCGGTCGCCACCAGCCGCGAGTGGCTCAAGAGCGGGCGGCTGACCAGGGCGCAGGTTCACCTGCTCCTCCAGGAGGTCCTGCTGAACCTCGTCGACCAGGTTCCCCGTCTCCTGGAGGACGCGGCGGCGGTGGCGTCCCCCGAGTGACCGCCGTCCCCGCGGGGACGGGCTCGTGGTGCGGCACCGCGGCGACGGCCAGGACCGACAGGCCCAGCGCGAGCGCGCCGTACGCGCCCGGCCACGGGTCGCCGTAGAGGACGGCCGACATGGGCAGCAGGTACGTCTTGGCGACGGCCGTCGCGACCAGCCCGACGACCGCCAACCGGCAGCGTTGCAGGGCGATCTGCAACTGCCCCAAGGCGAGCAGGGCCGTGAACGCGAACAGGTAAAGGTACGGGGACGCGGCAAGCGCGCGCGGGGAGGCCCCGAGGTCGGCGGCCCCGAGGAGCATCAGTTCGGCCGTCCCGGTGAGCAGGCCGACGCTCACGGCGAGCGCCACCCCGGTCAGCGGGCGCGCGTGGACGCCCTTGCCTGGGCGTTCGACCGTCAGGAACATCACCGACGGCGCGAGCAGCGAGGGCAGCACCACCGCCAGGACGCGCGCGGCGCCGGGCGCCGCGGCCCCCGACGCGTCCGGAAGGTCGCCGCGCCGAGCGGCGCGCCGAACGACGCGTCCCGGGCGAACAGCAGCGTCGCCGCGGCCAGCAGCAGGACGCAGCCCCACTCGCGGAGCCCGAGGCGTTCGCCGAGGATCGGCACCGCGAACACGAGCAGGACGGCCAGGCCCGCGAGGAACATCGGCTGCGCCTCGACCGGGGTCAGCCCGGTCAGCGCCGCGACCTGGACGGTCGCGCCGCCGCCCAGCACGACCGCGCCGGTCGCCCACAACCGGCTGCCGAGCAGTGCCGCCGCCAGCCGGTGCGGACGGTCGCCGCGCAGCGGCGGCATGCCGTCGGCGGCGAGTTTGAAGTAGGCCAGCCCGCCGAAGTACAGCCCGGTGGACAGGAGGGCGAGCACCAGATGAAAAGGCAGGGGGTGGTCCGGCATGGCTGCCTTCCGGCCGCCCGCGACCCGGCGGGGCGCGCTCCGCCGGGTCGCGAGCGGCGGCTCGGAGGGATATCGATCGAAGGAACCGGGGACGGTCAGGGCTTGTGCGGGTCCCAGAGGTCGAAGCGGTTGGGCAGGCCCGCGGCGAACCGCGCGTCATCGTCGTCGTAGAAGCCCTGGAACTCGTCGGGCAGGTACATCTCGAACAGCTTGGCCTTCTCGCCGCCGACGCCGGAGGCGTCCAGGATCGCGTTCGCGGCCTTGCGGCCCGCCTCGTTCGCGCCCTCCATGGTCGCGAGGTTGATGTCGGCGCGGACGTAGTCGGAGGCCAGGAACAGGTTCGACAGGCCGGTGGCGGCCTCGGGCCGGTGGTACCACGAACTCGGCTTGTTGATCATGAGCGGCTCGTCGTTGGCGACCTGCCCGGTGCCGTTGCCGGTGATGGCCGGGTCGATGAAGTAGGAGTGGATGTTGAGGTCGTTCAGGATGATCCCGCCCCAGGGGAGCGCCTTGCGGATCTGCGCTTTGACCTCGTTGAAGATCTGCTCGTCGGTGCACTCGCGGGCCGTCTTGCCGTACAGGATGCCCTTGCGGTCCCAGGCGGAGATGTCGATGGACAGGCACTCGCCCACCTGCCCGTCGCCGTAGGTGGAGCGGAAGTCCTTCTTCCAGAACTGCTCCTGGCTGATCGAGGTCAGCGCCCACGGCTGCGCGGTGTAGGCGACGTGGCCCTTGGCCAGGGAGATCGGCTGCCGCAGGTAGATCATGATGCCGTTCATCCAGTCGGTCGTCAGCTCGCGCAGCGACTTCAGGGACGGGTCGGCGGCCAGCAGGTCGTCGTTGAGCAGCGGGACTGCGCGCTCGACCGGGACCGCGAGGACGTAGTGGTCGGCCTCCACGTTCGTCGTCCCGCCCGCGCCCCTGACCTGCGCGCCGCTGATCCGCTTGCCCTCGACGGACAGGCCGGTCAGCGTCGCGTCCGCCTGGAACCGGACGCCGAGCGAGCGCAGATGCGCGATCCAGGGGTCGATGAGCGCCTCGTTGGTGGGGGCGTTGAGCAGCCGGTCCGGGGCCTTGTAGCCGCCCAGGCCCAGCGTGCTGTAGACCCACGCCTCGGCCATCTTGCCCATGGTGTGCGCGCCCGCCTTGTCGGGCTTGGCCGCCACCAGCGTGCTGGTGAACATGTCGACCAGGAGCTCCTGGTACGCCTTGGACTGCTTCTCCGAGTGCACGAACTCGGCGAAGCTCATGTGCTCCCACTGCTTGAGCCGCCGCTCGGGGCCGCTGGTGACGAACGCGATCATCTTCTGCAGGAAGTATCCGACCTGCACGATCGGGACCTTCCCGCCGACGTCCAGGGCGGTCTTGAGGAACGTCAGCAGCGAGTCGGGGCTGAGCGTGCCGATGATGCTGCCCCGCGCGGGCAGCACGAACTTGGTGCCGTTGTAGAACGCGGCGACCTCGGAGCCGTCGGTGAGGTTGCCCGCCGCGTTGCCGCCGCCCGCCAGGGGGATGCGGCTCATGGTGTCGGGCAGGTTCTGGTAGAAGCCGGGGAAGAACCGGAACCCGTGCTCGCCCGGCAGCGGCGCGCGGCCGCCGGTCCCGGTGTCGGGCACCGGCATGCTGCGGCACTTGCCGCCCCACGCCTTCCGCTCGTAGATCGTGACCTGGAAGCCGCGTTCGGCCAGCTCGTGCGCCACGGTCAGCCCGCCCATGCCGCCGCCGAACACCGCCACGCGCGACCGCGGCGTGTTCGAACTGTTCCGGACGGCGGGCGCCGCCGAGTCCGTCCCGATGCCCGACACGGGCGAACCGCCC
>NZ_MKJY01000579.1 GCF_001942465.1 Actinomadura sp. CNU-125
CACGGCCCGCCGCGCAGTCGGCCGCGCAGTCGGCCCGGCGCGCGCGGGGGGCGGGGCGGGACGCCGAACCCGCCCTGGAGGGGGATTCTTTCTAACAACTGTTTGGTAGAGTGCGCCTCGTGAACGAGAACGAGTCCCCCGAGGACCGGGCGTTCCGGGCCGAGGTCCGCGACTGGCTCGAGTCCAATCTGTCCGGCGAGTTCGCGCACGCCCGCGGGCTCGGCGGCCCGGGCCGCGAGCACGAGGCGCACGAGGAACGGCTGGCCTGGGAACGGCACATGGCCGCCGCCGGCTGGACGTGCGTGGGCTGGCCGAAGGAGCACGGCGGCCGCGGCGCCACCGTCGAGCAGCAGGTGATCTTCCACGAGGAGTACGCGCTCGCCGACGCCCCCGCCCGGGTGAACCACATCGGCGAGAACCTGCTCGGGCCCACGATCATCGCGTTCGGCACGGACGAGCAGAAGGCCCGCTTCCTGCCCCCGATCGTCGCGGTCGAGGAACTGTGGTGCCAGGGCTACTCCGAGCCCGACGCCGGATCCGACCTCGCGAACGTCCAGACGCGCGCCGAACTCCGGGACGGGGAATGGCGTGTCACCGGCCAGAAGGTGTGGACGTCGCTGGCGCTCGAAGCGACTGGTGCTTCGTCGTCTGCCGCACCGAGCCCGGCTCGTCCCGCCACAGCGGCCTGTCGTACCTGCTCGTCCCCATGAAGGCGGACGGCGTCGACATCCGGCCGATCGTGCAGCTCACCGGCACCTCGGAGTTCAACGAGGTGTTCTTCGACGGGGCCCGCACGGACGCGGCCAACATCGTCGGCGCGCCCGGCGACGGCTGGAAGATCGCGATGGCGACGCTCGGCTTCGAACGCGGCGTCGCCACCCTCGGCCAGCAGGTCGGCTTCCGCCGCGAACTGAACGGCGTCGTCGAACTGGCCCGCCGCACCGGCGCGATCGACGACCCGCTGCTGCGCGACCGGCTCGTCCGCTCCCACATGGGTCTGGAGGTCATGCGACTCAACGCGATGCGCACGATGGCCGGGGTCGCCGCCGGGGCGCCCGGGCCCGAGTCGTCCATCTCCAAACTGGTCTGGGGCACCTGGCACCGCGAACTGGGCGAGCTGGCCATGGACGTCCTCGGCACCGCGGGCCTCGTCGCCGACGGCGAGCCGTACGACCTGAACGACTGGCAGCGGCTGTTCCTGTTCTCCCGCTCCGACACGATCTACGCCGGGTCGAACGAGATCCAGCGCAACATCATCGCCGAGCGCGTGCTCGGGCTCCCCAGAGAGGCACGCGGATGACCCTGCCCACCAGCAAGCCCCCCTACGTCGAGGGCCACGACCTCCTCAAGGACCGCGCCGTCGTGATCACCGCCGCCGCCGGGGCCGGGATCGGCGGCGCCACCGCCCGCCGCTGCCTGGAGGAGGGCGCCAGCGTCCTGATCTCCGACGCGCACGAGCGGCGGCTCGCCGCGTCCGAGCGGGAACTCGCCGCCGAGTTCGGCGCCGACCGCGTCGCGTCGCTGCCCTGCGACGTCACGTCCGAGGAACAGGTCGGCGCCCTGTACGACCTGGCCGTGCAGCGGTTCGGACGCGTCGACGTCGCGGTCAACAACGCGGGGCTCGGCGGCACCGCCGACCTCGTCGACATGCCCGACGACCAGTGGGACCGCGTCCTCGACATCACCCTCAACGGCACCATGCGCTGCACCCGCGCCGCGCTGCGGATCATGCGCGGGCAGGGCTCCGGCGTGATCGTCAACAACGCGTCGGTGATCGGCCACCGGGCGCAGAAGGGCCAGTCGCACTACGCGGCCGCGAAGGCCGGCGTCATGGCGCTCACCCGCTGCGCGGCGCTGGAGGCCGCCGAGTTCGGCGTCCGCATCAACGCCGTGTCGCCGTCCCTGGCCATGCACCCGCACCTGGTCAAGGTCACCTCGGCGGAACTGCTGGACGAGCTGACGCGCCGCGAGGCGTTCGGCCGCTACGCCGAACCGTGGGAGGTCGCCAACGTTATCGTCTTCCTGGCCGGCGACTACTCCTCGTACATGACCGGGGAGGTCGTCTCCGTCTCCTCCCAGCATCCTTAGGAAGTCCGTAACCCATGAGTCCACGACGGCGCGACGCCGAGGGAACCGCGGCCGCGCGCGCGGAGCGGCGGGCCGAGCTGCTCGCGACGGCCGCCGAGGTGTTCGCCTCCCAGGGCTACTCCGCCACCACCGTCCGGAAGGTGGCCGACGCCGCCGGGATCCTCGGCGGCAGCCTGTATTACCACTTCGACTCCAAGGAGTCGATGGCCGACGAGATCCTCTCGACCTTCCTGGACGAGATGTGGACCTCCTACGAGCGGGTCCTGGCCGAGGACCGCAGCGCCCGCGACACCCTCGAAGGCATCGTCGTCGAGTCGTTCCGCTCGATCGACCGGCACCGCCCGGCCGTCGTGATCTACCAGAACGAGTCCAAGCATCTGGCGACCGGCGAACGGTTCCACTACCTGCTCGACTCGCAGCGCCGGTTCGAGGAGATGTGGCTGGCCCTGCTGGACCGGGGCGTCGAGGAGGGCGCCTTCCGCGCCGACCTCGACCGGACGCTCATCTACCGGTTCATCCGCGACACCGTCTGGGTGGCCGCGAACTGGTACCAGCGCGGCGGGCGGCTGTCCGCCGAAGACATCGCCAAGCAGTACCTCGCCATGTTCCTGGAAGGGATCCAGGCGAGCCGACCCCCTGCGTCGTGAGAAGGAGACCATCCATGGCCGAGGCATACATCGTCGAAGCGGTCCGCGCACCGGTCGGACGGCGCGGCGGCGGGCTCTCCGGGGCGCACCCCGCAGACATGGGCGCGCACGTGCTGACCGCGCTGATGGACCGCACGAAGGTCGATCCGGCCGCCGTCGAGGACGTGGTGTTCGGTTGCGTCGACACCATCGGCCCGCAGGCCGGGGACATCGCCCGCACCTGCTGGCTGGCCGCCGGGCTGCCCGAGGAGGTCCCCGGCGTCACCGTCGACCGCCAGTGCGGATCCTCGCAGCAGGCCGTGCACTTCGCCGCGCAGGCCGTCCTGTCCGGCACGTCGGACCTGGTGGTGGCGGGCGGCGTGCAGAACATGTCGCAGATCCCGATCGCGTCCGCGATGACCGCCGCCGAGCCGCTCGGCTTCACGCAGGGCCCGTTCACCGGCTCCAAGGGCTGGGTCCGCCGCTACGGCGACGGCGAGGTCACGCAGTTCAACGGCGCCGAGATGATCGCCCGCGACTGGGACCTGTCCCGCGAGGAGATGGAGGCGTTCGCCTACCAGTCGCACCAGCGGGCCATCCGCGCGATCGACGAGGGCCGGTTCGCGCGCGAGATCGTCCCGTTCGAGGGCGTCGAGCACGACGAGGGCCCGCGCCGCGACACGTCCCTGGAGAAGATGGCCGGCCTGAAGACGCTCGTGGACGGCGGCCGCCTCACCGCCGCCGTCTCGTCGCAGATCTCGGACGGTTCCGCGGCGCTGCTCATCGCGTCCGAGCAGGCCGTCAAGGACCACGGCCTCACCCCGCGCGCCCGCATCCACCACATCTCCGCGCGCGGCGAGGACCCGATCCGGATGCTGTCGGCGCCGATCCCCGCCACCGCGTACGCGCTGAAGAAGACGGGCATGACGATCGGCGACATCGACGCCGTCGAGATCAACGAGGCGTTCGCGTCCGTCGTCCTGGCTTGGCTGAAGGAGACCGGCGCCGACCCCGCGATCGTCAACCCCAACGGCGGCGCCATCGCGCTCGGCCACCCGCTCGGCGCGACCGGCGCCCGGCTGATGACGACGCTGCTGCACGAGCTGGACCGCACCGGCGGCCGCTACGGCATGCAGACGATGTGCGAGGGCGGCGGCCAGGCCAACGTCACCATCATCGAGCGCCTCTGACCGGACGCCTCCGACCGGACGCCTCCGATCGAGCACCGCGGAAGCCCGGCGGCCCGCCCCGGGCCGCCCGCGGCTTCCGCCGTGTTGGCATAATTCCCTATCAAATATATGAAAGGGGTGCGGCCGGTGATCGATGTGGCGGGATGGGCGCCGGAGACGCGGGAGACGACCGAGGTCATCGGGGCCGCGCCGGCGGCGGCGCTGGCCGGAGTGCTGGACATCGGACCGCCGGGGGAGGAGCTGCCGCCGCTCTGGCAGTGGCTGTACTTCCTCGAACGTCCCGCGCAGCACGAACTCGGCGCCGACGGGCATCCCCGGGAGGGACGGTTCCTGCCGCCGATCCCCGACCGGCGCCGCATGTTCGCGGGCGGCAGGTTCCGGATCGCCGAGCCGCTGCGCGTCGGCGACACCGTCACCCGGCGCGACGAGCTGGCCTCGACGGCCGTCAAGAACGGACGCAGCGGCGAGATGCTGTTCGTCACCGTGCGGCACACGTTCCTGCGGGACGGCACCGAGATCGCGGTCGAGGAGCAGGACCTCGTCTACCGCAGCGGCGACCCGGCCGACCGCCCGGCGGGACGCCCGGAGGCCCCGGCCGGGCCGCCGCCGGAGCCCCCGGCCGTGGACGCGCCGTGGACGCTGCCGATGACGGCCGACCCCGTCCTGCTGTTCCGGTTCAGCGCCCTCACCTACAACGCCCACCGCATCCACTACGACGAGGAGTACGCCACCGGCGTCGAGGGGCACGCGGGCCTGGTCGTCCACGGCCCGCTGCTGGCGATCCTGTGCCTGGAGCTGCCGCGCCGCGCGGACGTGCGGGTGCGCGAACTGTCGTTCCGCGCCCGCAGGCCCGTGTTCGCGGGGCGGCCGTTCACGGCGGCGGGCGCGCCGGACGGCACGCTGTCGATCGAGGCGCCCGGCGGCGTCACCGCGATGACCGCGACGTTCGCCTGAACGACCGGCGCCCGGGAGGGTCGCCCGGGCGGGTCAGATGCGGTGCCGCCCGATGAGCTGCTTGACGATCACGTTGCGCTGGATCTCGTTCGTCCCCTCGCCGACGATCATCAGCGGGGCGTCCCGGAAGTAGCGTTCGACGTCGAACTCGGTGGAGTACCCGGCCGCGCCGTGGATGCGGACGGCGTTCAGCGCGATCCGCATCGCCGCCTCCGACGCGTACAGCTTCGCCATGCCGGCCTCCATGTCGCAGCGCTCGCCCGCGTCCAGCCGCGCCGCCGCGTCCAGCGTGAGCAGCCGCGCGGCGCGCAGCTCGGTGGCCATGTCGGCCAGGTGGTTGCCGACCGACTGGTGTTCCCAGATCGGCTTCCCGAACGACTCGCGTTCCTGCGCGTAGCGCAGCGAGTCTTCGAGGGCGGCCCTGCCGACGCCGAGCGCGCGCGCCGCCACCTGGATGCGGCCGACTTCGAGCCCGCGCATCATCTGGGCGAAGCCGCGCCCCTCCTCGCCGCCGAGCACGGCGTCGAGCGGCGCCTCGTACCCGTCGAACACCAGCTCGCAGCTCTCCACGCCCTTGTATCCGAGCTTGGGCAGGTCGTGCGAGACGGTGAGCCCGGGCCCCCGCTCGGCGAGCAGGATGCTCATCCCGCGATGCCGGGGCACGGCGTCCGGGTCGGTCTTGCACAGCAGCGCGATCAGCCCGGACCGGCGCGCGTTGGTGATCCACATCTTGGCGCCGTCGACGACGTACCGGCCGTCCGCGCGCCGCGCGACGGTGCTCATGGCCTGGAGGTCGGACCCGCCGGACGGTTCGGTCAGCGCCATCGTCGCGCGCAGTTCGCCCGTCGCCATGCGCGGCAGGTAGCGGGCCTTCTGCTCCTCGGTGCCGAACACGGCGAGCAGGTGCGAGACGACCGTGTGGCCGCCGAACGCCCCGGCGAGGCTCATCCAGCCGCGGGCCAGCTCCTCGGTGACCAGCGCGTAGCAGGCTTTCGACACCCGCGTCTCTCCGTAGGGCTCGGGCACGGCGAGGCCGAAGACGCCCAGTTCCTTCATCCGGTCGATGAGCCGCTCCGGGTAGGCGTTCGCGTGCTCCAGTTCGCGCGCGGCGGGCCGGACCTCCCGGTCGACGAAGTCCGCGACGACCTCCACGATGGCGCGTTCCTCCGCGTTGAGCTCGAACACCGCGACGTCTCCCTCCGGGGCCAGAGAATGCTATTTCATATATTTGATAGGGAGAGTGCCGCGCTGTCAACGCGGGGCGTCCATAATGTGAGCACCAGACACCCCTCCGGGAGGCGATGACCGTGCCCTTCTCCGGCGAGCGCCTCTCCGGCGACGACGCCGCCCCGCCCGGCGACCGGTCGCTCGGCAGGCGCCGCCAGCTCAGCGACGAGGTCGCCGCGTACGTCCGCGAACTGATCATGTCCGGCCGGGTGCGGCACGGGGAGTTCCTCCGCCTGGAGCGGGTCGCCGACGACCTCGGGATCAGCGTCACGCCCGTCCGGGAGGCGCTGCTGTCGCTGCGCGGCGAGGGGTTCGTCACGCTGGTGCCGCGCCGCGGGTTCATGCCCGCGCCGCTGTCGCGGCAGGACGTCCAGGACCTGTTCGAGGCCCAGGCGTACTTCGCGGGCGAGCTGGCCGCCCGCACCGCCGGGAAGATCACCGAGGACGGCCTGGCGGAGCTCGCGGGCACGCAGCGGCTGCTGGAGGAGGCGTCCCGGGCGCGCGACGCCGAGGGCATCGAGCGCGCCAACCACGGCTTCCACCGGTCGATCAACCTGTGCGCGGACTCGCCGAAGACGTCCTGGCTGCTGCAGCTCGTCGTGCGGTACGCGCCCCGCCGGTTCTACTCGACGATCGACGGCTGGAGCCAGGCGTCGGTGGACGATCACCACCTCGTCCTCGCCGCGCTGCGGGCGGCCGACGGCGACGCCGCCAGGCAGGCGATGCGCGCCCACATCCGGCACGCGGGCGCGCTGCTGGTCGTGCACCTGGAGGGGCGGGGTTTCTGGGACGACGCCGGGACGGGCTGAGGGCGCCGCCGAGGTCTTCCCTTCCGGCATGTCCACCAATATCGTATAAAAAATTGCCGATGTGGAGGTGGGGAGTGGCGGAGCGGCTGCGGCAGACGCACGGGCTGTCGGACGAGCAGCGGGAGATCCTCGCGACGGTGCGGGCGTTCGTCGACAAGGAGATCCTCCCGGTCGCGACGGACCTCGAACACGCCGACGAGTACCCGCAGGCGATCGTGGACGGCATGCGCGACCTCGGGCTGTTCGGCCTGACGATCGGCGAGGAGCACGGCGGGCTCGGCGAGTCGCTGCTGACCTACGCCCTGGTCGTCGAGGAGCTCGCGCGCGGCTGGATGAGCGTGTCGGGCGTCATCAACACGCACTTCATCGTGGCCTGGATGATCGAGCGGCACGGCACGCCCGAGCAGCGGGCGCACTACCTGCCGAAGATGGCCGCGGGCGAGATCCGCGGCGCCTTCTCCATGTCCGAGCCCGACTGCGGCTCCGACGTGTCCGCCATCCGGACCCGCGCCGTCCCCGACGGCGACCACCACGTCGTCGACGGCCAGAAGATGTGGGTCACCAACGGCGCGTCCGCGAACCTCGTCGCCACGCTCGTCAAGACGGACCCGGACGCCGGGCACCGCGGCATGACGACGTTCCTGCTCGACAAGACGCCCGGCTTCGGCGAGGTCGCGCCCGGCCTGACGATCCCCCGCAAGATCGACAAGATGGGGTACAAGGGCGTCGACACGACCGAGATGGTCTTCGACTCGCACCGCGTCCCGTCCGCGCAGATCCTCGGCGGGACGCCCGGGCGCGGCTTCTACCAGATGATGGACGGCGTCGAGGTCGGCCGCGTGAACGTCGCGGCGCGCGGCTGCGGCGTCGCGATGCGCGCCTACGAGCTGGCCCGCGAGTACGCGCGCCGCCGCGAGACGTTCGGCCGCCCGATCGCCGAGCACCAGGCCGTCCTGTTCCGGCTCGCGGAGATGGCGACCAAGGTCGAGGCCGCGCACCAGATGGTGGTGATGGCGGCGCGCCGCAAGGACTCCGGCGAGCGCAACGACCTCGAAGCGGGGATGGCGAAGTACCTCGCGGGCGAGTACTGCAAGGAGGTCGTGGAGGCGTCGTTCCGGATCCACGGCGGCTACGCGTACTCCAAGGAGTTCGAGATCGAGCGGCTGTACCGGGAGGCGCCCATGCTCCTCATCGGCGAGGGCACCGCCGACATCCAGAAGATGATCATCGGCCGCCGCCTGCTGGAGGATTGACCGGTGCCCGGAGCACAGGACGGCGGCCGGGCCCCCGCGGGCGGTCCGGGCGAGCCGCTGCCCCTCGAAGGGATCACGGTCGTCGCGCTGGAGCAGGCCGTGGCGGCGCCGTTCGCGTCCCGCCAGCTCGCCGACCTCGGTGCGCGCGTCGTCAAGGTCGAGAAGGTCGACGGCGGCGACTTCGCCCGCGGCTACGACTCGAACGTGCGCGGCGGCCTCGGCACCCACTTCGCCTGGCTGAACCGCTCCAAGGAGTCGGTGGCGCTCGACCTCAAGACCGACGAGGGCCGCGCGATCCTGGACGAGCTGGTCGCGGGCGCCGACGTGTTCCTGCAGAACCTTGCGCCCGGCGCGGCGGACCGTCTCGGGTTCGGCGCCGGGCGGCTCCGGGAGCGCGATCCCCGGCTGATCGTGGTCGACATGTCCGGGTACGGGTCGAGCGGGCCCTACCGGGACAAGCGCGCCTACGACATGCTCGTCCAGGCCGAGGCGGGGCTGATCTCGGTCACCGGCACCCCGGAGACGCCGGTGAAGGCGGGCTCGCCGATCTCCGACATCGCCGCCGGGATGTACGCGTTCCCCGGCGAACACGCCCGTTTGGCGTGCTGACCAGCATCGGAGCAGGCGTCGAGGTCACTCGGACACCGCCTGTTCCGGCTCTGTTCCGTCTGCTCGATGATCTTGGACCGGTCGGAGACGGAACAACGACCGGTCGATCGCGTTCCGCGCGGCCTCGTACGCCTCCTCGGTCGTGTGCCCGTAGACCCGGATCGTGACCGGAACCCGCCGCTGGTTCTTCCGCGAGTGACCGAGGAAGTCCATCACCGCCCCGAGCTGAATCCCCGCGTCTTGCAGCGTGGTCGAGTAGAAGTGCCGCAGGGCGTGCTCACCGTCGCCCTTCCCCGGCGACTGGTAGTGCTGCGTCACCCCGCCGCGGCGCCCCGGCACGGGCGGCCGGATGACCCCGGCGGCGGCGAGCGCGGGAAGCCACACCGAAGCTTCATACGAGCGTGACCGGATGTGCTGGTCACGTGTCGCCGGGTGGGCGCCCTGCCAACGGAACAGCAGCCCGCACGTGTGTTCCCCGTCGAGCTCGCCGTTCTCCCGCATCCACGGCAACGAGTAGGAGCGCGGCGGGTAGGCGTCGATGTGCGCCCGGACGAGTCGCGCCACCCCTGACGGCAGAGGCACGCTCCGTTCGCGGCCGCCCTTGGGGGCCTTGAACACCCATCGGCCGCCGACCTGCACCGCCTGACGGCACACCCGCACCCGTCCCGCCTCGAAGTCGAAATCTTCCTCGGCCGTGGCGAGGGCCTCCGACTCCCGCAGCCCGCAGCCGGCCTCGAGCGCGGGGATCGGCCGATACGGTTCCGCCGTCCCCTGGATCACCGCCCACGCACGATCTGCCGACCACACCTCGCGCTCGTCCGCGGCGCTCATCACGGGGACGAGGCTTGGGGACGATCGGGGACTTAGCCGGGTTGTCTCGCCGCAGACCGTCCGCTACGGCCAGCGCGAAGATGCCCCGCAGGATGAACAGGGCCTGTTCCTGAACGGACACGCCGTGCGTCCGCGAAAGGGTGAGGAGCCACTCGGCAACCTCGGACGGCTTCACCGACCGCACCTGACGCCGCCCGAACACTGGCTCGATGTGGAGCCGGAACGTCCGCTCATACTTGATGCGGGACGCGCCGCCAACGTCTCGCAGCCGCAGCCATTTGTTGCCGAGGGTGCTAAGAAGTTCCTTGCCAGCGGCTGGGTCGAGGTACTCGCCGCGGGCGATGTCCTCTTCCTGCTTGCGCGCGTATTTCAGCGCGGCGTCCTGGATCCGAAACGTTTTTCGTTCTCTCGCGGCCGTCTGCCTCAATCCAGATGGCGAGCCACCGCTTCGCGGTCTTGGAGCCGCCGAGGTCCGGGTGACGGGGCGACTTCTTGGTCTTGGCCTTGTCCAAGTACCAGAGGTCTTTAGCCCGCGCCATCATTGCCCCTCCCACGCTTCAGGGTCGAGGCGTCGAAGACGCTCCAAGGCTTCCGCCGGATCGTCGTACTGGCCAGACTTCGCGATCTGACGATGCTGTGCCCGCGTCCGCTCGAGCTCTTCGGAGGAGCGCTCTCCCCAACTGGCCAGACGGCGCCGACCCCGCGGGCGAACGCGGACGTGGAACAGGTCCGGGTCATCGTCTTTGCGCAACGGTTCGCGCCCGTCCGCCCACTGCCACACCTGGTAGGCGGTCGTGGGGCGCTCGCATCCTGTGACCTCTGCCGAAGTCTCGTCGGCAATGTCGGGGAACAGCAGAGCGTTCGGGTTCACCCCGAGTGCGACGGCCAAAGCGACGAGATCGTCGACGTCGACCCGTCGCCCCTCCTTCTCGATCTTCGTGATGCCCGTCGCGGTGATGGGGCGGCCAGCAACTTTCAAGCGGCGCGACAGGTCGGTGGTGGAAATGCCCTGCGAACCTCTGATCTTCGCCAGGTTGCTTGCCACAAATCGACCCGTGGGCCCGAGTGCACCGGGCCGATGACGCTTCTCATCTGCTGCCATGTTGGCAGTGAAGCATACCGACTTGACAGAAGCAACTAGTTCCAGTGATGCTTCCCTCATGCCTGGAATCGCTTCTTAGATCGAAGTGATCCTGTCGAGGAAGGCGAAGACAGTGTCGAAGGTCGAAGTGGTGGAGCTGACGGCGAAGCAGGTTGCCGCGCTCATCGGAGTCACTGAGGAGACGCTCGCCAACTGGCGCTCACGCGGACACGGGCCCCCCTACCGCAAGCTCAGCAACGGCCGATCGGGGCGAATCCGGTACCGCAACACCGCGGTAGAGGAGTGGCTCACCAGCCGCGAACTGCAGCCGGGAGGCGAGGCGGCCTAATGGGCGTGGACGCGCAGAGCGGCGCGCCCCCCAGCAAGGATGCGCGCCGCTCCAACAACTCGGTCTTCCGGACCGCCCCCAAGCCTAACCGCCGCAGGGCGCCACGCGCCTACGCGTCGCTGTTCGCTCCGGACGGGCGGCGGCGCCGGTGGATGCTCACCTACGTGTGCCCGCACTGCGGGTTCGGGCATCGCGCTCTCGCCCGCTCCGAGCAGGCCGCACGAATGCTGCTGACCCGCGGTGCCTGCGGTCGGTTGGTCGTAATCCGCATCGCCCGCACCTACCGAGGGCGGGAGGATGCGTGACCACCCCCGATGACTACCGGCGCCCGGACGGCGCCCCGCTTCAGCGGGTCGACCGGTACCGGTGGACTGAGGTTCTGCGGCGCCTCCGGGTCAAGCCAGCCGTGAAGCTCACGGGCGTCTTCATGGCGAGCTACGGCGACAAGACGGGCAAGGACAACTTCCCCGGCATCGTGCGCCTCGCGAACACGACCGGTCTCGACGACCGGACGGTCAGGTTGTCGCTGAAGACGCTGCGAGATCTCGGCATGGCCTACCGCGTCTTCGAGGGGTCTTCCATGGGCCGCGCAGGCGGCAAGGCTGACCACCACGTGCTGACTCTCCCCGTCGACCTCACGCTGTTGGACCTGATCCCGAGGGACGAGAACGATCCAGAGCGAGAGAAGAAGCGGGAAGCCTCCCGGGAGGCGGACCGCAAGCGGAAGGCCGCAAAGGGGTCCGGAGGGGCCTCCGGAGGGGCCTCCCCAGGGGGCTCCGGGAAGGGTTCGCCGAAGGGTTCCGGGAGGGGTTCCGGGGACCCCTCCCGGGGTGGCGGTTCCAAAGAACAGGGGATCTCAGTTCCGGAACAGGGGACCTCAGATACCGGAACAGGGGATCTGAGATACCGGAATCCGGTATCTCAGATCCCCCCACCCCCTGAGAGACCCCCCTATGAACCCCCCGATTCTCGTGATCACCCTCCGGCGCGAATCCTCGCGCCGCCGCACGCTGACGCGCGCGGCGCAGCGAGCGGCTATCGAGCGTTCTTCGACGCGGAGTGGAAGGCGCGGGGCGGGCAGGCAGAAGAACTCAGCGACGACGAGGCCGAAGAGCTCCGGTCGGAGATCAACCTCGAGTACGTGGAGTACGCCGTTAACGACTTCGACGGCACCGTCGAGCAGTCGACGGCCGTCGGGATGCTCGACGGTGGTGCGCACCCCAAGGCGGTCGTCAACAAGATCTACAAAGACCGCGGCGAGGGCGAAGACGAGTACCGGTCGGCGGTCGGCTGCTTGCTTGCGGTCGACCAAGGCGAGATGGAGATCTATCTCGAGGCGGCCCGTCAGCATGTGACGGCGCACTTCGACGGGGCCACCGAACGGTTCGTCTACATCTACGCGGCGCGGCTCATCCGGCGCGACCACGGCATGAACCACCGGAGGAGCGCATGAGCCTGGACGACGCGATGCGGCGGGCGGCGGACGAGCGTCTACAGGCCCGCCTCGCCGCCAACCGCAGCCGCCGCGACAACCGCCGCCGGCGCCTCGCCGAACTCACAGAGCGGCGCCGACACGGACTCACCGCACGGCACCGCAACAAGCTCCGCAACACCGCGGACCCCACAGGAAGGAAACCCATGACCGACCCGAACGACGTCCGGCGCCGCACCGCGATGCGCCGCACGACCAGTCTCGCGCCCGACGACATCCAGACGATCGCCCTGCCCGGTGGCGTCTCGGTCGTCGTCGACATGATCGACCGGACTATCACCGTCGACGGGCCCACCGCGGGCTGGAAGGTCACCGACAAGCGCAGCAAGGCGGGCAAGCGGTGAGCATGCGCCGCATCGAGGTCGACGTGCCCGCCGAGACCTACGACCGGATCCGCGCCTACGCCAAAGCGTCGGGGGCGAACACGTCGCAGGCCGCGGTGTTCATCATCCTGACCGGGTTCCAGGTCCTCGCCGGGGTCGCCGAGGGCGCCCAGGACGCGCGAGAGGCGGGCAAGGCCGCGGGGAAGGACGCCGCCTAGATGGACGAGCAGCAGCAGATCTGCCCGGAGACGCTGAAGGTGTTGCGGCGGCTCATGGTCCAGTACCGCGACCGTCCGGCGGTGTACCGGGATCTGCTGCTGCTCGACACCCTCATGCACGACTACCGCAGTCGGGTCGAACTGACCGAACTAGGTAGCGGGGATCCGGGCGCCCCATCGTGGTATCTGACCGCGGGCGAGGTCGCCGAACTTCTCGGCGTCACCCCGGACGCGGTACAGAAGGCGTGCCGGCTCGGCAGGCTGCAGGCGGTCAAGCGGCCCGGGTCCCGCGAGTGGCGGATCACCCCGGACTCGGTCGCCGACTACCGGGCCGCCTAAGGGAGGGTCAGACAGTGGACATCGACGACGTCCATCGGGCGTCGACGCCAAGGTGCAGAAGATCCGCGCGAACAAGCGGCTGTCACCGCAGGCTCGGCAAGCCGACCTGATCAAGGCGCACCGGGAAGCGTCCGAACGCGCTCAGCAGCTTTGGCGCGAGGGCGAGTCTGCGCACGCGCAACGGACGCGGGTGCTGTACCGCAAGGCGTTCGTCGCGCCTGCCAGTGACCACCCCTCCGACGCGATCTCGCGTCGCGACGCCGCCGACCGCGCCGCGATGGTCAACGACCCCAAGGAAGCGCTTGAGATGTTGGCGCGTGCTCAGCACCACGGCGATGAGCATCTTGCCCGCGCCATCGGGCAGCGCGCATACGAGCAGCACAAGACCCTCCCGGCGAGGCTTGGCAACAAGGAGTGGGAACCGGTCCTAAAGGCGTTCGTGGTGGACCGGCCCGACGCGGACGAGGCGCTCGGCGAGCTGCAGAGCCTCGCCGACTTCAGCGACCGGGCCGACCGTCTTCGCATGGCCATGAGGCACGCCGTCCCGGCGCCGTCGGAGATCGCCGATCTCAACCCCAGCGAGCAGACCAAGCTGCTCGAGAGCCTCGCAGAGACGGGCGACTGAGCCGTGTTCGTCAGCGCCGCCGCCGCGGTCGACACGGTGAAGACGGTCCGCGCGCTCGGCATCGAGGTGCCCGCCCCGGTACTCGAGGCGGAGGAATGGGTGGCGGAGGTCGCTCGCCTGGTCGCTGTCCCCGACCCGCCGCGCCCGCCGCTGCCCGACCGGCCCGGCAAGCTCGCCGCCCTGGTCGACGACTACGTCACCGCCCGGGCCGCCGCGGCGCACGCCCGCAACGTTGCCGCCACCTACAGCAGCGACGCCCACAACCTCCTCATCGCCGCCGTCAAGGGCGCCGTACCCGTGTGGGTCACCGAGATGATCCCCGCCTACGCCCAAGCGCGGGACGCGTTCACCGGCGCCGCGCCGCGCCTGCCCGCCGACACGACCCCCGACCAGGTTCGCGCGTTGACGCCGACGCAGTTCCGGCACTGGCAGAAAGCCGACCGCGCCGCCTACCAGCTCGATGCGCTGGTGAAGGCCCGCCGCGATCTGGAGAAGATCGTGGCCGAACCCGTCACCGGCCGGTTCGTCGACCTCGCCGCCGCATCCCGCGTCACCACGGTCCCCGAGGGACTGCGGTGCCGCACCACGTGGGAACAGGTGTCCGCAGGGCTGAAGGTGTGGCGCTCCAAAGGCGACCCCGTCACCCGCTGGACCGCGCTCACGCACGCCGCCGACCAGGCCGCGCTAGAGCTCGCCCTCGCAGACGTGGGCACGCTGCAGCCCCGCGTCAACGAATACGAGGCATGGCTTGACCGGATGCTCGCCACCGCGGGCCGCCTGTTCGCCACCACCTGATCTCTCGTCCGCGCCGGGCGGGCGTCTAATCGGGTCGGTGGCGCCCGGTGCGGACGAGACCAACCAAGGGGAGAACGCACATGCCGAACGCGTACTGGAAGGACAAGGACTCCTACCGGTCGCAGCCTCGCCCGTACGGGTGGAAGGCGATCCGGGAACGGATCATCGCCCGCGACGGTGGTGTCTGCCAGATGCCGCAGGACTCCCAAGGGATCACGCGCTGCGGTCGGCCCGGCAACCAGGTCGACCACATCGTTCCGGTGTTCATGGCCAAGAGCCAACAGGAGTTGGAGCGACTGGAGCAGGACGACAACCTGTGGTTGCTGTGCGTCTCCTGTCACCGGCGCAAGACCTCGAGCGAGGCGGGCAAGGAGTCGCAGCGGCGCCGGCCGAAGCGGCGGCGAGAGCCCGAGCGGCACCCCGGACTCATCGACTGACGGTTACAGAGCGTGGGCACCTTCCCGTCCCCCCGGGGTCGTTCGCACCCGTCCGCGTATAGCGCTCCTGGTCCCCCCCAGGTTTTAGGGTCCGTGGGCCCCGATTTCCGCTACGGAATGTAACCGGCTTCCGGGCGGCTCAGAACCCCCAAACCCGTACACGGTGCGGCCCGCATTACTCGGGCGGGGGCGAACGTCCCCGGGAGGAAGGGAAGGCGCCCGGGGCTGTGACGGTCGGTTACACCCGACTGGATTAGGGCGTTTCGGCCGGTGGGGCGAACCCTCGAATTCAGCGTGTGTTGAGTTCGAGGGAGTCGGGTCGTGGCGTCGATCACCGTTGGTTCGGTCTCGGTAGACGTGGTTCCGGCCGTGTCCGGGTTCGCCCGTGAGATGCGCCGATCGTTGCTGCCTGACGCCTCGAGGGTCGGCAACGAGATCGGGGAGACGATCGCCGACCGGATCACCTCGCATGTCGACGACATTCAGGTTCGGGTGGACGCGGGCCGCTCGGTCGCGCAGCTGCGCAGGATCGATCAGGCGCTCGAGCGGATTGACGGTCGTCGTGTCCATGTCGAGCTGGACATTGATGCGCTCGGGGCGCTCGCTGAGGTGCGGGCGTTGGGGATCCTTCTGGATCGGCTGGACGGACGCACGGTCGGTATTGACGTGGACGTGGATCGTCCGGCGGCGGGCCTGTCGGCGCTGTCGGGGGCGGCTACGTCGGCGGCGGGCGGGCTGCAGCGGCTCGGCGGCGCCGCGGGCCTGGTGCGCATGGCGCCGCTCGCGGGTGGCGTGCTGGTGGTCGTGTCGGTCGTGCAGCAGTTCGTGGCCGCGGTCGGCCCTGCGGTCGGGATCATCGCCGCCCTTCCCGCTGTCGCCGCCGGTGCGGTGGCCGCGTTCGGGGTGCTGAAGCTCGCCACCACGGGTGTCGGTGAGGCGTTCGGCGCGGCGTTGACCGCCGACACCGAAAAGTTTCAGGAGTCGCTGAAGGGGTTGTCACCGGCGGCCCGGTCGGTGGCGGTGGAGTTGCGGGCCCTGCGACCCCAGTTGATGGGGCTGCGGAACGCCGCTCAGCAAGCCCTGTTCGCTCCGTTGCGGGGCGAGCTGACCCGTATGGCGGGCGTCCTCGGCGGGCCCCTCAGAGCGGGCGTGAGGGGCGTCGCGGGCGAGTTCGGGCGCATGGCCGCATCGGTGACGCGGTTCGCGCGGTCCGCCGAGACCGTCAAGGGCGTCCGCGTCGGGTTCGCCGCGGTCCGCGAGTCCCTGGCGGTGCTGCGTCCCGCGCTCGAGCCGTTCCTTGCCGGGCTGCGCGCGGTCGCGATCGAGGGCACGCCGGCGCTGACGCGGATCGCGACGGTGGTGGCGGGTCTGGCGACCAGGTTCGGGGAGTGGTTGTCCAAGCTCGCAGAGTCGGGCCGCATCGGCAGCATTCTCGACTCGGCGTTTTCGTCGCTGAGCCTGATCGCCGGGGTCGCCGGGGACCTGTTCGGGATCTTCTCCGGCCTATTCAAGTCGATGGTGTCGGCCGGTGGCGGCCTGGTCGGGGTACTCGCTCAGGGCGCCGACCAGCTGAACCGGTTCCTGTCGTCGGCGGAGGGTCAGAACGCGCTGACGGCGTTCTTCCAGGCGATCAACGCCGGATGGCAGATCATCACCCCGGTCATCGGGGTGATCGGCGAGCTCGTCGGGCAACTGGTGCGGGGCCTGTTGCCGGTGCTGACCCCGTTGATCGGCCTGGTGCGGCAGATGGCGACCGAGGTCGGCGCGACCCTGTCGGAGGCGCTGCGGCAGGCGATTCCGTCGCTGGTGCAGATGGTGGTGGAGATCGCCAAGCTGTTGCCGCTGCTGACACCGATTCTGCCGATCTTCGCGCGGTGGGTCGCGACGATCGCGCCGCTGATCCCGGCGGTGGCGAGTCTGGCGGCGACGCTGGTCGGCTACCTGGTGCCGGTGCTGCGGTTCGTGATCACGAACCTGGTGCGGTTCTGGCAGACGGTGGCGAATCTGGTGTTGCCGGTGTTCGCGCGCATGGTGTCGGTCGTTCAGTGGGTCGCGTCGATCATCACGCCGGTGTTCCACGGTATCTGGGTCGGGATCCAGACGCTCGGCCGGTGGGCGATGTGGCTATGGACGAACGCGATCCAGCCGGCGTTCCGTTTCATCGCGAACCTGGGGAAGTGGCTGTACTCGATCATCGCGGTCGCGGTGATCGGCCCGATCCTGGTGCAGTTCAAGATCTGGTCGACGGTCGCGCAATGGCTGTGGAAGTCGGTCATCCGGCCCGTGTTCTCCGGCATCGGCGGGTTCATCCGCGACACGTGGCGGAACGTCATCCAACCCGCCCTGTCGGCGATTTGGGGGTTCCTGCGCAACACCCTTGGTCCGGTCTTCACATGGATCTACCGGAACGTGATCCGGCCGGTGTGGAACGCGGTCGGGTCCGCGATCGGGTTCGTGTGGCGCAACGCGATCCGGCCCGTGTTCAACGCCGTCCGTGACGGGGTGGGCAAGCTCGCCGGGTACTTCAGCACCGCCGTCAAGGCGATCGGGAAGGCGTGGGACGGGCTGAAGTCCGCAGCCAAGAAGCCGGTCGCGTTCGTGGTGAACACCGTCTACAACGGCGGGATCGTCCGCATCTGGAACGCGGTCGCGGACCTGGTGCCCGGGGTGAGCAAGCTCGGCGAGGTCAAGGGGTTCGCGCGAGGCGGTGTGATGCCCGGGTACGCGCCGGGCCGTGACAAGCTCCTCGCCGCGGTCAGCCCCGGCGAAAGCATCTTCCGTCCGGAGTTCACGCGCGCGGTCGGGCAGGACTTCGTGACGGGCGCGAACGCCGCGGCCCGCTCGGGTGGCGTGTCGGGTGTCCTGCGGTATCTGCACATCGCGGGGGATCCCGGCATGGGGCCCGGGTTCGCCGGACACTTCGCCTTCGGTGGGATCGTCGGCGGGTTCCTCAAGGCCGCGAAGAACTGGTTCGCCGGCGGCCTGGTCAACACCGCGACCAAGGCGTTCAACCCGCTCATCGACGGGGCGCAGCGCGCGATCGGCAGGACCGCGTTCGGGGACATGGCGGTCGGTGCGGCGCGCGGCCTGGTCGGGAAGATCCTGGGGTTCTTCGGTCCGCTCGAGCGGGAGCTCGGCGGGAACGCGGTCGTGCGCGCGGCCCGCACGCAGCTCGGGGTGCCGTACGTGTGGGGCGGCACCAGTTGGGATGTGGGCCTCGACTGCTCGGGCCTCACCAGCCAGGCGTGGAAGCGGGGCGCGGGCGTGTGGATCGGCCGCACCACCTACGCGCAGTATCCGGACTCGAGGCCGATCGATGGGCCGCGTCCGGCGGCGCTGGGGTTCCCGCACCTGGGGCATGTGGTGATGGCGTCCAAGCCGGGCTACATCATCGAGGCGCCGTATACGGGCGCGAATGTGCGGGAGGTGCCGATCTCGCGTGGCTACCAGTGGCGGTGGCCGAATGCCGCATCGGGGCTGAAGTTCGACCAGGGCGGGTGGCTCCCCACCGGGGTCAGCATGGTCTACAACGGCACCGGCGCTCCGGAACCGGTGCTGACGGATGCGCAGTGGGCTCGGGTGTCTGATGCCGCCGCCGGTGGGGACGGGGGGACGCACTTCCACGCGCACCTGGACGAGATGACCAAGGCCGCGTACGAGTCGCAGATTCGGACGGCGTTCACGGCGATGCAAGTCGCGCAGGCGCAGCGGGACCGCACCGGTCGGCGGAGGTGAGACCGGGGCCCGGGGGACGCGCGCCGTCAATCACCCGGGCCCCGGGGCTTATCGGCGCCGCACCATCCGGGCGGCGACGTCGTCGGGACCGTCCGGCCCGTACATCCGGTAGGTGACGCCGGACGGCAGGGTGACGTGCCACCAGCGGGGTTCGTCACGGCGTAGACGCGCCGAGCGGCTCGCCGTCGTCGTCGCGGGGGACGTAGATCCCGTCCGGGTGCGTCTCGAGGGTCATCGCGTGCACCGGCCCGGACCGTGTTCGGGGGACGGCGACGCGGGGGGACCTGGCACACGGCCGGGTGCGTCACCGTCCCCGCTCCCCCCAACCCCATCGAAGACGGGGCGGCTCGAGGGCTCCCAAGCGCGCGGCGCGACACCGAGCAGCATCGTATAGACGCGCTCGGGGGCATCGGGATGACCGGAACCCAGGACCGACAGCATCCGGTCCCACATGTCGCGGCTCATGTTCATCCACTCGCCGCTGAATCCACCTGATCCGGACATCATCGCCGGTCCTCCGTCGCTGCGATCACCTGGCGAAACAAAGCGTCACAGCAGCCGCAGGACCGGAGGGACATGGTTCGTGTCCCCTACCTCACACCAGGATCCCGATCCGGTCGGCCAATTCCCGGGCGTCGCGCCGCACCGGCCGGTCGGTCGCGGCGGCGAGATCGGCGACCAGGCGCCGCGCGTACCCGTTGAACCGGATCGTCTCGGGTGCCGCGGTGTGCGCGTCGCGCAGCGTGGCGACGGTGGCGGCCTGGTCGACGGCGAGGGCGTGCGCCCGCGCGACCTCGATCAGGTGTCTCCCCCGCCGCGGCCGCGAGGGGATTGCCGCCTTCACCGTCCGGCGAGCCTGCCGCACCGATTCGCCGGCCTGCCGCAGCTCGACCGCGAACGTGACGGCGTGCGCCCCCATGATGACGCGGGAGAACGACGTCATCGGCTGATAGTGACCGGCCGGGAGAGATTGGGCGATGCGGTCGGCGTCGTCCCACCAGCGCCACGCCACGCCACGCTGACCGGCCCTCGCCGCGGTGTACCCGGCCTCGATGTGCAGGGCGCCCCACAACGCTCTCAGGTCGTCGCCGCCGCCGTCGAGGCGGGGCCGCAGGGTGTCGAGGGCGGCGCGGTTCACCTGCTCGGCCGCGTCGAAATCACCGGCGTCGCGGTGCGCCTGAGCCAACGACCACACCGCCGCGGCGAACGCGCCCGGGTTCTCGGACTCCTCGGCCGCCATCAGGGTGCGTTCGGCGATCCGCCACAGCAGACCCGCGTCCGGCTGATACGCCACGTAGAACTGCGCGACGTTGTACGCCCCGGCGAGGATCGCCAGAGCGCGCCGCCGGTCGGCTCCCTCGTAGGCGCGGGACGCATGCCGCGCGTCGGTGATCAGGGACGGCAAGAGCTCGCCGAGGACGGTGCGGTGATCGGGTGCGGCATGCCGGCGCGCCATGCGGCGTCGACGCGGGCGGCGAGGTAGTCGAGGCGCTGCGGTTCCCGGCTCGGGATCGTCACGGCGTTGATCGCTTCCCGCACCGCGGGCAGGGACGGGTGCCCGGGGCCGCGGGACACGTCGATGCCGATGGGCTCGCCGCCGGTGAGGAGACCGACGTCCCGCAAGCCGAGGGCGGCGGCGATGTTCTGCAGCGCGGCAAGCTTGGGGTTGCGGATCTGGTTGGACTCCACTGCCTTGATCCATCTCGGGTTCGTGCCGACCAGTCCGGCGAGGACGGGTCGGGTCAGCCCTCGCCGCTGCCGGTAGAACTTGATGCGCTCTCCGGTAGTCATGTCCGGGTCTGCCGGGTCTGGGGTACGGTCACGCATGACGGCCTCGCTCGGGTCCGTGGAGTGTCGACAGCTCCCACGGTACGGGCGGGGCCCTTCGCATGTCCGGGGGCTCCAACGTGTGAGTGCACGCGCATGCGGACACGTGTGCCCGCGCCCGCCCACACGCGTACGCGAGCCGCCCCCCGGGTGTGTTGCGGCCCTGATTCGGTCTCTGACGCGATTTCCGGGCGTCGCCCGACCGCTGAGTCTCGCCGCCCCCTGCTGTGCAGTCTGGGGCCCGCTGAGGGTGCACTGTGCACCGTCCCACGCGCACGCGCGTGCGGGCGCCGCGGGGGCGCGCCTTGACTCCCGGAGGCGGGTCGACCGCCGGACTGTGCACTGCACACTGCACACCTCGCCCGCGTACGGGATTCGGACACGACCTAACCCGGGCATGCGGAAGGCCCCGCCGGTCGGTCGACCAGCGGGGCCCCACGGTGGCGGTCAGGCCGCCGGGAAGACGAACAACTCCTCGCCGGTGCCGCGGCGCCACACCCGGATCCGGAACCCGTCACCGGCGACGTCGGCGCGGGTCAGGGCGTCGCGGAACAGGCCGCGCTTGTCCGCCGGGTCGGACGGGTCGACGGCGGAGGTGTACCGGTCACCGACCGGGGTCCCGTCTCGGGTGAGCTGCAGGTCGACGAGCTGACGCTTGGCCATGATCGGATCCTTCCTAAGCGCTCTTGCTGAGCGCCTCTCTGATGACCTGGGCACGCGGGTGCCCGACCTTGATTTCCTGCCGGATCGATCGGATTGAGGGGGTGCGACCGCCCGCGATCATGTCGGCGAAGTGGTCGCGGGCGGTCGCGATCACCTGTTCCAACTCGGGATCGGTCTCGGGACCGGTCGCACCCGAACCGGGTTCGGTGGTCTCGTCGTCGGCTTCGCCGGGGCCGGTGGTCGCGACCACCGAGAGACCGGTCGCGACCGGTTCCGGGGCGGTCTCGGGGGACCGGTCCCCGTCCGGTACACCGGTCGCGACCGCCGGAACCGGGTCGCGACCGGTGGTCGCGGTGAGCCACGCGAGACCGGGATCACCCGTGACCGGTCCCGTGATCGCCGGGGGAGTGGTCGCGACCGTGTCCCACAACTCCAGACCGGCCGGGGCCGTCTCGTCCCACGGTTCCGCGACCGCCTCCGTGACCGGTTCCGCCTGCTCGTCAGGGACCGGGACCGGGTCGGTCTTGCGGCTCTTGCGCATCTCACCGATGACCAGGTGGAAGCACCCCGCCGCGACCACCGCGGGCCATCCGGCGACCAGCGCCCCCGCCCACTGGTGCTCAACGCCGTGCGCGATGTTCCCGGCGAGGGTCGCGCCGATCCCCGCGAACAGCATCAGCCACGCCAGGATCGGGGACCGGTCCCCCCGGCGGGCGGCGGTCACGATCACCAGCGAGCACGCCAGGATCAGACCGTCGACCGTGATCGGGAGGACCGCCGCGGGTAGACCGCTCTCGCCCTGGTCGGTCGCGAGGTCGTACAGGTGCCCGTACGACACCCCGACCGCGATCACGGTCACGACCGTCAGGGACAAGATCAGCCCCCACCGGATCGCCTTCTCCCCAAGAGTCAAGACCGGGCCTCCTCCGTGATCGCGGTCGCGAGGTCAACCGCGTTCTGAACCGCGCCCGCGAGACCGTCCGCACCGGTCGCCCGCAGCGTCGCCACGAACGTGACCGCTTCGGGGACCGACAGCGACAGCGGCTCGGTGTGCTCCCCGTCGGGGGAGTTGTGGAACACCATCACCCGCGGCGCTTCGTCGTGGTTCGGGTAGAACACCGTCCCGCCGTCCCGCCACGGCGTGACCGCCTTCACCTGCCATACGTCCACCGCGATGATCTCGTCGTCGCCGAGGAAGGCGCGGGCGACGTCCCGCCCGTGAAGGACCCGCTCGGCGCCCGGCTTCTGCTCGCAGCCGCCCACGCACCAGGCCACGGTGGAGCAGCCGGCCGGGCGGGTGAAGTCGTCGAGCTCCCACTCGACGCCCCGCGGGCGGTCTCGATGATCGTGTACGTCACCGGTCGTCCCCTTCCAGAACGCGTTGAGCGGCGGCGAGCACTTCCCACAGGTGCTGGTGCAGCGCCGCGGCTTCCTCGAGCGTCATGTGAACCGAGTCGTTCCAGGTCGACAGCACCACCCGCGGCCCGACCTCGCGCGGTTCCTGCTCGAGGAACGCGTAGACGGTCATGAGCTGCGCGGTGGGGTCGGTGTTGCCGTCGGCCTGGTGCAGCGTCAGGGGCACGCCCGGCATGGTCCTCGGCGCGATCGGGTCGGAGCTGCAGCCCCGGTTGACCGGCGCGTCCAGGTGGCCGTGGGGCAGGACGCACCAGTCGGGGCACGCCTCCGACTGCCAGATGCGCTTGGTCTGGTCGGCGCTCACTGGGCACCCCCGGTCATGACACGCAGCGCGGGACGGCGCCGCACCGGGCCGCCCTCGAGCCGCTCGACCAGGTCCCACAGCGGCGACGGGTCGTCACGGTAGGAGTCGTCCGGCTCGGGCAGCGACGCGGGCCGCTCGTACGCGGTCGCCGAAACGGTGACGCCGGCGAACATGCCGCCCTGCTCGATGGTGCGGACGGACACGTCGCGCCGGTGATGCCGTGCTCCTCGAGCAACGCCGCGATCCCGGCGGACAGCGCGGCCGTGTCGAGCACGGGCCGCTCCGGCATGAGCGCGGTCATCGGCCCGCCTCCCCGTCCTTGGTGACGTAGTCGACGGGGTGGCGGTCCAGGCTCTTGCGCATCGCCCGCACCACCGCGCCGACGTTCGGGTTGGTGTCGTCGACCAGGTAGTCGAGGTGGGCCAGGATCCGGGACGTGTTGTCGGTGCGGAGCCGCTGCCGCTTGTCGGCGTCCTCGGCGGTCGCGGCGGCCTGCGGCAGGTCGAGCGCCTCACGGAACAGCGCGAGCAACTCGCGCGTCTCGGCCGTGAGGCCGTTCGTGGGAACATTCCCCATGGGTTCGGATTCCTTCCAGCGAGGTTCCGGATCAAGGGCTCGGCCGGCGCTGCAATCGCCGTCCGGGCCCGCTTCTTTCGGGGCGCCCGCAGGGGCGGTTGGTTAGATGCACCTCCTTAACCGTGTATGAACACAGTAAGCAGAAACCTTGTATGAACACAAGGGGCTTGGCAGAATTCGTGTCCATACACGAGATGAGGGAGCCATGACCGAAGAGAGCAAGCACAGCCGACCGCGGCCCATCCGCATGCCAGAAGCCATGTGGGAAGGCGTACGGGCGCGTCTGCGAACGCCTCGATACCGACCGTGCCAGGCGAACGCTCGACCACATCCGCGCGGACATCAAGGCGCACGGCGACGAGCAAGACCTCGCAGACCTGGCAGCAGCCGAGGACGAACTAGCGGTACGTCGAGCACGGAAGGGTGGTCGGCCAAGCGGCGCCTGATCCTGTTCCGGCTCTGTTCCGTCCGAAGCGATCAGAAGCGAGTATTTGCGAGTAGTTCCGGAGACAAGGAAGGCCAGGTCAGAACGCGTGTCGCGCGAGTCGTTGCAGGTCACCAACTTGTGCCGGATAGATGTACGCGTTCTCGGGCGTGCTCGCGGCGCTCGTCCGGCGCGGGACGACCGGGGCGGGCGCGTCGGTCGAGGTGAGCATGTTCGACGCGGTCGCCGAGTGGATGAGCCAGCCGATGTACACGACGCTCTACACGGGGGCGGCGCCGCCGCGCGCCCGGCTGAGCCATCCGGTGATCGCGCCCTACGACGCCTACCCCACGGCCGACGGCGTCGACGTCGTCATCGGCGTGCAGAGCGATCCGGGGTGGGCGGCGCTCGCCACCGGCGTGCTCGACCGTCCGGACCTGGTGGCCGACCCCGACTACGCGACGAACATGGCGCGCGTCCGCAACCGGGAGAAGGTCGACGCGCTGGTCGCGTCCGTCACCTCGCGGCTCGGCCGGGACGAGCTGCTGCGGCGACTGGACGGGGCGGGCGTGCCGAACGCGACGCTGAACGACGGGCACGGGCTGGTCGCCCATCCGCAGCTCGCCGAGCGGGACCGCTGGCGGGACGTCGGGTCCCCGGTGGGGGACATCCGGGCGCTGCTGCCGCCGATCACCCTCGCCGGGGCCGAACCGCGGATGGACCCGGTCCCGGCGCACGGCGAGCACACCGACGCGGTCCTCGCCGAGCTGGGCCGCGACGCCGGGACGGTCGCCCGGCTGCGCGCCGCCGGAGTCGTCGGTTAGCGTCGCGCGGCTCCGCCTGCGATCCGGGCGCGCGGTCGATATCGTGACGGTATGCCCGTTACGTCCGCCGGCGGTGACCGCCGCCGCGCCGAACTGCGCGACTTCCTGCGCACCCGCCGCGCCCGGGTGACGCCCGCCGACGTCGGGATGCCGTCCGGAGGGCGGCGCCGGACGCCCGGCCTGCGCCGCGAGGAGGTCGCGGTCCTCGCCGGGGTCGGGGTGTCCTGGTACACGTGGCTCGAACAGGGCCGCGACATCAAGGTGTCCGAGGACGTCCTGGACGCGGTCTCCCGCGCGCTGCGGCTCGACGCCGCCGAACGCGAGCACCTCTACCTGCTGGCCGGGCTGAACCCGCCGCGCGCGGCCGCGGGCCCGGCCGTCCCGGTCACGCCGGAGCTGCGGCGGCTGCTGGACGCGTGGTCGCCGCGCCCCGCCTACATCCGCCAGCGGCACTGGAACCTCGTCGCGATCAACGACGCGGCGCGCGCGGTGTTCGGGTACGGCGACACCGACCACAACTGCCTGGTCACGTTCTTCACCAGCGTGCGCTACCGCGAGCAGCACATGCACTGGGAGGCGGCGGCCCCGGACGTGGTGAGCAGGTTCCGCGCCGACGCCGCCCGCTATCCCGACGACCCCGAGTTCGACCGGATCGTCGCGGACCTGACGGCCGTCAGCCCGGAGTTCGCCGAACTGTGGGCGCGGCACGAGGTGAGCGCGGGGAAGCAGGCGATCAAGAGCGTCCGGCATCCGGAGGCCGGGGAGATGGTGTTCGAGGCGACGCTGCTGCCGCTGGCGGACCGTCCCGGCCAGGACCTCGTGCTGCACAACCCCCGCCCCGGGACCGGCACCATGGAGCGCCTCGAACGCCTCATGGCCCGGCGGGGCCTGGCCGCCGCGAGCTGAGGGCGGCCGGAGCGAAGGTGGTGGTGGCACAACCACGATAAACGGACTCTGTCTCGCCTTCCCGGACTCCGGCAGCATCATCGGCATGACGGACAACGAACGTTTCACCGGCAAGGTCGCGCTGATCACGGGCGGGACGAGCGGCATGGGCCTGGCGGTCGCGCGGCGGCTGCTGGAGGAGGGGGCGCGGGTGGTCATCACCGGCCGCGACCAGGGACGCCTGGACGCCGCCGCCAAGGAACTGGACGGTGCCGGACCGGACGGTGCCGGACCGGACGCGGGGGAGCGGATCCTCGCCGTCCGCGCCGACGCGGGCAGCCTCCCCGACCTGGACGCGCTGATGGACACCGTCCGGGAGCGGCACGGACGCCTGGACGTCGTGTTCGCCAACGCGGGGACCGGCACGTTCGGCCCGACCGCCGACATCACCGAAGCCGACTTCGACCACAGCGTGGACGTCAACTTCAAGGGCGTCTACTTCACGATCCAGAAGGCGCTGCCGCTGCTGTCCGGCGACGCCTCGATCGTCGTCAACGCCTCCTGGACGCTGCACCGGGGCCTGCCGATCGCGTCGCTGTACTCGGCGACGAAGGCCGCCGTGCAGAGCCTGGCGCGCACCCTCGCCGCCGAGCTCGGACCGCGCGGCGTCCGGGTGAACTCGGTCAGCCCCGGCTACATCGACACGCCGATGTTCCGCGGCGCCGTCCCCGCCGACGAGGTCGAGGGGAACCGGGCGCAGGTGGCGTCCGGCCGCATCGGGACGCCGGAGGAGATCGCGGGCGCCGTCGCGTTCCTCGCCTCGGCGGACGCCGCGTACGTCAACGGCCAGGACCTGATCGTGGACGGCGGCCTCGTCGCCGCCGTCGCCTGACGAAGGGGAGAACATGAGGAAGCGCGATTTCGCGGGCACGCCGGTCGGCGCCGTCGGCCTGGGATGCATGGGGATGAGCTGGGCGTACACCGAGTCCGAGCGGGACGACGACGCGTCCGCGGCACTGATCCGCGCGGCGCTCGACCTCGGGGTCACCTTCCTCGACACCGCCCAGCCCTACGGCGACGGCCACAACGAGACGCTCGTCGGCCGCGCGCTGGCGGGGCGGCGGGACGAGGCGGTGCTCGCCACCAAGACCGGCCTGATCGTCGAGGACCTCGCGTCCCGCCGGATCTTCCGGCGGGGCACGCCCGAGCACGTCAAGTCGTCCGCCGAGGAGAGCCTGCGCCGCCTGGGCACCGACGTCATCGACCTGTACTACCTGCACCGCGTCGACCCGGCGGTGCCGCTCGCCGACACCTGGGGCGCGATGGCGGAACTGGTCGCCGAGGGGAAGGTCCGCCGCCTGGGCCTGTCGGAGGTGACGGTCGCGCAGGCCGCCGAGGCGCACGCGGTCCACCCCGTCGCGGCCGTCCAGTCGGAGCTGTCGCTGCGGACGCGCGACGCGCTGGGCGCCCCCGGCGGCAGCGCGGGCGACGCGAGCGACGGGGCCGGGGGCGCGGGCGAGGCCGGCGACGTCGTCGGCTGGTGCGCGCGCAACGGCGCCGCGTTCGTCCCGTTCTCGCCGCTCGGCCGGGGCTTCCTGACCGGGACGGTCACCAGCGCGGACTTCGAGGACACCGACTTCCGCGCCGGCAACCCCCGCTTCCAGGAGGAGGCGCTCAAGGCGAACCTGCGGATCGTCGACACGGTCAAGGAGGTCGCGGCGCGGCACGGCGCCACGCCCGCGCAGGTCGCGATCGCCTGGACGCTCGCGCAGGGCGACCACGTGATCCCGATCCCCGGCACGAAGAAGCCGCACTACCTGCGCGACAACGCGGGCGCGCCGACCTGGACCTCACCGCGGCGGACCTGGCCGACCTCGACGCGCTCCCCACGGCGGTGGGCGGCCGGTACTGAACCCGCGAACGGACGCACGGCGCGCACCTCGGGCGAGGTGCGCGCCGTGCGTCCGCGGAACGGGGAGGGCGCGTCCTAACGCACCAGGCACGCCTGCTGTGCGGCGATCGCCTCGGCGGCCTGCGCGACGATGTCGCCGATCAGGTCCGCGCAGCTCGGCAGGTCGTCGATCACGCCCACAACCTGCCCGGACGCCATCACGCCGAGGTCGGGGCGGCCGTCCACCATCGCCGCCTTCAGCAGCATCGGCGTGTTGGCCGCCATCAGCACCTGCGACCACGACAGGTCCTTGCCGTGCTTCATCGCCTTGCCGTCGGCGACCATCTCGCGCCACGACATCCCGGACAGCTTCTTGAACCGGGCGCCGTTGCGCAGCGCCCGCACCAGCCCGCCGACCCGGCCGGACGACTCCAGGTCGTCCACGAGCTCGCTGCGCAGCACCCGGTGCGGCATCCCGTCCACCTGCCGGGTCACCACGGTGTCGCCGGTCTTCAGGTAGACCTGCTTGACCGCGTCGGGCACGGAGCTGTCGGAGGTCAGCAGGAACCGGGTGCCCATCGCCACGCCCGCCGCCCCGTACGACAGCGCCGCCGCGAGGCCGCGCCCGTCGAAGAAGCCGCCCGCGGCGATCACCGGGATGTCGACCGCGTCCACGACCTGCGGGAGCAGCAGCGTCGTCGCGACGGCGCCGGTGTGCCCGCCGCCCTCGCCGCCCTGCACCAGCACCGCGTCCGCGCCCCACCCGGCGACCTTCTCGGCGTGCCGCCGCGCGCCCACCGACGGGATCACCACGAGCCCGGCGTCCTTGAGCTTGGCGATCAGCTCCTTCTTCGGGGCGAGCGCGAACGAGGCGACCTTCACGCCCTCCTTGATGAGGAGGTCGATGCGGTCGCCCGCGTCGCCCGCGTCGGCCCGCAGGTTGACGCCGAACGGCGCGTCCGTCCGGTCCTTGACCTCGCCGATCGCCGTCGCGAGCTGGTCGAGCGTCATCGTCGCCGACGCCAGGATCCCGAGGCCGCCCGCGTTCGCCACCGCCGTCACCAGGCGCGGCCCGGCCACCCAGCCCATGCCGGTCTGGACGACCGGATGCCGGACCCCGGTCAGCCGCGTCAGCGGGGTGTCGAGGACCTGCCCGCCGCCGTTCGCGGTCCCGCTCCCGGTCTCGCTCACGAGCGCGCCTCGGACGGGACCTCGCGCTCGCGCAGGCCCTTCGGGTCGAGCACCTCGCGCATGATCCGCAGCTCCTCGGCGTCGGGCAGGCGCGTCTGCGGGACGGCGTCCGGGACGGCGAGCTCGAACCCGGTCGCGGCGACGACGTCGTCGACGGACACGCCGGGGTGCACCGACTTCAGCCGCATGCGCCGGTCGGGGGTGTCGAAGTCGAGCACCGCCAGGTTCGTCACCACGGCGCGGATCTCGTGCGCGCCGCGATCCGTGCCGACGCCGCTGACCATGTCGACCTCGTCGGTGAACACGCGCGTCGAGTGCTTGGGCACCCAGTAGCTCGTCGGGTTCAGCAGCGTGTTTCCCGGCCCGCCGCGCACCCCGAGCAGCTGCCGGGACGGCCGCGCCCAGTCGCCGATGCAGGAGATGTTCGTGTTGCCGTACCGGTCGATCTGGCTCGGGCCCATGATCACGTGGCGGCGCCCGTTCAGCACCAGCCACAGGTGGTCGCGGAACGGCAGCCAGCCCTCGACGGCGTCCGCCGCCGCGCCCAGCGGGACGGGCCCGGCGCTCAGCGACGGGCCGCCGTCGGTCGTCAGCAGGTCCGGCTCGAACGTCGACCGGGCCAGCCGGGACCCCAGCATCGGGACGAATCCGGCGACCGCCGCCGCCACGATCTCCCCGTCGCCGCGGAACAGCTCCGCGCAGGCGACCGCGCAGACCTCCGCGCGCGTCGCGTCCGTTGCTTGCGTGGTGGTCGCCATCACTTCTCCTCCCGCCAGGCCCGGACGGCGTCCTGGTAGGCGTTCTCGTCACCGGACAGGAACCGGTCGCGGAACGCCGCCCACTGCTCCGGATCGGCCGCCGACTTCGCGTACAGCTTCTGGAACGCCTCGTCCCTGCCGTGGTCGGGCGCGCAGTCGGTGAAGTGCGCCCCGTTCGGCGTCTCCACGACGCCGGCGACGTGCGCCCGGCTGATCAGCAGCGACTGCGGCGGGCCCTCCTTGGCGAAGTCCGCGGTGTCGACGAGCCGCTCGCACGACACGTACGTCCGGTCCGCGGCCTTGGCGAACAGGTCGTCCATGTACGGGTCGGGACCGAGGTACTGGGCGTTGCCGCGGGCGTCGGCGCGGTTCATGTGGACGAGCGCCGCGTCCATCGTCAGGGCCGGGACGGCGACCAGCTCGGTCGCGTCCTCGTACGGCGACCGGACCGTCTTCAGCCCGGGGTTGATCTTCATGACGTCCGAGCCGAGCCCGACCGGGGTGGGCAGGAACGGCAGCCGGTGCGCCGCCGCGTACAGCCCGAACATGAACATGCCCTCGTCGTACTCGGTCAGCTCGATCGCGCCGGACTGGCGCGCCTGCCGGAAGTGCGGTTCGAGGGGGATCGAGTCCATCGTCACGAACGCCGTGACGAGCCGCCGCACCTTCCCGGCGGCGCACAGCAGCCCGACGTCCGGGCCGCCGTAGGACACGACCGTGAGGTCGGTCAGCGGCGACCGGCAGATCGCGCGGACGAGCGCCATCGGCTTGCGCCGCGATCCCCAGCCGCCGATGCCGATCGTCATGCCGCTCTCCAGCGACCCGACGATCTCCTCGATCGTCAGCACCTTGCTCATTTCGCCCCCTTGCTGACAAAGGCGTCACGGTGCTCGTCGCCCGCGCCGACGAGGTTCAGTTCGAAGGTGAGGCCCTGCTCGAACCGATAGCTGCGCTTCACGTCGACCGGGTCGATGCCGTTCAGCGACTCCTTCGCGCGCCGGATGACGTACCGGTCCTTGGCGGCGATGTTCGCGGCGACCTCCAGGGCCTTGGCGCGCAGCCCGTCCGCCGGGACGACCTCCAGCACCGACCCGTGGTGGTGCAGTTCGGCTGCCGTGACGTTGCGGCACGTGTAGACCATCGCCCGCATCAGGTGCTGCGGGACGAGCCGCGCCAGGTGCGTCGCGGCGCCGAGCGCCCCGCGGTCCACCTCCGGCAGCCCGAAGTAGGCGTCGTCGGACGCGACGACGATGTCGGCGTTGCCCGCCAGCCCGATCCCGCCGCCCAGGCAGAACCCGTGCACCGCGGCGATCACCGGGACCTCGCAGTCGTAGACGGCCGCGAACGCCGCGTAGCAGCCCCGGTTGGCGCCCACCAGCGCGGTGTGCCCCTCCGTGGACTGCATCTCCTTGATGTCGACGCCCGCGTTGAAGCCGCGGCCCTCGGCGCGGAGCACGACGGCCCCCACCTGCGGGTCCCGTCCGGCCGCGAGGACCGCGTCGGCCAGCTCGTGCCAGCCCGCCACGGTCAGCGCGTTGACCGGCGGCGCGGCCACGACGATCTCTGCGACCCCGTCCCGGGTCGTGGTGGAGACTCCCATGCGCTACCTTTCCACCAAACATTTGTTAGAACTGACCGTAGCAGAGGTGCAAAAGGAGGCGGGATGCCCGAGGTGGTGGGATGTCACTGACACTGGACCTGAGCGGAAAGACCGTCGTGGTCACCGGAGGCGTGCGCGGGGTCGGCGCGGGCATCAGCCGCGCCTTCCTGGCGGCGGGCGCCGACGTGGTGGCGGTCGGGCGGCGCGACCCGGACGCGCTCCCCGAGGCGGACGGGCGCACGGCCCGGTTCGTCTCGCTGGACGTGCGCAAACCGGAGCCGGTCGAGGAGTTCATGAACGGCCTCGACCGCGTCGACGTGCTCGTCAACAACGCGGGCGGCGGGCCCTTCCTGCGCCTCGCGGACGGGGAACTGCGCACCCATGCCAAGATCATCGAGCTGAACCTGACCGCCCCGCTGCTGATGGCGCGGGCCGCCTACCCGCGGATGCGCGAGCTGGGCACCGGCGGCTCGGTGATCAACATCGGCAGCGTGAGCGGCGTGCGGCCCTCGCCCGGCACCTCCGCGTACGGCGCCGCGAAGGCGGGCCTGCACAGCCTCACCCGGTCCCTGGCCGTCGAGTGGGCGCCGCACGTCCGGGTGAACACGCTGATCCTCGGCATGATCCGGACCGAGACCGCCCACCTGCACTACGGCGACGAGGAAGGGATCGCGGCGATCGGCCGCACCGTCCCGATGGGTCGGCTCGGCACCCCCGACGAGGTCGGCGGCGCCTGCGTCTACCTCGCCTCCGACCTGGCCTCCTACGTCACCGGCACCGAGATGCTGCTGCACGGCGGGGGAGAACGTCCCGCGTTCCTGGACGCCGCCACCGTGAACAAGGACGAGAACACCGGCGCGAACGAGAAGGAGACACGATGATCTGCACGGACCGCGTCGTCGCCGTCACCGGGGCCGGTCGCGGCCTCGGCCGCGCGCACGCCCTGGAATTCGCCCGGCAGGGCGCCCTCGTCGTCGTCAACGACCTCGGCGTCGCCCGCGACGGCAGCGGGGACGCCGCCGACGGCCCCGCGCAGGAGGTCGTCCGGGAGATCGAGGCGCTCGGCGGGAAGGCCGTCGCCAGCACCGACGACATCGCCACCGACGCGGGCGCCGCCGCCCTCGTCGGCACCGCCGTCGAGACGTTCGGGCGGCTGGACGTCCTGGTGAACAACGCCGGGTTCCTGCGCGACCGGATGCTCGTCAACCTCTCCGAGGACGAGTGGGACGCGGTCATGCGCGTCCACCTCAAGGGCCACTTCCTGCCGCTCAAGCACGCGGGCCTGCACTGGCGCGCCGAGAGCAAGGCGGGCCGTCCCGTCGACGGCCGGGTGATCAACACCTCGTCGGGCGCCGGGCTGCTCGGCAGCGTCGGCCAGGGCAACTACTCGGCGGCCAAGGCCGGGATCGTCGGGCTCACCCTCGTCGCGTCCGCCGAGCTGGGCCGCTACGGGGTGACGGTCAACGCGATCGCGCCCGCCGCCCGCACCCGCATGACCGAGCAGGTCTTCGCGCAGACGATGGCCGCCCCCGCCGAGGGCGAGTTCGACGCGATGGCCCCCGAGAACGTGTCCCCGCTGGTCGTCTGGCTCGGCTCCGCCGGGTCCCGGGACGTCACCGGGCGCGTCTTCGAGGTCGAGGGCGGCAAGATCTGCGTGATGGACGCCTTCCGGCACGGCCCCACCGCGGACAAGGGCGCCCGCTGGGACGCCGCCGAGGTCGGCGAGGTCGTCACCGGCCTCCTCGCGAAGGCCCCCGACCCCGAACCCGTCTACGGCGCGTCCTGAGCCCGGACGGTCAGGCGTTCGCGGCGTCGCGCAGCACGCTGCTCGGCGCGGCGCCGCGAACCCGCTTGAACGCGTTGCTGAAGGCGAACCCGTCGGCGTACCCGACGCGCCGCGCCACGGACGCGACCGTCGCGCCGGGCTCGCGAAGCAGGTCGGCGGCCAGCGTCATCCGCCATTCGGTGAGGTAGGCCAGCGGCGGGCGGCCGACCAGCTCGGCGAACCGCCGCGCGAACACCGCCCGCGACTGCCCCGCCTCGGCCGCCAGCTCCGCCACCGTCCACGGACGTGCGGGACTCTCGTGCAGCATCCGCAGCGCGCGCCCGACGTGCGGGTCGCCGAGCGCCCGGTACCCTGCGGGCGATTCGGCGTCCGGCCGCGCGAACCACGCGCGCAGCGCCCGCACCAGCAGCATGTCCAGCAGCCGGTCCAGGATGATCTGCTGCCCCGGCTCCTCCCGCGCGACCTCGACGCCCAGCAGCTCCAGCAGCGCCGCGAACTCCGGCCGCGCCGGGACGACCGCCAGCGCCGGCAGCGCCTCCAGCAGCCGCTCGGACACGTCGCCGCGCATCGGGTACTCGGCGGTGACGTACAGGTCCGACCCGTCCGGCACGAGCCCGTACGTGCGGGGGCCGAGCCGGAAGTTGTGCCCGGCCGTCGCCGGTCCTCCGTCGGTCGCGTAGCAGCGGTCGGCGTCCAGCACCACGATCTCCGGCTCGGCGCCGGGCCGGTCTCCGGCGACGACCGGGGCGCCGCCCCGGACCAGCACGATGTCGCCCTCCCCGATCCGCACCGGCTCCGCGCCGCCGCGGGCGATCCAGCCGACGCCCCGCAGCATCGTGCCGAGCGACAGCGGCGCGGGCGCCTCGAACCGCACGGCCCACGGCGGCCGGGCCACGGAACGGCAGTACACGGCCCCGCGGGCCCGTACCCCCGCCAGCAGGTCGTCCAGAAGGTCCATGGTGAGACGATCTCACATGCGATCGAGACGCGTGGCCATGGAACGTCTCACCGTGCGCTGGTGTGCTGTTCCCATGACCGATACACCGATCCTCGTGCTCGGCGCCCGCGGCAAGACCGGCCGCCGCGTCACCGCCCGCCTGACCGACCTCGGCGTCCCCGTCCGCGCCGCGTCCCGCTCGACCGGGACGCGCTTCGAGTGGGCCGACCGGGCCACCTGGGGTCCCGCGCTGGACGCGCCGGCGCCGTCTACCTCGTCCCGATGAACGAGAGCGTCGACCAGGACGCCGTCGCGGAGTTCGCGCGCGCCGCCGTCGCGGCGGGCGTCCGGCGGCTCGTGCTGCTCGCGGCGCGTGGTGTGGACGGCGCGCCGCAGCCCGCGCAGGAGCCCGCCGAACGCGCCGTCCGAGAATCCGGGGCGGAGTGGACGATCCTGCGCCCGGCCTGGTTCGCGCAGAACTTCAGCGAGGACTTCTTCCACGGCCCGCTGATGGCGGGCGAGCTCGCGCTGCCCACCGGCGAGGGACGCGAGGCGTTCGTGGACGCCGCGGACATCGCCGACGTCGCCGTCGCCGCGCTCACCGGCGCCGGGCACGCGGGGGAGATCTACGAGCTGTCCGGGCCGGAACCGCTGCCGTTCCGCACCGCCGCCAAGATGATCGCGGAGGCGTCGGGGCGCGAGATCCGGTACACGCCGCTGGAGGTGCCGGAGTTCACCGCGCTCGTGGAGTCGCAGGGCGTGCCGCCGGCCTTCGCCGCGATGCTGGCCGGCCTGCTGGCGGACCTCCGCGAGGGCGCGGGCGACCGGGTCGGCGACGGCGTCCGGCGCGCGCTCGGGCGGGAGCCCCGGCCGTTCGCGGAGTACGTGAAGGAGGCGGCCGCCGCGGGGGCCTGGGCACCGGATCAGCGCGGACGGTAGTCGTCCAGGTACCGGCGGACCCTGGCGGCGTACGCCCGGTACTCCGCCGGGACGCCGCCCGCCTCGACCACCGTCCTGGACGAGGTGCGGTACGTGGCGGCCAGGTTCAGCGCGGGATCGCCCGGGACCCCCTCCAGGTCCTTGCCCCAGTAGCAGAGGAACCGGCCCATCGCCGGGATCGACAGCTCCGGCGTGATCTCCTCCGGCCGGGGCTCGGGATTGTCGAGCCCGCCCGGCTGCCAGTGCACCAGGACGTGCGGCGTCCAGCGGGCGATGCCGTACTCGTCCTTCGCCGGGTCCGCCAGATGGGGGTCGAAGCCGCTCTCCGCCTTGAGCATCGCGGCGATCAGCGCCGGGCTGAGGCCCGGCATGTCGCACCACCGCCCGGCCTCGACGATCAGGTCGCGGTACTCCGCCGGGACGTCGGACCGGCCCGCAGCAGGCGCCCCTCGGCGGCGGTGACGGGCTCGCCGCCGCCCGTCCCGCCGACCAGCCAGTACACGGCCCCGGCGGTGAGGGCGCAGGCCAGCGCGCCCGCCCCGACGAGTGCGCCCCGGCGCGGCCGCCGCCGGGGAGGCTCGCCCGGACGGGTCGGCGGCGCGTCCGCGCGGCTCACCGCGGCGGCGACCGGGAGCGCCGCGCCCGGCG
>NZ_MKJY01000580.1 GCF_001942465.1 Actinomadura sp. CNU-125
GCCGACAAGCACAAACGCGTCAACCTCCTCAACTGGGACGGCAAGGGCGCGCCCGCCGGGCTGTTCCCGCCCCGCGAGGACGACGACCCCGGAACGGAGCCCAAGCCGTGAAGACGAAGGCCCCCGCCAGGCATGGCCTGAACGACATCCAGGCGGCGACGACCTGGCAGGTGGCGTCGCTGCTGCTCGGCTATCCGGACGACGGGCTGCTCGCGCGGCTTCCGATGCTGCGCCGGGCCGTACGGAACCTGCCCGCGTCCGTCGCCGAGCCCCTGGGCGCGGTCCTCGCCACTCTGGACGAGACGTCGCCGCAGGCGCTCGCCGCCGACTTCGTGACGACGTTCGACCAGCGCAAGCGCTCCTGCCCCTACCTGACGTACTTCGCCTGCGGCGACACCCGGAAGCGGGGCATGGCGCTGCTGCGGTTCAAGCAGGCGTACGACGCGGCCGGGCTCGTCCTGGACGGGGAGCTGCCGGACCACCTCGCGGTCGTGCTGGAGTTCGGCGCGACCGCGGACCTCGCGGAGGCCCGGCGGCTGCTACTGGAGCATCGCGCCGGCGTGGAGCTGCTGCGGCTGGCCCTCACCGAGGCGGGGTCGCCGTGGACCGGCGTCCTGGACGCGGTCTCGGCGACGCTCCCGCCGCTCTCCGGCGACATCGAGGACGCCGTCGCCCGGCTGGCGGCCGAGGGGCCGCCCGAGGAGCAGGTCGGCCTCGCCCCGTACGGGATCGGGTCGGGTCCCGTCTTCCTGCCCGATCCCGTACTGGAGGCCCGCTCATGACCGTCCACTCTCCGGTCCACTCCCCCGTCGTCGCGGCACCGGACGGGGGGCAGGCGGGCGTCGGGGGCGTCCTGCTGTGGGTCGCGCTGCCGTACGTCGCCATCGCGATCTTCGTCCTCGGGCACGTCTGGCGGTACCGGTACGACAAGTTCGGGTGGACGACGCGCTCGTCGCAGCTCTACGAGCGGCGGCTGCTGCGGATCGGCAGCCCGCTGTTCCACTTCGGCATCCTGATGGTGGCGTTCGGCCACGTCGGCGGGCTGGTGATCCCGAACGGGTGGACCGAGGCCGCCGGGATCACCGAGCACATGTACCACGTCGTCGCCGTGTCGCTCGGGACCGTCGCGGGGGTCTGCACCCTGGCGGGCCTGGCGATCCTGATCTACCGGCGCCGCACGGTCGGCCCGGTGTTCTCCGCGACCACCCGCAACGACAAGCTCATGTACGCGGTCCTCGCGGGGACGATCGTGCTCGGCCTGGCCGCCACCGTCGTCGCGAACATCGTCGGCGGCGGTTACGACTACCGCGAGTCGGTGTCCCCGTGGTTCCGGTCGATCTTCTACCTGCGGCCCGATCCGGACCTGATGACGGGCGTCCCGATCCTGTTCCAGTTGCACGCCCTCAGCGCGCTCCTGCTGTTCTCCATCTGGCCGTTCACCCGGCTGGTGCACATGCTGACCGCGCCCATCGGCTACGTGACGCGCCCCTACATCGTGTACCGCAGCCGGGACGAGCAGCTGGGGGCGCTCCCGCCCCGCAGGGGATGGGAGCGGACGCCCTGAGGCCGTCCGCCACGACGCCCCCTCGTCATTCGGCGCTCCGCGCCGGGTGGTGAGGGGGCTTTCCGTCGTCGGGCGCCGGGGCGCCGGCGCCGCGGATGCGGCGGCCGGTGACGAGGTCGGAGCGGATGCGGATGAAGACGTCGCGGGTGCCCGGCGCCCAGCTGTGCAGCGGCAGCGCCTCCAGCGCGGCGAGCTGGCGGGGGGCGGTGACGCGCCGGGCGCGGCCGACGACGACCACCGACCAGCCCGTCCGGGCGGTGATGTCGAAGTCGTCGATCTCGAACGCGACGACGGTGTCGGCGGCGGCCGTGGCGAGCCTGGACGTCCGGGACGTCTTGAACACGATGTCGCGGCCGCCGACGACGAAGTTGACCGGCTGCACGGCGGGCAGCGCCTGGTGCGTGAAGACGACCCGTCCGATCACCGCGCGGGCGAGGAGGGCGCGGCACTCGTCCTCGTCGAGGATCTCCAGGCCGCTCTGATCGAACTCCATGGCCCCACATTGCCGCAGCGGCGGCGGCCGCGTTAGGGACGAAGGTCCCGGGTGTAGGGCGCGAGTTCGTCCTGGTGGGGGAAGGTGCCGGGGACGTAGGCGCACCAGGGGTCCTCGCCGTACGGGTCCCCGGACACCGCCAGGGCGCGCGAGCGCGAGCCCCGCGACAGGGACGGAACTCGCAGGCGCGCACCGTCCGGTCAGGTTGCCGGGGTCGCGGAGGCCGACGAACAGCGGCGAGTCCCGGTAGACGCCGGTGAGGCGGTCGCGGCGGACGTCGCCCGCCGAGGCGGGCAGGAAGCCGCTGGGGTGGACGCCGCCCGTGTGGGAGACGAAGACGAACCCGCGCGCGGAGTTGACGTCCATGGGCGGGCGGCGGGCCCGCCGCACCGGGAGATCGAGTTCGGTGAGCCGGTCCCGCAGGGTCTTGTACAGCGGTCCCAGGCCCAGCGCCGCCACGTGGTCGTCCCCGTGCCGCCGCAGGATCTCGCGCTGGACGGCGACGCGGCGGAAGTGGTGCGCCTCGGTGGTCCGCGCGGGAACGTGGGCCCCGGCGTCGTAGACGAAGTTGAGGACGTCCTCCACCTGGTCCGCGGAGAGCCCGGGCAGCGTCTTGCCGCGGCCGGTCGGGACGAGCAGGAACGCGCTCCACGTGAGCGCGCCCATCTCGTGGACGACGCGGACGATCTCCGGCAGGTCGGTCATGTTGTGCCCGGTGACGGTCGTGTTGATCTGCACCTTGAGGCCGAGGTCGCGGGCCGCCCGCCAGGCGTCCAGGGTCCAGCGGTAGACGCCGGGGGTGGCGCGGAAGGTGTCGTGGACGCGTGCGTCCGAGCCGTCCAGGCTGAGCGAGACGGCGCGCGCGCCCGCGTCCTTCAGCCCGGCCAGGCCCGCCTCGGTGAGGGTGGGCGTGCCGGACGGCGACACCGCGACCGGCAGGCCGAGGGCGGTGCCGTGCCGCACCAGGTCGAACAGGTCGGGCCGCTGGAACGGGTCGCCGCCGGTGATGACGAACAGCGGCGGCGGGGTGCCGAACTCGGCGACCTGCGCCATGAGGTCGCGGGCCTCGGCGGTGCCGAGCTCGCCCGGGTCGCGGTCCGGTCTGGCCTCGGCGCGGCAGTGCACGCACGCCAGCGGGCACGCCCGCGTCGCCTCCCAGATGACGATGAACGGCCGGTCGGCGGTGTCGTGGCGGGGTGCTCGTATCTGTCTCATGTCCGCCTCATGCGTCCATCAGGTAGTCGACGGCGTCGGCGGCGGAGTAGTCGCCGCCGTTCGCGCGCAGGAGGTCGGGGAGGAAACCGAGGTCCTGGCCGAGGGTCGGCATGGGCGGCTCGGCGTAGCCGTCCGGCCGGTGCTGGCCGAGGCCGATGTTCGCGACGAGCGCGTTGCACAGGCAGCGGCGGCCCGCGGTGTCCTCGATCGTCCCGCCCTTGCGGACGTAGGCGTCGACGGGTTCGGCGGGGCAGCGGAAGCCGACCGAGCCGTTCTCCTTCAGGTAAGGGGTGCGCAGGTAGCTCAGGTCGCACAGCCTGGTCCGCTCCCGGTAGACCTCGTCGTCGGAGAGCGTTCCGGGCAGTTCGGCGACCTTGAACGGGAACCCGGCCGGTGACGCGCGGGGGTCGTTGCGCACCCGCAGGTCGCCGTCCAGCGCCCGCGCGACGATCCGTCGCCGCAGCTCCGGGTCCAGGCCCGACTCGCGGCACAGCGCGAAAACGCTCCCGGCCTGGATCCCGGCGGCGCCCGCCGCGCGCGCCTCCGCCAGGGCGCCCGGCCGGGCGAACCCGCCCGCCAGCCAGAACGGCAGGCCGAGTCGGGCGACCTTCGCCGGGTCGATCCGGTCGCGCCGCCCGTAGATCGGCTCGCCGCGGTCGTCCAGGTTCGGCGCCCGCGCGGCGGCGCGCTGTGCCCGCCCGCCACCGGCGTCTCGAGGACGAACCCGTCCGGGCGGGTGGCGGGCGTCCGGTGCAGGTACACGGCCAGAACGGGCGAGGAGACGATCGCGAGGAACCGCGGCCGCGGCACGTCCGCGGCGGGGCCGCCGAGCGCCGCCGGGTCGAACGTGAGCTCGCGGCCCTCGGCGGCTCCGGCGACGGTCACCGTCAGGCGGCCGGGGACCCCGGCGGCCAGCGCGTCCAGCAGCGCCGGGATCTCGCTGGGAATGCCCGCCCCCATCAGGACGTCGTCCACCCCGGCGAGCATCGCGCCGTAGACGGCCGCCGGGGTGGCGAGCTGGATCTTCTCCAGGTAGTTGATCCCGACGGGGCCGTCGTGTCCCTCCTTGGCGAGCCAGACCTCGGCGAAGTTCCCGGCGACGGTCAGCTCGTCCCGTGTCCTGTTGGGGATCAGGCCGAGTTTGGGCACCGGCCGGAAACGCTCCCCCGGTTCGATGCCGCCGGGGACGAAGTAGCGCCGCAGGATCCGCTCGGCGGCGTCCCGCAACGGGAAGCGGGCGAGCGCGCGCCGCAGGTGGCCGCCCTCGTCCCCGGCTTGGAGCCCCCGCGCGAGCAGGGCGTCCAGCGCCACCCCGGACACCACGCCGAGCTGTCCCGTCCGGGCGACTGCGCGGGCCAGCCGCCATCCCGACACGCCCGCGCCCATGCCGCCCTGGACGATGCGCGGCGGCTCGGACAGCGGTGAACCGGCGACGGTCATGGTCGGCCTCTCAGATCGAAGGTGCGCCGTGCAGCGGACGGTCGTCCTCATGCCGGGCTCGCGGTGCGGGTCAGGACTTCGCGGTAGGGCCGCCGGGGCGCGCCGGGGACCGGCGGCCCGTATCCCAGCCGGACGATCGCCTGGATGTGCCCGGTCGTGCCGGTGCGCGTCCCGACGCACATGTCCATGGGCTGCGACAGCAGCGACGCCGACACGCGGTGCCGTTCGGCGGTCAGCAGCACCCGCTGCAGGGCCTGCCCGGCGCGCAGCCAGTCCCGCGGGCCGTCGCCGCTGGTGAGCAGGACGCCGAGCTGCGGGCGGGCGGCGAAGTCGTCGACCGGGCGGCCGGTCTCGGGCCCGGCGAGGCCGAAGTCGCGCATGGGCACGCCGCGGCCGCTCGGGCGGGGGCCGAAGGCGTACCGGGGGACGCCGTCGCCGCGGGCGCGCAGGGACGTCCAGCGCTCCAGCTCGGCGAGGTACCCGGCGTCGGCGGTCAGCCGCTCGTCCGCGGCCCGCAGGACGCTGAGCAGGTACGCCGTCGTCTGCGGGCTCGGCAGTTGCAGCAGCACCCCTTCGGCCCGCGCGGCCGCCGCCAGCGCGCAGCGGACCGGCGTCGGCACCTGGCGCCGGCCGAACGGGCGCCGGTTGCTGCGCCGGTGCGGGATCCGCGCGTACAGCTCGGCCTGCTCCAGCGACGGCATGGGCGCGGGTTCCGCCGCCACGGACGCCAGCAGGGTCCCGCCGGGCCCGTCCGGCCCGTCCGGCCCGTCCGGGAACGGGCGGACCAGCGGCCGGTGCCCGGTCATCCGGATCGCCAGCCGCAGGTTGAGCAGCGCGGCCCCGCAGCTGATGTGCAGGGCGCGACCGCGCGGGTCGATGACGTCCAGGCGGCGGTCCGGGTCGGCGTGCAGGTCCATGACCTCGCTGCCGTCGAGCCGGAAACGCCAGGGCTGGGTGTTGTGCACGGACGGCGCCGCGACGGCCGCCGTGATCAGGCGGCGGACGCCGACGTGCGTCCCGAACGGATGAGGCACGGCCCTACCTCCACATGCTGCCACTGACACGCATCAGGCTTCCGGTAACGGAGGCGGCGTCCCAGGGACGAAGGTCCCGCGGGCGGGGGACCTAGGGCAGCAGTGCGATCCCCGCCCGGCCGGGGGCGGGGTCCGGCGGTCAGGGGGCCGGTTCGGTCATGTCCAGGCGCAGGCGGGTCAGAGTCGTGGTCTTGATCCGCCAGGTGCCGCCGGTCTTCTCGTAGGTCTCGTGGTAGTGGCCGAAGCCGATCAGCTCGCCGCCGCCCGCCCAGCGGATTCGGTCCTCCATGGCCCAGATCCCGGTGGCGGTGGAGGGAGAGGTGAGGGTGATCTCCGGCATGTGGCAGTGGTGCACGGTCACGTGGTCGGCGAGGTGTTCGCGGAGGAAGGTCATGAAGGCGTCGGCGCCGGTGATGACGCCGCCGCCCGAGCCGGTCGTGTCCACCACCGCGTCGTCGGCGAAGATCGGGCGCATGCCGTCCCAGTCCTTGGTGTCCAGGGTCCGGCAGTAACGGGCCTTGAGCCGCTTGAGGGCCTCGATGTCGTCCACCCGGCCCCTCCTCAGCGCCCGGCCGCGTGGCGGGACGACTGGGTGGGCAGGTCCGCGTAGGTCACGATGCCGGGACGTGCCGCCACCACGGCCGGGATCGCGTTGACCACGGGCATCGCGGTGATGACCGAGCCGATGGCGAGCATCTCGTCCAGGCTCATCGACGTCATGTCCTGCGGCAGCACCTCCACCCGCAGGTTCACCTGCGGGTGGCCGCGGACCTCGATCAGGTAGGCCATCGCGACGTCCCAGGCGGGATCGAGGTCGGGGGTCACGGTCCAGCGCACGTGCGCCTCGACGACGTCCGCGCCGCCCGCCGCGCCGATCCACCGGACGTCCAGCCCGGCGACGGTGCCTGCCTTCACCTCCCGTCCGGGGAGGTCGAGGTCCTTGGTCGCGTGCGCGAACCCGACCTCGCAGCGGACGTCGTCGAGCGCGGCGTCGAGGAGTTCGGCGAGGGCCTCGACGGCGTCGCCGAAGGGGGCCGTGGCCTCGCGGACGTCGTCGGCGTGGCCGGGGTCCCCGGCCGGGCGGCCCCAGCCGAGCCCGTCCTGGTTCGCGTCGCCCGCCCACATGCCGATGTCGAACGACTCGAACACCGTGACGTGGTCGACCCGCCGGCAGACGCCGGAGGCGACCGCGGCGAGCTGGTCGGCGTAGCCGGGGTTGACGCCGCTGCCGAACAGGCTCGCGCCGCCCGCGCGGGCGGCGTCCTCCAGGGCGTCCCGAGCGGCGCGGCCGTAGGCGCGCCCGGTGAGGAACGAGGCGGTGGTGAGGACGTTGATCCCGGCCCGCAGCAGCCGCTCCAGGTGCTCGACGTCGGGATGCAGCGGCATGTACAGGACGCAGTCCGGCGCGAGCGCGATGATCGCTTCGACGTCGTCGGTCGCGCGGACGCCGAGCGGGCGGCCGAGCCCGGCGAGTTCACCGGCGTCCTTCCCCGCCTTCTCGGCGCCGTGGCAGTACAGGCCGACGAGTTCGAGGCCGGGGCGCTCCGCGACGGCCGCGAGGGACTGGCGCCCGACGTTGCCGGTCGTCCACTGCACCACGCGGATGGGACGGTCGGATGCGGTTTCCACGGTTGCCTCCCTGACCCGGCGCGCCCGGTGCGGGCGTCGCATCACCCTAGGCAGCGATGCTGACCACGGTCAACATTCTGGCGAGCACCACTTCCAATAACATTGCGGGCATGAGGGAGAACGAAGCGGCCGACCGGAATGCTGACCAGGGTCAGCGGCGGACGAACCTGGCGCAGGCCCGCTCGCGCGAGACCAAGCAGGCGCTGCTGCGGGCGGCGATCGCGCTGTGGCGCACCAAGGGGTTCGCCGAGACCACCGTGGCCGACATCTGCCGGGCCGCGGCGGTCTCCAAGGCGCTGTTCTACTTCTATTTCCCGCGCAAGGAGGACGCCCTCCTGGAGGCGGGGTTCCTGTCCACGAGGGACGCGCGGCAGAAGTGGCGCGAGCTGGTCGCCGAGCCCTACGACCTGTTCGAGGTGATCGCCGCGGTGCTTTCCGCGCTCGAACGGACGATGCGGCGCACGCCCGCGGACCTGATCGTCCAGACCGCCCTGGAGGGCTACCGGGCGGAGCACCGGGAGCTCGCGGAAGGACGCGCCCCCGAGCACCATGCGACGAGGTTCCTCTTCCTCGAACTGCTGGAGCGCGCCCGGTCCGACGGCAAGGTCCCGCCCGGCATGGACGTGCTGCACGTGGCGCGCGTCGCGCAGTCGCTCCTGGAAACCGGCACCCGGCACTGGGCCGCGGGCGAGTACGGGGAGCGCGGTTTCGCCGAAGTGGTGGGCCGCGACATCACCGCGTACATCACCGGCTATGGCCAGCGGGGAGCGGAGCCGCCGCGTTCCTGACCCTTTCCGCCGGGTGCCGCGATTCCGGGCAGACGTAAAAGAGCGTTGAGGGCGATCATCGTGGCGAGCCTGGTCCGGGGGCCGGGCAGTTCACCGCCGAACAAGTCCTGGATGACGCGCACCCGATACCGCACGGTCTGGGCGTGCAGATGCAGTTCCTCCGCGGTCGTGACCGCGTTGTCGGCGTTGTTGAGGTAGCACAGCAGCGTTTCCGCGAGCATTTCCCGGCGCGGGGAGGGCTGCTCCAGAAGGGGGCCCAGATAGTGCGCGACCGTGGCGTCGACGAGCTCGCGGCCGGCGTGCGCGGTCAGCGTCGGGAGGTGGTCGACGCAGCGCACGGCGCCCGTCCCGGGCAGCGCCCCCTGCCGGATCAGCGCGGCGGCGCGGCGCGCCCAGCGCATCGAGACCGCGCCGGATCTCAGCGGGACGGCGGGCCCGACCGCGCCCGGATGGTGCTTCACGAGGTCGGCCAGGAGCGTGTCCTGGCCGGGGCCCGCGGGGTCGGGCACGATCAGGTACGGCAGGTCGCCGGACCAGTCCGCCAGGACGGTCGGCGGCACGAGGCGGCGTGTGACGCCCGCCGCGCCCGTCGCGTGCGGCACGATCACGCAGATGGTCTCGGGGACGGCCCACCCGGCGGCCCGGGCCAGCTCGGCGATGGCCTCGCCGCTGGCGGGCGGATCGGTGACGAGCGCGTCGCGCAGCGTCCCGCGCCGCCGCTCGCGTTCGGTCGTCAGATCCTGCCGGGCGGCGGCGTGGCCTTCGGCGGCGCTGTCGACGAGCCGGTCGACGAACTGGAACAGCCGTTCGGTGAGCGTCGCGAGGACGTCGCGCGGCCAGTCGAGTCCGTGGGCCTGGCGGATGAGCCGCCGGCAGGCGATCTGGCCGCCGAGCCGGAGCGCGGCCTCCAGTCCGTCGAGCCCGCGGCCGCGGCGGGCCTCGCGGGAGCCGAGCAGCCGGTAGGCGCCGTCGAGCGGCGCCGGGTCGTGCGCGGGGTCGTCCACCGAGTCGACGAACGCCCGGACGGTGCCGCCGATCATCCTGATCAGCTCACACCCGGAACGACCGGCCACGGGCCGGACGTCGGCGGGGACGTGCCCGCGGACCTCTTCGGCGATCTCGTCGGTCACGGATTCGACGTGGGGCCTCAGCAGGTCGCCGAGCCCGCGTTGGAAATCGGGGATCCACGTGAACGCTTCCGGCGGCGGTATTGACAGAGACAGGGACACCGCGAGCTCTCCTTGCGATAGGGAACATTCTCTGGCATCCGCGTCGAGCGGGGGTCGTCTCACCCGCACCCGGCGGGAAGGGAGAGACGGTGTCAGGGTCGGGAGCGGTGGAGCCGTTACCGAGTCAGGAAACCTTCAAAAAACGCCGTGAAAACAGAATGCCTTTAGCTCGCATCCATGCACGGATAGCGAGCTAAAGGCATTTCAAGTCATGCGCACATGGTGACGCCGGCGGGATTGCGATTCCACCGGTTTTCGTCTCGTCACTGAGACTTGGACGACTGTAAGCTACATATGTTCGCACGTCAAGAGCAGCACACAGATATCCGATCTAGCTGCGACTACACCCACTCCCAGGTCCGGCGATATTGACCAGAATCTCACTTCCAGGGTCTGAGAATCTCCCTACCAGCAGGAACTGATTCGCAGGATCCCTGATCGTGGAATCATTTCGGACACCGACCCTCAAGGAGATCGGAAACCGGCGGGCGCCCGGGGCCCGCCGGTTCTGCCCCGTCAGTCGGCGCGGGTCTTCGCGACGGTGTCCGCGGCCCGGCCGTCCGCGTCGCCGGACTCCTCGGCGAGCCGTTCCATGCCGCTTGTCGTCTTCAGCGGCTTCTCCTTGATGAACGGGACGATGAGCAGGACGAGCAGCGCGAAGGGCGTGGCGACGAGGAAGAGGTCCGCGGTGGCGACGCCGTAGGCGTGCTCCACGACGGCCCGCATCGGCGCGGGCAGGGTCGTCATGTCGGGGACGCCGCCGTGGCCGCCGCCCCCGCCGCCGGGGGCGCCCGTCCCCGCGAGGCTCTTGGTCATCTCGGCGGCGACGCGGTTGGCCAGGATCGCGCCGAGCACGCTGGTGCCGATGGTGCCGCCCATGCTGCGGAAGAACGACAGCACCGAGGTCGCCGCGCCCAGCTCGGCCGCGGGCACGTCGTTCTGCGCGGCCAGGACCAGGTTCTGCATCAGCAGGCCGACGCCGATGCCCAGGGCCGCCATGTAGACGCTGAGCAGGGCGAAGGAAGTGTCGGAACCGATCGTGGACAGCAGTCCGAGACCCACGGTCATGAAGACGGCGCCGACGATGAGGTAGATCTTCCACTTGCCCGTGGCGCTGATGAGCTGCCCCGCGACCGTGGAGGAGACCAGCAGGCCGAGGATCATGGGCAGGCTCATCAGGCCCGCGACCGTCGCGGACTTGCCCAGGGAAACCTGGAAGTACTGCGACAGGAAGACGGTTCCGCCGAACATGGCCAGACCGACCAGGAGGCTGGCGAGGGTCGTCAGTGTCACGGTGCGGTTGCGGAAGATGTCCAGGGGGATGATCGGCTCGGCGACCCGCGACTCGACGAACACGGCGGCGGCCAGCAGTACCACGCCCCCGACGGTGAGGGCGGCGGTCTGCCAGGAGGCCCAGTCGAACTCGACGCCGGCGAGCGAGACCCAGATGAGCAGCGTGCAGACGCCCGCGACGAGCAGGAACGCGCCGAGGAAGTCGATCTTCACTTCGCGGCGGACGGTCGGCAGCTTCAGCGTGCGCTGCAGCAGCAGGATCGCCAGCAGCGCGAACGGCACGCCGATGAAGAAGCACCAGCGCCAGCCGAGCCACGAGGTGTCCACCAGGACGCCGCCGATCAGCGGCCCCGCCACGGTGCCGACGGCGAACACGGCGCCGAAGATCCCCGCGTACTTGCCCAGCCGGCGGGGCGGGATGATCGCCGCCATCACGACCTGCGCGAGGGCGGTCAGACCGCCCGCGCCGATGCCCTGCGCCACCCGGCTGAAGATCAGCAGCCCGACGTCGTGGGAGAAGCCCGCCAGCAGCGAGCCGACCACGAACATGCCCAGCGAGAGCTGGAGCAGGAGCTTCTGGTTGTAGAGGTCGGCCAGCTTGCCCCACAGCGGCACCGTGGCCGTCATGGCCAGCAGCTCGGCGGTGACGACCCAGGTGTAGGACGACTGGCTCGCGCCCAGGTCCGCGATGATCCGGGGCAGCGCGTTGGCGACCACCGTCCCGGCCAGGATGGCGACGAACATGCCCGCCATCAGCCCGGACATCGCCTGGAGTATCTGCCGCTGGGACATGGCGGCGGGTGACGCCTCTTCGGGCGCCGTTGCTGCGTTCACGAGATCTCTTTCGGGGTTCTGGTGATTCGGACGTGCACGGGCGCTGGTCGGCGCCGGGACGGGACGCGCGGCGGCGTCCGGGTCCGGCGGGCGGTTCAGGAACGTTCGGGGGGCCTGGGCAGACCGGCGGCGAGGTGCTCGAACACCTCGTGGAAGACGTCGGTGAAGGCGAGTTCGTCCTGCCGGGCGCACCAGTACTCGACGGCGACCCGGACGGCCGTGGACCCGACGGCGGCGAGCAGCCTCGGGTACAGGCCCGGCCCTTCGGCGGACCCGGCGGACCCGGCGGACCCGACGGACCCGACGGCCCCGGCGGACCCGGCGGACGGGCGGGCGCCGATCCGCTCGGCGAGCACGTCGGCCAGCTCGGCCTCGTCGGCCATGTGCACGCCGAGGCTGCGGACGAGCAGGTGCGGCGAGCCGCGCAGCACCTCGGCGTGCAGGCTCCACAGGTCGTTCTGCTCGGCGATCTCCGCCAGTTCCCCCGCCATGGCCGTGCGCAGCGCCTCGAGCGGGGACAGCTCGGACGGCGCTTCGAGCACCGCCCGCCGGACTCCGGCGCTCGACTCCGCGCCGACCATGACGAAGACGTCGTCGCGGGAGGCGAAGTAGTTGAAGAACGTGCGCGGGGACACCCCCGCCGCCTCGCTGATCGCCTCGACGGTGACGCTCTCCGCGCCGTGCTCCGCCGCCAGCCGCACCGCGGCGTCCACGAGAGCGGCACGCGTGGCCCGCTTCTTGCGCTCCCGCAGCCCGCCCTCGGCGGCGCTCTTCTCCCCCTGCACTTTTGCATAGTACGCAAACATGCAGCGTCTGCAAACTTGGCCCGCGTACGCAGCGGTCGACCCGGTCCCCGGCCCGCGACATCGTGCAGAAACTTAGCCAAGCGAACCTATAGACAGCTTATATAAGGGGCCGATATAAAACGGTCCATGGATGTGCCGTCCCGGCTCGACGAGCCGGAGCCGGCGGCGGGCCTCGGGCGGCTGTACTCGCTGATGCGCTCGCTGACGCTGCTTGCCGGGCTGCCCGCACCGGACCGGGACGCGATCGCCGCGGCCCTGCCGGCCCTGGCCCGGCTCGCCGCCGCCGGCCTCGACGACACCCCGCCCCCCGCCAGTGGAGACAACGAATGAAGCAACCGTCCGCGGGCGCGCAGAGCCCGTTCCGTCAGCCGAAGGCCGTCTGGGCCGTCGCGTTCGCCTGCGTCGTGTCGTTCATGGGCATCGGCCTGGTCGACCCGATCCTGCCCGCGATCTCCGAAGACCTGAACGCCTCCCCCAGCCAGGTCACCCTGCTGTTCACCAGCTACCTGGTCGTGACGGCCGTCGCGATGCTGGTCACCGGCTGAGTGTCCAGCCGCATCGGCGCCAAGCGCACCCTCATCGCCGGGCTGATCCTGATCGTGGTGTTCAGCGCGCTCGCCGGGACGTCCGGCAGCATCTCGGGCATCATCGGGTTCCGCGCCGGATGGGGCCTCGGCAACGCGCTGTTCATCGCGACGTCCCTGGCCGTCATCGTGTCGTCGGCCCGCGGCGGGCTGGGCGGCGCGATCATCGCCTACGAGTCGGCGCTCGGCCTCGGCATCGCGGTCGGACCGCTGCTGGGCGGGCTGCTCGGCGACATCAGCTGGCGCGGCCCCTTCTACGGCGTCGCCGCGCTCATGGCCGTCGCGCTGATCGCCACGATCGTCCTCGTCGAACCACAGCCGAAACCCGCGCGCAAGACCTCCGTCGCCGACCCCGTCAAGGCGCTGCGGCACCGCGGCCTGCTGGTGATGAGCCTCACCGCGCTCTGCTACAACTGGGGCTTCTTCACCGTCCTCGGGTACGCGCCCTTCCCGATGGACCTGAGCGCGATGCGGCTCGGGCTGGTCTTCACCGGCTGGGGCCTGCTCGTCGCGGTCTTCTCGGTGTTCGGCGCGCCCTGGCTGCAGCGCAGGCTCGGCCTGGCCCGCACCCTCTACTGCAACCTCGCCCTGTTCGCGATCGACGTGCTGATCATCGCGATCTTCGTGGACTCCCGCGCCACGCTCATCGTCGCGACGATCGTCGCGGGCGTCTTCATCGGCGTGAACAACACCGTGACCACGCAGGCGGTCATGATGGTCGCACCGGTCGAGCGCCCCGTCGCCTCGGCCGCCTACGGGTTCGTCCGTTTCATCGGCGGCGGCCTCGCCCCCTTCGCGGCGGGCAAGATGGCCGAACACTTCAACGTCCACGTCCCCTTCGCCGTCGGAGCGGGCGCGATCGTCCTCGGCATCGCCGTGCTCGCGACCGGTCACCGCGACCTCGTGCGCGCCGAACGCGAGCAGGCCCGGCTGGACGCCCGGGCCGCGGACGGCGACGGCGACGCGGAGGCCACCGAGGCGGCGGAGTCCGCGACCGGCTCCGGCTCGTAACGCGCCGCGCCCGGCCGGGGGCTGCGTCCGCCGTCAGCCGCGGGCCGTCCTGACGGTGGCGATGCCGGTGAGGCGGTCGCCGTTCCCGGAGTCGCGCAGCTCCACCTGCCCGAGGCCGCGGTCCAGGTCCGCGGTGGCGACGACGGGCCCGACGCGCGCGGGCTGCAGGTACCGCAGCGCCATGGAGCACAGGGTGCCGCCGGGCGCCAGCGACAGCGCCGCCTCCTCCGCGACCAGGGCGATGAGCCCGCCGTTGACGGTGCCGGAGGCGTTCAGGCCGTCCTCGGTGCGGGGCAGGACGGCCGTGCCGGGGCCGCGGCGCTCGCATCCCGCGCGGTCGGCGAGCGGCTCGGCCAGCCGCTCCCGCTGTGCCGGGAGGTCGGTGCTCACCGAGGCCGGCAGCCGCAGCGCGGGATCGCGCGCCACCATGAACGAGCCGTTCGCGATCGCGAGCGGTTCACCGTCGCCGGTGGTGAACCGGACGCCCGCGACGAACACCGAACGGCCCGCCTTGATCGTCGCGGCGACGCCCCGCACCGTCCCGGCGGCCGGGGCCGGACGGTACAGGTGCACGTCGAGTTCGAGCGTGACCGGCACGCCCGGGGCGGTCACCCGGGTCGCCAGCAGGCCGGCCATCATGTCGGCCCAGGTCGCCAGGATGGACGTCCGCAGGAACGGGACGCCCGGAACGTGCATCTCCGGGGTGATCGAGGCCGTGCCGTGCAGTTCCTCGCCGACAGACCCGGTGGCGAAGCCGAGTTCGCCGAGGAGATGCCGCGCGGGTTTCCGGCCGGTGCCGACGCTCACCGCGGTGTCCCCGCGCTCGTCGTTCACGGTCGCGCGCCGGGCGGGGCCGAAGGCAGGACCCCCGCCGGAACGTGGTTCGCCCAGCCGGTGTCGGGCCAGTTGAACCAGCCGGACGACGCGAACGTGCCGCCGTCGGGGTGGAGGGTGGTGCCGGTGACGTACGACGACAGCGCCGAGGCGAGGAAGACCGCGCACCCCGCGATGTCGCGGATCTCTCCGGCGCGTCCCATCGGGATGGCGATCCGCACACCGGCCGGATCGGACATGGGACCGTCGCCGCCGCCTCCCGCCTTCGCGAGGTTCGGGGTCGGCGTGTAGTCGGGCGCGATGTTGTTGACGCGGATGCCGTCGGGGGCGACCTCGACCGCGAGCGTCCGGGCGAACTGTTCCACGGCGGCCTTCGCGGCCGTGTAGACGGCGAAACCGGGCGCGGCCCGGTGCGCCTCGATCGTCGTGATGTTGACGATGCTCCCGCCCCCGTCCCCCGCCTTCATGCGCGGGACGGCCAGGGAGCAGGCGTGCAGGACGTGCAGCAGGTTCGCGCGGATGATCGCGTTCCAGCCCTTGGGGGTCGTGTCGGTGAACGGCGCGCGGAACGTCCCCCCGACCACGTTGACGAGCGTGTCGAGCCGTCCCCAGCGTTCGTCCACCGCGGCGAACAGCGCCGCGAGGGCGTCGGCGTCGCGGGCGTCGCCGTGGTGGACGATCGCCGCCCGGCCGTGCCCGTCGAGCGTCGCGCGCAGCCGGTCGGCCGCGGCCTCGTCGATGTCGAGCACCGCCACGCGGACTCCGTTGGCGGCCAGGTCCAGGGCGATGCCCTCGCCCAGGCCGCCCGCGCCGCCGGTGATCAGCGCGACCGTGCCGTCGAGTCCGGCCCGCTCCTCGAACCACCCCACGCCCGTCTCCCTTCTCCGCCGTCCACGCCCCGGACCGGTGAACGCTCGCCCCGGCAGTTCAATTCGACTCTGACGTCGAAATCAATATGAGCGACATCGCCGACACCTGTCAAGGCCGGGAGCCGGCCGTGCCGCGCCTCCGGCAGCGGGCAGACGCCCTCGAACTCGACCGGTGCCGAGGACCGCCGCGACGTCCGGCGCCGGGTCGGTGCGGGCGATCACCGGCGCGCACCGGGCAGCGGAGGCGAGGGCTTCGTTCGCGGGCGCCTTCGCGGCGGTGAACAAACCATCGCCTCCCGTATGCCTCCGGGCCCGTCGGTGATCCTTTTCGTGGACGCTTGTGTCTAGATTGGCGGGATGTTGGTTTTGGAAGCTCTGGCGGCGGATCGCGCCGCGAACGGGCGCTGTGATTCGGTCGCGGCCGCCGCTCCCCCGGCGGCCGGGTGAGCGCGGCGGAGGCCGCCCGGTCGAAGGCGCCGGGGCCGATGGCGGCGGAGATGGACAGGCTGACGGCGCCGGGCGGCCCGTTCCCGGTCACGTGGGGCGTGCACGACGGGCGCCCGGCGCAGGTGTTCGCGGACGCACCCGCGACGCTGCGCGACCTGTTCCTGGCGACCAAGGCGTTCGGGGACCGCGACGCGCTCGTCTACGGGGACGAGCGGTGGACCTACGCCGAGCAGTGGGACCAGGCCGTCCGGGCGGCGGACGGGCTCGCCCGGCGGTTCGGCGTCGGCCCCGGCGACCGGGTGGCGATCGCGGGCCGCAACTACCCCGAGTGGTGCCTGGCGTTCTGGGCGGTGCAGCTCCTCGGCGGCGTCGCCGTCCCGCTGAACGCGTGGCTGACCGCGCCGGAGCTGGAGGTCCTGCTGGACGACTGCGCCCCGGCGCTCGTCGTGGCCGACGCCGAGCGCCTCGACCGGCTGGCCGGACTCCCGGGCACGACCGGACGGCTGCGCGGGCTCGTCGGCATGCGCGCACCGGCCCGCGAGGGGGTCGTGCCGTTCGCGGACCTGGTGCGCGGCGACGGCCCGGTGGCGGTGCCGGAGGCCGCGCGGCGGCCGGACGACATCGCGACGATCATGTACACGTCGGGGACGACCGGCCGGCCGAAGGGCGTCGTCTCGACGCACCTCAGCCACGGCTGCACGGTGCTGAGCATGCGGCTGCGGTCGGCGGCGCGCGCGAACCTCGCGGGCGGCGGCCGTCCGGCCGGTCCGCCCGCGACGCTGCTCACCTTCCCGCTGTTCCACATCGCCGGGCTCACCGCGCTCACCTCCAACGTCCACGCCGGACGCTGCATCGTCTCGATGTACCGGTTCGACGCCGCCGAGGCGGTGCGGCTCATCGCCGCCGAGCGCGTGCAGGACGTCACGGGCCCGCCGACCGTCATCCGCGGGCTGATCGACGCGATCGACGGCTCGGACCTCGACCTGTCCAGCCTGATCGCGCTCGGGTCGGGCGGCTCGCAGGCCCCGGCGAGCCAGATCCGGGGCATCCGCGCGCTGCTCGGCGGGCGGGTCGGTCCCGGTACGGCCTACGGCCTGACCGAGACGACGTCGGCGGTCGTGTCGATCGGCGGCGCCGACCTCGTCGAACGCCCCACGAGCATCGGCCGTCCGCTGCCGACGGTCGAGGTCCGCGTGTGCGATCCGGACGGCGCGCCCGTCCCGCCGGGCGGCCCGGGAGAGCTGTGGATCCGCGGCGCCCAGGTGGCGTTGGGGTATCACGGCCGGCCGCGCGAGTCGGCGGAGTCGTTCCGGGACGGCTGGTTCCGCACCGGCGACCAGGTCGTGCAGGACGACGCGGGCTACCTCTACCTCGTCGGACGGCTCAAGGACGTCGTCATCCGCGGCGGCGAGAACGTCTACTGCGCGGAGGTGGAGGCGGCGATCGAGGACCATCCCGGCGTCGCCGAGGCGGCCGTGGTCGGCCGTCCGCACCCCACGCTGGGCGAGGAGGTCTGCGCGGTGGTGCGGCTCCGGCCGGGACGGACGGCGGACGCCGAGGCGCTGCGCGCCCACCTGTCCGGGCGGCTCGCCGCCTTCAAGATCCCGGTCGCGGTCCGTTTCACCACCGAGGACCTGCCGCGGAATCCGAGCGGGAAGCTGCTGAAGGCGGGGCTGCGGCCGCCGGGCTGAGACCGGGCCGGAAGAAGGGCGGGCCCGCCGGGCGTCGCGCGGCGGGCCCTCGCGCCGGTGCAGGCCTCACACCGACATCAGCCGGGAGAGGTTGCCGCCCATGATCTTGGCCTTGTCGGCCTCGGCGAGGGCGGCCAGGTCGTCGACGTAGGTGACCGGGTCGGCCTTGCCCTCGGGGTGGGGATAGTCCGAGCCGAACAGCACCCGGTCGATCCCCAGCAGGTCGGCCAGCGCGGACATGTCGTCCTCGATGAACGGGCTGACGTGGATCAGGCGCCGCATCTGCTCCACCGGGTCCTCCTGGAACCCCTGCGGCATCTTCTTGTGGATGTCGGCCAGCTTCTCGATCAGCGGCCCCACCCACGACGAGCCCGTCTCGATCGTCGCGATCTTCAACTCCGGGAACCGCGACAGGCAGCCATGGCAGATCAGCGACGCCATCGCGTCCTCGATCGCGCGCCACTGCCCGATGTGGCGGAACGGCTGCGGCTGGAACGGCAGGTACTCCCGCTGCGCCCCCTCCCAGTCGCCCGAGTACCGCTCGTAACCGCTGTCGGACGAGTGGAACGCCACCAGCACGCCGCTGTCCTGCACCCGCTTCCAGAACGGGTCGAACTCCGGCAGCGCGAACGACCGGGGGCCGCGGAACCCGTGCGCCGGAGCCGGACGGATCAGGACGGCCCGCGCCCCGCGCTCCAGCGCCCACTCCAGCTCCTCGACCGCCTTCTCCACGATCGGAAGCGTGATCACCGGCGTGGTGAAGATCCGGTCCTTGTAGTTGAACGACCAGACCTCGTCCATCCACTGGTTCAGCGCGTGCACGACCACGTGCGTCAGCTCCGGGTCGTCGCGCATCCGCTCTTCCAGCAGGCTCGCCAGCGTCGGGAACATCAGCGTGCGCTGCACGCCCTGCTCGTCCATCAACTCCAGGCGCGGGGCCGGCTCCCGGAACCCCGGAACCGACCGGATCGGGTCCCCGACCAGCTCCCGGTACGACTTGCCCTCGGGGTTGCCGTTGCGGAAGTACTCCTCCTGCGCGCCCGGACGGGCCACGACCTCGAACGTCGGGTTCGGGATGTACTCGCTGATCTGACCCCGGATCGCGATCTTCGTCCGGCCCCGGACCTGCACGTACTCGATCGCCCGCCGGTACTCCTTCGGCAGGTACTTGGTGAAGGCGTCCTCGGTCTCGTACAGGTGGTTGTCCGCGTCGAAGACCGGATACGGCAGTTCACGCGTCGGCATTGGCTCTACCTCTCAGTCCCGAGATCGGTGTGCCTCGCAGCGGACGACGATACCATATATTTATAAATCTATCGAACTTTATTTGCACGCGTCGGCCCCGCCGGGGCGCCGTGGGGCGTTCAGTCCTCGGGGTGCGCCGGGACGAGGCCGATCGAGTTCGCCCACAGCAGCGTCAGCTGCTCGACGGATTCGTCGAACTCGAACGCGCCGCCCGCGACGAACATCTGCTCGGCGAAACGCGCGACCATGCCGCCGAGCGCCATCGCGGCGTACCGTCCGTCGACGCGGCCGTCGGCCCGGCCCTGCGCCTGCAACCGGGTGATCGCCGACTCGATCCGGTCCGCCAGCGCCTTGTCGCGCTTCACCCGGGCGGCGCGGACCTCGTCGTCGTAGCGGCTGACCTCCTCGATCACCCGCATGATCTCGGCCTCGCGGCGGTACGCGTCCAGGTACCACAGGTTGGCGGCGCGGATCCGCGCGACGGGGTCGCGGGAGTCGCCCTCCGCGCGTTCGAGCTCGTCGACGTCCAGCAGCCGGTCCTCGACCCGGGCCGCGACCTCCCGGAAGATCTGCTCCTTGGAGTCGAAGTAGTGGTAGAAGGAGCCGTGCGACATGCCCGCCTCGGCGGCGATGTCGGAGATCTTCGCCTTGAGGAAGCCGTCCCGCTCGAAGACCGCCTTCCCGGCGTCGAGCAGCCGCAGCCGGGTGCGCCGCCCCTTGGCGGAGCGCGCCTCAGCGCCCCCGGCCGACTTGCGGTCCGGCCCGCCGCCCGCCGGCGCGCCCGCCTCGGCGCGTGGGGTCCGCGCGGCCCGGGCGTTGTCCGTGGTCATTCGTCACCTGCTCGATCCTGCGTTCGCGGCGTCATCATCCTCACCTCGCGGGAGGCGAACACGAGCCGGCCGGAACCGTCCCGGCTGCAGCCGTCAGCGTAGTAGCCGCCGCGCACGCCGCCGGTCGTAGTGCCGGTTCGCGCAGCACTATTGATCCCGACGTCAAAATCAATAGTAAGCCGAAGCGATGACTTTGTCATGTTCGGACGTCGGGCACGCCGGAAGGCCGCCCGGTCGTCGAGGCCGGACGCGGCGCGCGGGTGCGTCACCAGGCGGCGATCTCCGAGATGACCTTCGCTCCGATCGTCTCCAGCGGCGTGAGCGCCGCGGCCTCGGGGACGATGAGGTAGACGGTGCCGAAGCCCGACTCGTTCAGCCGCCACAGTTCCTTCAGCAGCCGCTCGGCATCGCCCCGGCCGTCGGCGGGGTGCGGCAGCACTCCGGTCGTCTCGACGGCGTCGGGATCCCGGCCGGCCTCCGCGCAGTGCGCGCGGAGGCGGTCGATCCGGTGCCGCGCGTCCCGGCCCGTCCGGACGTTGAACGCGTCGGCGTAGACGGCGGCCAGGCGCAGCGCCTCCTCCTCGTCCCCGCCGATCAGGATCCGCGGCCTGGGGCGGCTCACCGGCCGCGGCGAGTCGAACGTGCTCCCCAGCCGGTAGTACTCCCCGACGAACGGATCGCGGTTGACGCTCCACATCTGCCGGCAGATCTGGACGGTCTCCTCCAGCCGGTCGAAGCGTTCCCCGGCGGGTCCGAACGGCAGTCCCAGCCCCGCCGCCTCCCGCCCGTTCCGCCCCGGGCCGATCCCCAGCCACGCACGCCCGCCCGACAGCGCGTCCAGCGTCGAGACGGTCTTCGCCAGCAGCCCCGGGGGACGGTACGTCGCCGCCGTCACCAGCGTCTGCAACTCGATCGTCCGCGTACGGGCCGCGACGAATCCCAGCGTCGTGTACGACTCCGGCATCGGCGCCGAAGCGTCCCCGGCGGGCCACAGGCGATCGGGCACGCTCAGCCGCGCGAACCCCGCGGCCTCGGCCGTCTCCGCGACCCGCGCCAGCACGGGACCCAGCTCACCCGGCGCACCGAAGCCCGAGTAGTCGTCGATGTGCAGCGCGAGTCTCATCCGCAGCTCCGATCGCTCGCCGTCGAAGTCCATCACTTCGATAGATAGACGTACATCACGTGGTTACGCCGCCGCCTCGCCCCCGCGTGCGCGCTCGCTCCCCGGGTCAGCCGCCGCGGGCCTTGACCATGGCGCCGCGGCTGACCTTGGTCGCGGCGCTGCGCGGAACGGCGTCCACGATCTCGACCGTCTTCGGCACCTTGTAGCCGGCCAGCCGTCCCTTCGCGAACGCGATCACCTCGTCGGCCGAGGGCGGCGCGGCGTGGTCCGCCGGTTCGATGACCGCGTGGACGCGCCGTCCCCACTCGGGGTCGCGCAGCCCGAGCACCACCACGTCGGCGATCTTCGGATGGTCGATGAGCGCGGTCTCCACCTCGGCGGGGAACACGTTCGCGCCGCCGGTGATGATCAGGTCGACGGCACGGTCCTTCAGGTACAGGTAGCCCTCCTCGTCGAGGTAGCCCATGTCCCCCGCCGTCTGGAACCCGTCCGCGGTGGCCGCCGCGCGCTCGGACGTCCCGAGGTAGGTGTACGCGCCGCCGAGGACCGCCGACTTCAGGTAGACGGTGCCGATCTCTCCCGGCGGAAGCTCCTTCCCGGCGTCGTCCAGAATGCGGAGTTCGGTGCCCTGGAAGCCGCGGCCGACGCTGCCCTCGTGCGCGAGCCACTCGTCGCCCCGCAACGCGGTGAGGCCGAAGCCCTCGGTCATGCCGTAGGCCATGAAGACGCGCTCGGCCCCGACCAGGCCGGCCCACCGGTGCACCAGCGACGGCGGCATCGGCGCCGCCCCCTGCATGAACCACTCGATGCTCGACAGGTCGCGCCGGTCGATGTCCGGCAGGTTCGCGATCCGCTGCAGCATGGTGGGCGTCGAGGTGAACGTCGACACCCGGTGCCGTTCGATGAGGTCCACCACGCGCGCCGCGTCGAACTTCTCCATGATCAGGAGCCGGTCGCCGCCCAGCAGGTTCGTCAGGGTGGAGAAGCCGTTGGTGTGGTACATCGGGGCGAGCACGAGGATCGTCTCGGGCCGCGGGACCGGCTGCCACGCCTGCGCGAACGGGGTCGCGCGCCGCTCGTCGAAGAGCGCGGGGCGCTCGGTGACGATCACCTTGGGGGTGCCCGTCGATCCGCTGCTGCAGATGCCGAAGACCTGCGGCGACACCGCGTCGGGCAGGTCGGGCACCGGGTCGGCGGCGGTGGCCGCGATCCAGGGGACGTCGGACGGGCCCAGGTGGATCTTCGGGTCGATCACCTCGCGCACCCGCGACAGCTCCCAGTCCGGCAGGTCCCACCGCACCGGGATCGGGACCGCTCCTAGCTTCCAGGCGGCGAGCGCGCTCAGGACGAACTCGGGGGTGTTGCGCAGGCTCAGCGCGAGCCGGTCCCCGGTGCCCGCGCCCCGGGCGGCGAGCGCGCCGCCGACTTGCTCGACCGCTCGTGCAGCTCGCGCCAGGTGAACGCCGGTTCCGTGCCGTCGAGCAGGCTGAAGCACAGCGCCCGCTCGTCCGGTCGCGCGGCGGCCAGCTCGGCGATCCGCCGGCCGTGACTCTTCTGGTCTTCCATCAGCGGCCTCCAGCGGCGGCTCGATGCTCGGTTTGCCGGGGCTCGGCGGGCATGGACCGGCGAGGAACACGCCCGGGGGACGGACAACGAAATCGGCGTCGAAGTCGGATCGAGGTCGAGCGGACGGCTCCGCACCAGGGACGAGCACGTCCCGGCGACGCTTCGGCGGCGGCGCCGCAGGGACGAAGGCGTCGCGCGGCGGCCCGTTCGGCCCGGCGGCGGGCCGCCGGCGCGGCGCAGGTTCCGCCGGTGGCGTCCGCGCGGCCCCCGATGCCGGTCAGGCAGAACTTCCAGAGGCGTGCGGCGATCGCCTCGGCGGTCTCCCCCGTCGGCACGAACGCGTAGTGATGGAAAACGGACATGACCAGCTTCGAGAGGAACTCGGCGTCATGTTCGACGTCGACCGGGTCGAGCAGCTCCGCCCGCCGCGCCGCGTCGAGTTCGCGCGCGACCATGTCGACGAACGGACGGGTGGCGCGCGACACCTCTTCGGGGAAGAGCTGGAGCAGCCGCCAGTGCTCGGCGGTGATGAACCGCGCCGCCGCGCTCCCGCTCCCGCCCCCCACGCTCTCCAGCGCGGACACGATGAACCGGCGCAGGCGCTCCACCGGGTTCGCCAGGTCGCTCGTCGTGGCCTCGTAGACGGCCGTCTGCCGCTCGATCATGTCCTCGAGGACGGCCAGGAGCAGCTGGTCCTTCCCGCCGAAGTGCCGGTAGAAGGTCTGGACGGCGACACCGGCCTCTTTCGCGAGTTCCTGCGTCGTCCACTGGCCGCCCTTCTCGGCGATCAGCCGCTCGGCCGCCTCGACCACCGTCCGCGTCTGCCGCATGTTGCGCGTCCGCCAGCGCTGCACCATCGGTGAGCGGTCGGCCGCGTGTTCGGCCCAGGGCACGGCCGTCACGTTACTCCCGCTCACGCCGGAGACAGGACCACGACCGGGATGCGCCGCTCCGTACGCGACTGGTACACGTCGTAGTTGGGCCACACCTCCGTCATGATCTTCCAGAGCCGGGGACGCTCGTCCGCGGAGGCGGTACGGGCCGTCACCCGCAGCCGCTCCGCCCGCACCTGGATCTCCGCGCCGGGCTCGGCCTCCAGGTTCAGGTACCACTGCGGATGCCGCGGGGCGCCGCCCATGGACGCGACGACGAGGTGGTCGTCGCCGTCGCGGCCGAAGATCATGGCCGAGGTGCGGAGCAGCCCGCTCCTGCGTCCGGTCGTGGTCAGCAGCAGCGTCGGGACGCCGTTCCACAGGTAGCCGACCTCGCCGCCGGTCTCCCGGTAGCGCGCGACGTGCTCGGCGCCGACGAGCCCGAGGTCGGGCGCGGTGTAGCCGGGTTCCTTCTCGCTCATGGATCCGTCCTCACTGGCCGAAGTGCTACCGGCCGAAGCGTGTTACCGGCCGAAAAGCACCGGTATCTCGGTGACGCCGCGTTCGTACATGCCGATGTAGCGGGGCGGCTCGGCGCCGGGGTCCAGCCGCAGGTTCGGCAGCCGGTCGAGCAGCGCCCCGATTCCGGTGGCGATCTCGGCACGCGCGACGTGCATGCCGAGGCAGATGTGCGGGCCGCCGCCGAACGCGAACGACGCGCGCATCGAGCGGGCGACGTCGAACTCGTCGGGGCGTTCCCAGCGGGACGGGTCGCGGTTCGCGGCGCCCAGGCACAGGTGCAGCACCGCCCCGGCGGGCAGGCGTGCGCCGTGGAAGTCGACGTCCCGCGTCACGTACCGGGAGAACATCGGGTCGGTGGGCATCCACCGCAGCGCTTCCTCGGTCGCGGGGCGGAGCAGCGCCCGGTCATCCTTGACCCGCCGCAGCAGTTCCGGACGTTGCAGCAGTGCGGTGATCGTGATGCCCATCTGCTTCCAGGTCGTGCCCGATCCCGCGAGCAGCAGCAGCAACGCGAACGAGTAGATCTCGGGGTCGGACAGGCGATGGGTGCCGCCGTCCTCCTCCTTGAGTTCGGCCTCGACGAGCACGCTGATCAGGTCGTCCTGCGGCGCCTCCCGGCGGGCCGCGACGATCGGCTCCAGCATCTGGACGATCTTCATCGGGTCGTGCAGCGACTCGCGGACTTCGAGCGCCTGTTCCGGGGGCATCCCGAAGCTGCCGGTGATCGTCAGCAGCGGGATGGCCGCGCAGAAGTCGACGTTCAGTTCCGCGCGTCCGTCCGCGGCGAAGCCGTCGATCAGCTCGTGGACCGTCCGCTCGATCCAGTTGGTGATCCACCAGCGGGCCTTGGCCGGGACGAACGACGGCTGCACCAGCGCGCGGTAGCGGCGGTGCTGCTCGCCCGCCATCGACAGCATGCTGTTGGACACGTTCGTGGCGCCGGTGGGGTCGACCTCGTCCGGGGAGGAGGCGAACACCTCCGGGTTGCGGTAGGCGGTGTCCAGGGCGGCGTGGCCGAACGCCGAGAAGTGCGGCCGGTCGGGTTCGGGCAGCCCCTGGAAGAAGGCCGACCCGGGGTATCCGGTGAGCTCGTGGACGGTGCCCTCGTGCACCGGCCCGCTCTCGCGCAGCTCGTGCCAGACCGGGTACGGGTCGGCGGTGAAGTCGCCGCCCATCCGCTGGTTGTAGCTGCTGCGGAGGTCGAACAGCTCGCGGATCCGCTCGCGGTCCAGCGCCTGCGTCTCAGTCATGCTTCCTCACTTCGCCACGTACCCGCGTCGACGGGGAGCAGGACGCCGGTGACGTTGGCGGCCCGGTCCGACACCAGGTAGACCGCGGCCTCGGCGCAGTCCTCGGCGGTGATCGGCTTTCCGAGCGGATGCTGGGCGCCGGTCTGCCGCACCATCTCCTCGTCCGGCCCGGACTCGTCGCCGAGACCGCCGGCCGCCATGAACTTGGTGTAGGGCATCCCCGCCGGGCAGATCGCGTTCGCCCGGATCCCGAACGGCGCGCCCTCGACCGCGACGGCCCGGGTGAGCTGGTGCACGCCGCCCTTGGTGGCGCCGTACACCGACCCGCCCCAGCCGACGAGACCCGCCACGGAACCGGTGTTGAGGACGACCCCGCCGCCGCCCTGCGCCTTGAAGCGGAGCACGGCGTGCTTGGATCCGAGGAAGACGCCGCGCAGGTTGACCCCGATCAGCCGCTCGAAGTCGTCGACCGAGTGGTCTTCCAGCTTGGCGCCCAGCCGTGGCGTGGGGATCCCGGCGTTGTTGAACACGATGTCCAGCCGCCCGAAGTCCGCGACCGCCGCGTCCAGCATCGCGACGACGTCGTCCTCCACCGACACGTCGGCGCGGACGGCGACGGCGGTGCCGCCCGCCTTCGCGACGAGCGCGGCCGTCTCCTCGACCCGCTCCGGGCTGATGTCGGCGCACACCACGCGCGCGCCCTCCTCGGCGAACCGCAGCGCCGTGGCGCGGCCCACGCCCGATCCGGCGCCGGTGACCACGGCGCTCTTCCCGTCCAGCATCCCGCTCACGCCGTCGCTCCGTCCGTCGCCCTGCTCAGCGCCCCGGTGGGGCACCCTTCCACCGCGGTATCGACGGCGTCCCGCGGGTCACCCCGCTGGTCGACGACGATCGCCGTGCTCTCCTCGTCGTGGGCGAACGTGCCCGGCGCGAAGACCAGGCACATCCCGGCGCCGATGCACGCGTCCCTGTCGACGACGACACGTCCGGTCGTCATCGCTCAGACCCCGGCGATGACGGGCGGCTCGGCCGGGGTGAACCGGTAGAGGCGCTCGGCGTTGCCGCGCAGGATCTTGTACTGCGTCTCCTCCGGCAGCCCGGCCATGGTCTTGCGCGCCACCTGGATGCTGTTGGGCCAGGTGGTGTCCGAATGCGGGTAGTCGGTCTCGCACATCAGGTTGTCCTCGGGGATCTCGCCGAGGCTGGCGATGGCGTGGGCGTCCTCGATGATGCACAGGTAGATGTGGTTCGCGAAGTCGGCCCGCAGGTCGAGGTTGTCCAGATCGACCACCTCGCCGCTGCCGGCGTGGTCCATGAACGTGGTGCCGCGCTTGACCCAGTGACGCTGCTTGTCCAGGACCTGCTCTGCCCGCTCCAGGAAGTACGGCGCCCAGCCCGCCTCGCCCTCCGACAGCGCGATCTTGAGCTTGGGGTACCGCTGGAACAGGCCGCTGAACAGGAACGACAGCATCGTCCCCGAGGTGCGCGTCGCACCCCACGTCAGATTCGCCATGAACGGCGCGTCCGAGCAGATCTGCGGCAGCGTCGAGGACGACCCGACGTGCATCGACGCGACCATCTCCAGGTCGTTGGCCGCCGCCATCACCGGCTCCCAGTACCCGTTCGGGTCGTGGATCGTCGGCAGGCCGAGCGGCTCGGGGTTCTCCGAGAACGCGAACGTCGTGGCGCCCTTGGCCGCGCAGCGCTCCATCTCCCTGGCGGCGAGCTTGGGATCCCACAGCGGGATCAGGACGAGCGGGATGTAGCGGCCGGGCGCGGCCGCGCACCACTCGTCGATCATCCAGTCGTTGTACGCCTGAAGGCACGTGAACCCGAACTCGCGGTCCTCGGCCTCATAGAACAGCTGCCCGCAGAACCGCGTCACCGACGGGAAGCACAGCGACGCCAGGATGCCCGCGCGGTCCATGTCCTTCACGCGCGCCGCGGCGTCGTAGCAGCCGGGCGCCATCTCGCTGTAGGGCACCGGCTCCGGGCTGAACTCCTCCTTCGCCTTCCCGACCACGGCGCTGAGGCCGGAGCTGGGCATCCGCTTGCCGTCATAGACCCAGAAGTCCATGCCGTCGTCGTCGACCTCCATGTGCGGGGCACGGTCGCGGTCCTTGCTGGGCACGCGGTCGACCCACACGTTGGGCGGCTCCAGCACGTGGTCGTCGACCGAGATCAGCCAGTCCAGATTCAGGTTGGACGCCATTTCCGCTTCCTTTCGGTTGGACGGGCGAGCTCAGCGGAGCCCGCCGATGGCCAGGTGCTTCACTTCCTGGAAGGCGCGGATGCCGTCGGGCCCGCGCTCGCGGCCGAGGCCGCTCTGCTTGTAGCCGCCGCTCGGCGCGTAGGCGCTGAACATGCCGGTGTTGACGTTGACCGCCCCCGTCCGCAACCGGCGGGCGACGGACGTCGCGGCGGCGACGTCGGCGCCGTAGACCTGGCCGGACAGCCCGTAGTCGCTGTCGTTGGCGATCCGCACCGCGTCGTCGAGGTCGCGGTAGCCGATGATCCCGATGACCGGCCCGAAGATCTCCTCGCGCGCGGCCGGGTTGTCGTTGCCCGGCAGGTCGAGGACCGTCGGCCGGAAGTAGTAGCCGCGGTCGAGCCCGTCCGGACGTCCGCCCCCGTGCGCCACCCTGCCGCCGTGCTCCACCGCCAGCTTCACGAAGTGCTCGCAGCGGTCCCGCTGGGCGGCGCTGATGACCGGCCCCATCCCGGCGGACGGGTCGGCCGGCGGTCCGACCGTGATCCCCGCGTACGCCCGGGACACCGCCTCGACCACCTCGTCCTTGCGGTCCCGCGGCACGAGCATGCGGGTGGCCGCGACGCACGCCTGCCCGGCGGTCGCCGCCACGACGGCGACGGCGCCCGCCGCAGCCCGGTCGACGGCGTCCGGCAGGTAGATCTGCGCCGACTTGCCGCCGAGCTCCAGCGCCACCCGCTTCACCGTCGGCGCCGCCTGCCCGAGGATCAGCCGTCCGACCGCGGTCGACCCGGTGAACGACACCATGTCCACCGCCGGATGGCCGGTGAGCAGCTCGGCTCCCGCGGGACCGGGCTCCACCACGACGCTCAGCACGCCCGGCGGCAGCCCGGCCGCCTCGGCCGCCGCGCCGAACACCAGCGAGGACAGCGGCGTCAGCGGGCTCGGGCGCAGCACCACCGAGTTCCCCGCCATCAGCGCCGGGACGATCTTCTGCAGGCCCATCAGGAACGCCGCGTTGTAGGGCGTGATGGCGGCCACCACACCGACGGGCTCGTGCCGCCGGACGCTCAGCCGTACCCCGTCGCGGACGAGTTCGTCCGTCGGAACGGGGTTGCTCTCCTCGTGCGGCATCGACAGGTAGAGGTCGATGGTGTCGCGCGAGAGCGCCAGCCCGGCGCCGAACTGAGCGCGTTCGGCGAAGACGCGGGGCTGGCCCGCCTCCGCGATCATCGTGTCGACGAGCGCCGCGTGGGTCCCCGCGATGTGGTCGAGGAACGCGCGCAGCACCCGCGCGCGTTCCGGGGCGGGCGCGTCCGCCCACACCCCGGCGTCGAAGCCGCGGCGCGCCTCGACGATCGCGCGCTCGACCTCGGCGACGGGGGCGGCGGCGACGTCCGCGACGTGCGACTCGTCCGCCGGGTTCTCGACCGCGAACGCGTCGTCGCCGTCCGTCCATTTGCCGGCGATGTATGAGCCGCGTTGAGGCAGGAGTGTCAACGGCTCGTCCTTTCTCTCGTGGGTCAGAAAGGTGCGGCGCTGTAGACGACCGCGCCTCCGTAGTGCGGTGACGACTGGCAGGCGACCGCGACGGTCGCGCGTTCCCGCTGGCGGTCCCCGGCGCGTCCGGACAGTTGGAGGTAGCACTCCAGCATCTGCGGGACGCCGTGCATGCGGCCGTTGCCGAGGGCTCCGCCGCCCGACAGCACGGGCAGCCCGTCCGGCTCGTCGGCGTCGATCCGCCCGTCCTGGACGAACCGGTGCGCCTCGCCGCGCGGGCAGAACCCCAGCAGCTCCAGCCAGAAGTAGACGAACGGCGAGAAACCGTCGTAGAGCTGCGGGAGGTCGACCTCCTCCGGTTTCACTCCGGAGTGCTCCCACAGCCGCCGGACGGTCGCCTCTCCCCCGTCCATGATGTCGTCGAGCGGCCAGTGCAGCGGCAGCCGCCGGGCGGCGCTCGCCCCGCCCGCGTACCCCGACACGTACACCGGACGGTGCGGCAGGTCCCGCGCCCGCTCCGCGGACGTCAGCACGAACGCCGCGACGCCGTCCACCGGGATGTCGCAGTCGAACCGGCACACCGGGTCGCTGATCATCGGGGCCGCCAGGTACTCCTCGGCCGTGAGCGGCTTGCCGTACCAGTACGACCAGGGGATCCGGGCCCCGTTCTTGCGCGCCTCCACGACCACGGCCGCCATCGACTCCCGATCGGCCCCGTACCGCTGGAGGTACTCGTTGTAGGGCAGCCCGATCATCGACAGCGGCCCGAAGAACCCCTGCGGAACCGTCCACTGGTCGACGCCGGCGGCCTCCCGCATGGTGTTGGCGTGGTAGCGCCCGGCCGGATTGTGCAGCGCCCGGAACATGACGACGTGGTCGGCGGCACCCGCCGCGATCGCGTTGACGGCCGTCGCGACGGCGCCCGGGATCTGCCCGATCCCCTGGAAGCTCGACACGTGGCGCGGGTCGGTGCCGAGGCGCTGGGCCAGCCAGCCCGCCGTCACGGTGCTGGTCCCGTCGGCCGCGGCGTGCGAGCCGGACGTGGGGAACAGCGACGCCGCGACGACCCCGTCCACCTGCTCCGGCTCCAGCCCGGCGTCGGCGATCGCCGTGCGCACGGTGTCCAGGGCCAGGGCGCCCAGCGGCCGCGGAATGTGCCGCCGGACGTCGCTGTGCGCGTACCCGACCAGCGCGACCTTGTTGCTCGCCGCGAACCTGCCGCTCATTCCGCGCCCTCCAGGACGAACGCGGGGACCGCGACACCGGGGGCGACGTCCTCGAACGCCGCCCGCACGCTCGCGCCGAGGCGCACGGGGGCGTCCGGGCCGTCCAGGAGCCGCCCGACCATCCGCAGCTCCTCCTGCTCCACCAGCTCGACGTCCACCAGCACGAACGGGACGTCCCGATCGAAACCCGGCAGGAACGCCTGCCGGATCGTCGTCCACGACCGCACCCGACCCCGGCCACTGACCGGCTCGAACACGAACCCGGGCGTCGAGCTGTGGCAGTGCGGGCAGATCTGGTCGGGCGGGATCGCGAACGCCGCGCAGGCGGAGCAGCGGGCCAGCACGAGCCGGTGCCCGGCCGCCGCCGCCCAGTACGGGGCGGACACGTCGTCCGGAACCGGGACGGGCCGCACGGCCGCGCCGGGCGCACCGGGTGCGCTCTCACCGGCCGCCGTCATGGGACGGCCCCGGCGTCCTTGAGCTCGGCGATCCGCTCCCAGTCGTAGCCGAGTTCGAGCAGCACCGTCTCGGTGTGCTCACCGTGCTCGGGCGCCCGGCGCAGCGTCGGCGGGCGCTCGTCGAACTGCACGGGCACCGTCGGGAGCGAGTAGGACGCGTCGTCGTCGACGACCTCGTCGATGTAGCCGTTCGCGACGACCTGGGGATCGGTGAGGAGCTCCTCGACGGCCTGCACCGGCGCCCACGGCGCGTCGATCCCCGCGAGCAGCTCCTGCCACTCCTCGTAGGTCCGCTTGGCGAACTCCGCTTCGAGTTCGGCGACGCACGCCTTGCGGTTCTCGCGCCGTCCCGCCATGTCGGCGAAGCGCGGGTCGCCCGCCAGGTCGTCCCGTCCCACCAGTGCGCAGAAGTCGAGCCAGTAGCGGTCCCCTTGGAGGAAGACCAGCTGGATGTGGCGGTCGTCCTTGGTCCGGTAGATGCCGACGAGCGGGTTGATGCGGGCGTCGTCGCCGGACGCGGCGCGGGGCCGCTGCCCCTGGAGGGCGGAGAGCAGGTCGGAGGACAGCGTCCACATCGCGGTGGCGAGGAGCGAGACGTCCACGACCCCGCCCTTGCCGGTGCGTTCCCGGCGCAGAAGGGCCGACGCCACGCCGAACGCGAGCGCCATGGCACCGTTGCGGTCGCCCATCGCGCCGCGCTGGCCGATCGGGTCGGCCCGGTCCGGCGGCGTCAGGACGTGCGCCATCCCGCCGCGCGCCCAGAACGCGGACGAGTCGTAACCGGGGCGGTCGGCGTGCGGCCCGCGGACCCCGAAGCCGTGGCCGCGCGCGTAGACCAGCCGGGGAAACCGCTCGGCGAGCGTCTCGGCGTCCAGCCCGAGGCGCCGCAGCGCACCGGGTCGGAAGTTGGTGAGGAAGACGTCGGCGGTCGTCAGCAGCTCGTCGAGGACGGCCCGGCCGTCCTCGTGGCGCAGGTCGAGGGCGACGGAACGCTTGCCGCGGTTGGCCAGCGCCATCGACAGGTTCACCCCGCCCGCGTCCGTCCCGATCCCCTGGGTGGCGAGACCGCGGTACGGGTCGCCTTCGCGGCGCTCGATCCGGACGACGTCGGCGCCCCAGTCGGCCAGCAGCGCACCCGCGACCGGAACGAACACCCACTGCGCCAGTTCGACGACCCTCAAGCCGTCGAACGCTCCTTCGTGCACGGACGCCTCCCCTGGTCGGACGGTGGAACCCGAGTACGCGCAACGGTAGAACGACATTCTCGGCATGTAAATAGTTTTGTGGTTTTCGATCTAACGAACGGTGCGGGCGCGCCGTCCGGCACGGGGCGGAGGCGCGGGCCCCGGTGGCCCGCGGGAGACCGCGTCAGCGGGTGCGGAGGTCCGCCACGACCTGTGCGAAGAGCGGACCGAGACCGCCCGCGTCCCGGCGGCAGTCGAGGAACACGAAGTGCCGGGCGCCGGCGTCCATGTACGCGCGGACGCGTGCCGCCACCTCGCCCGGCTCTCCCGACGCGGTCACGGCGCCGACCAGCCCGTCGAAGTCCCGGCGGTAGGTCCCCCCGAGGAACGCGGCGGCGTCCCGGCGGGCGCGGTGCCGGTCGGCGCGGACCGAGACCGGCAGGTAGAGCGCCCAGACGAAGTCGCTCAGGTCGCGGCCCGCCGCCCGCGCCGTCCGGGTGATCTCCTCGACGGACTCCCGGTAACGGCGCGGCGAGTACATGTACGGCATCCAGCCGTCGCCCAGCGTCGCCGCGCGGCGCATCGCCGCCCGTCCCCGGCCCGCGACGATGATCGGCGGCCCCGGCGACTGCGCCGGTGCCGGGTGCACGACCACGTCGGACATCGGATAGTGCGCCCCGGAATGGGTGACCGGCTCGGCCGCCCACAGCCGCCGGATCAACGGCAGCGCCTCGTCCACCCGCGCACCGCGCTGGTGCGGCGGCACCTGGCAGGCCGAGAACTCCTGGGCGTACTCGCCGCCCACTCCGACCCCGAGGGCGAGCCTGCCGCCCGCCGCGCGGTCGAGGTCGGCGGCCTGCTTCGCGATCAGCGCCGGTGGATACAGCGGCAGCGGCACGACGGCCGTGCCCAGGACGGCGCTCCGGGACTGCTCGACCAGGCGGGCCAGCCACGCCATCGGCTCGGGGCTCGGATTGACCGAGGCGATGTGACCGCCCACCCACAGCGAGTCGGCGCCGAGTTCCTCCGCGGCCCGGACGCCCGCGGCGTCCGGCGGCGCCACGCACCCGAAACTGACGGGCCTGCGGAACATTTCGCGAGCGTTCATCGGTCACCCCGCCGCGAGACGAGCCCGCTCCGGTCTCTGGTCAGATCACCGAGCCGATGTTACCTTCCATTTCAGATTTCCAAAAATATGGATCCGAGGAGCGCCCATGTCCTCACCCACCCGCACCCCGCCGCCCGCGCCGCCCGCACTCGACGACGTCCTGGCGCCGGACTGGCTCGACGCGGCGCTCGGCCACCGCTTCCCGGGCGTCCGGATCAGCAAGGTCACGCCCGGTCCCGTGGTCAGCCGCATCTCGACCAACGCCCGCTTCAGGATCGAGTGCGAGGCCGGTCTCCCCGAAGGGCTGTCCCCGGACCTGTGCGTCAAGGGCTACTTCTCGGAGGCGGGCTGGCCGGGACGCCGCACCGGCGTGTTCGAGGTCTCCTTCTACCGCGACCTGGCGGCCCGCAGCGGTGTGCGCACCCTGCGCAGCGTGTACGCCGGCATCGATCCCGAGACCGGCCACGGCGTGGTCATCACCGAGGACGTCGTCGCCCAGGGCGCGACCTTCCTCGACGCCACCAGCGACTACACGCCCGAGCAGGCGGCCGAGAGCCTCGCGCAGCTCGCCACGCTCCACGCCGCGACCTGGGGCGATCCGGCGATCGGCGCCGCCGGCTGGCTGGCGCCGCGGCTCGGCGCCACCCTCGCGGGCCGGGGCGTCAAGGAGATCCGGGGCAACTTCGAGAGCGACATCGGCGCGGGCGTGCCCGAGGGCGTCCGCGACCCCGAACGGCTCGTCGCGGCGTACCGCGCGCTGGCCGAGCAGACCGCGGCCGAGTCGCCCTGGACCGTGGTCCACGGCGACGCCCACGTCGGCAACCTCTACCTCGACGGCGAGGGGCGCCCTTCGTTCCTCGACTGGCAACTGGTGCAGCGCGGCCCCTGGTACATCGACGTCGGATACCACCTCGCGTCCACGCTCACCGTCGAAGACCGGCGGCGGCACGAGCGGGACCTGCTCCGCCACTACCTGGACCGGCTGCGCGCCGCCGGGGTCGAGGCGCCGTCGTGGGACGACGCGTGGCTCGGCATGCGCCGCGGCATCGTCCACGGCTTCTTCCTCTGGGGCGTCACCCTGAAGGTCGCCCCCATCGTGACCACCGAACTCCAGCACCGCCTCGGCACCGCGGCCGACGACCACGACTGTTTCGCCGCTGTCGGCCGCTGAAACTCCGGAATCACCAGGTGACCATGGGCGCGGGACGCGCGCGGCGCCGCCGGTCCCCGGGTGACGGGACGGTCGTGCGGCGGAACCGCACCGGCCGCTCCGGGATCGGGGGCGAGGGCCGCGAGATCGTCCATGACCCCGCCGAGCGCCTCCCGCCGCAGCGAGTAAAAGGAGAGCCGACCGCGTTTGTGCACGTCGATGATCCCGGCCCGCCTGAGGATCTTGGTGTGGTAGGAGATGGTCGGTTTCGACACGGGGAGCGTCTCATCGAGGGCGCCGCACGCCAGCCGGTGCTCCGCGGCGATCCGCCGGACGATGTCCAGGCGCACCGGGTCCCCCAGTGCCCTGAAGATCTCCGCCGAGTCGGCGGTATGCCGAACCACGGCACCCACCTCCAATACTTTGGCGTCCATCAATCTATCTCATTCGGGCCTCACGGACCCGTCACGCCCGCGGGCCGGGCCCTCCCCCGGCCCGGCCGCACCGGGAGGGCCGCCCGCCGAGCCTTGACACCGTTCGACTGTTACCACAGCATCGAATCTCCCGCGCGCGCCGCCGGTGCGGTGGCCGGTGCGGCGTGCACCCGAGAGAGCGGAGGACCATCGGATGACGGCGCTGGAACCGGGCGGCGGCGACCCGAAACTCCTCGCGGACGGTTTCGTGTTCACCGAAGGGCCGCGCTGGCACGCCGGCGAACTGTGGTTCTCGGACATGCACGGCGAAGCCGTCTACACGACGACGCCGGACGGCGAGACCACGCTCAAGCTCGAGACACCGGGGCAGAAGCCGTCCGGGGGCGGGTGCTGATCGTGGCCGAGTCCACGGCCAAGCGGTTCACCGCGTTCGACATCGGCGACCACGGGGAACTCGGCGGGCGGCGCGTCGTCGCGGCCACCCCGGACGCCGCACCGGACGGGATCGCCCTGGACGCCGAGGGCGCCGTCTGGGCGGCCTTCGCCGCTCGCCCGCGAGTTCCGCCGCGTCCTGCCGGGCGGCGAGGTCACCGACCGCGTCTCCGCCGGCGGCAAGATGGCGGTCGCCTGCGCGCTCGGCGGCGCCGACCGGCGGCCCCTGTTCCTGCTGTCCGCCGACGGCTGGGACGCCGCGCAGCTCGCCGGGGCGCGCACCTCCGCCATCGCGACCGTCCGCGTCACCGTGCCCGGCGCGGGCCTCCCCTGATGGGCGGGCGGCGCCGCCCCGCAGACGACCGGCAGACAAGGAGACAGCAATGGACCAGATCCTGTACGAGGCCGCCGACGGCGTCGCGGTCATCACGCTGAACCGTCCCGAGGCGGCCAACGCCCA